>JAEZCT010000083.1 GCA_023433405.1 Bacillota bacterium | reverse complement strand
CCTATATAACTTGGATGCCGATAATCAGGCACCATTGAAAGTCTTTCTCGTATTAATTCCATTCTTATCACCCTTAGTCATTATATCCTATCTGGTGACAGTTGAAAAGTTTATGAAACGCACGTGGCGTATTTTTAATGATATTTGAAAACGGTCTCCTTAAATCGCTGAAGGCTTGTGACTAAAGGCAATCCTCATAGCGTGGGATATACCAAACCACAGTTTTCCCCTTGTATTTAGCTCTCAACAGCACAAGGCCGTACCAGAAGGTACGGCCTTGTGCTGTTGAGAGCTACTTGTCTCCGCTCGTAATGCTTTCCACATAACGGCGCAGGGTGATGGCGGAATCGATGTTGTTGGCGCGTTCGCGGATGGTCTCCTGAACATAGTCGGGCAGGGAATTAAAATACTGTTTGAGCTCCGCGTCCTGTGACAGCAGGTTTTCCAGTGGCATAAGCGCTCCTTTCCGGCCTTTGGCCATAAAAAAAGTGAATCAATATAGTGTGTGCGGGCTGGCTGCCTGTCATTCAGTTAATTGGGGCAGCGGTGAAAAAAGGATTACCTATGCCAAACGCCGCTAAAATCCTACATTAGCCGTATGCAACAACCGTTTTCGCGGCGTGTTTGGTTGTCATTATGCCGCAGGAACCAATCGTTTTTTTGCGACGACAGACATTTGGCGGGATATCAAAAGTCATGCTGTCAGTAATACAAAATGTGGTATCTGGTAATGAGATATTAACGGATGACAACAATATATCGCTGCAAACGGCAAGTGGATATGACGTTTTTTTTAGCTTATTTTCCATATTATACTAGATAGAGACAGGTGCGCTCAGATACCCTGGTCCCACAGCGATTTTAGGCGCGCGTTTACCGTGTGATCCATCGGACAAGCCTGCAATATTTTGTGTTATATGCAGCACGCAGAATGATTAGGTATGGGTACACATTACCATAATAACTGTGTTAAAAATGGACGTGCTGCATATATTAGTTTTGCTGGTCTGGCAGAGCCGTCCAGATTGCGGGTGAGCACCCCGCAAGCCATTGAAAATCCCGTCATAAAAAATGAACAGCCGTTTAGTAGCGAAAAGCGTTGCCGCCGAACAGTTTTTCATGAGATTTTGCCTGTTTAATAAACCGTTTCAAAGCTAAGTCAGGCTCGCTCCCGCAAAACCTTCCGCTTCCCGCCATAAAAGTTGGCCGCAAAGACATAACCGGTGTCGAGAAAACAAAGAGAGGTGTCTTAGGATGGAACACATCGTAAAGAACAGGGTATTCAAAAAACTGACCGGCCTGCTGATGGCAGTTGCGGTGCTGATTAGCACCGGCTTTATCGGCATTGATGCATCCACCAACAGCTCCACAATCCATGAGGTAACGATTCAGGGCGAGGAGGTACTGCGGGCGCTGGTGGATACCGCGAAGCCAGCGGAGCCGGTAATCTATCAGCTCACAATCAAACCGCCCGTAATCCTGGGGGCATTGCAAAGTGAGGTTGGGCAGCCCACCACCGGTCAATCAACAATCCCCGGGGTATCTAATACGGCCCCCTCCACTTTGGGTACAAGCGAAGGAACCATTCCGTCACCCGGACAAAGCGGGGTACCTGGGCAAAGTGACGGTCCCACACCGGGTGAGAGCAGCGTACCGGAACAGCCCATACCGGAAGACCCAAGGGCAGATGTGCAGGAGTTTTTGCTCGATCCGAGCATTTTCGCGATAGCGGATAAAATTGACCTACCGTTTGGCAGTACGCTCATGAAGGCGGAGCTGCTAAAACAGCTGGAGGGCAAACGGCTGGTTCGTTTCTATGGTCATGCCGATATCGGCTGCGACCATTGTCAGGCCATTGTCGCCATAGACCCGGCAATGCACAGGCTGTCGATTTATGGAGTAAACGCCAGCGAAACCGAAAGGCACACCCTTTCCCTCAGTCTTGTGGATGACGAAGGCAAGCCGCTGCGTCTCAACGACGCAACAGCTAGTAACCTGAGCGCCGAGAAGAAGGTATACGACTGTGAACTAGCAGACGCAAACCTGCCGGCAGACGCGCTGGTTGAGGTTCTAAAGATTGTGTATGAAGCCGGTTCCGCCGCAGCAAGTGACACGACCTCGAGTGCCGCGGGTGGGATCTCATCCGACGAGCATGTTCAACAGTCGGACACCTCATCAAGCGCTCCTGATGCGGCTGCAGCAAACGGGCAATCGGAGAGTATCTCCGAGACTGGCAGTGAGCCTGCCGCAGCGCCGTTACCTGACGCGGCGGTGGATATGCGCAAAAACACCTCCTATGAGCCTTCTGTGGAGCAGCAGTCAGGCACCTCATCCGCGGATGATTCCAGCCAACAGCAGCAGGAGGACTCTTTGCTTTTGAAGGAATCCTCTGAGGAGATAAGCTCGGAGGAAAGCTCCCTGCCGGCTGAGGACAGCAGCTCCCAGGCTGCTTTGGAGGAGAGCTCGTCGGAGGATGTCTCCTCATCGGACAGCTCCTCACAGGCACCTGCGTCCTCCGACCAACCGCAGGAGCCAACGCAAACTCAGGTGCAGACCACCGTCCTGCTCCTGTCTCAGGGGGCACTGAGCATTCCCAACAAGCTGCTGAATACCCCCCTCGCGATAGAGAGCGGGTTCGCGGCATTGGATTCGGCGACGCTGCCGCCTTTTGATCTTGCCACAATTAAGCAGTCAAAAACCGCGCAGCTTAAATCGGAGGCCGACAGAACCTATGATATCTTACTAAAAACCTGGGCCGACGCGCCGGACATAACCCCGGTGGAGATCGTACTGGTGCTAGACGCCTCGGGCAGTATGCCATGGCTCATGACGCAGCCGACCACCACAAAACGTCTCAGTCAACTGAGCACAACCGAACAGGGGTCGCCCAATCCGGCCACTTTCAGCTATTACAAATTCTTCATTAACATTCAAAATGAATACCGGCCAATTGAGTACCTTACCAGCAGGCCTGCAAGCTATGAGGGAACATTCAGCCAGACAGGATGGTACCGCATTGAGTCTCAGGCAAACGGGAATAAGAACCTCGTAGGCAGAGTAACGGATGCAAATACAACAGTTTATGTTAAGGGAAAACAGGATAAAACAAAGCTTGAGATGCTGCAGGAATCCGCAAATAATTTTGTCGCAAGCGTAGCGGCGGTCTCGCCGGATAGTAAGATATCCGTTGTTACGTTTGCAAACGACCAGCAGATAAAAACAATCTGCAATCGTGTCTCTCTCAGTTCAAGCAGCAACCTTAACTCCATTTATAACGGGATTAACGGCATACAGTTGGCAGGAGGCACCAGGCAGGAGCTTGGCCTAGAGAGAGCACTTACGCTATTAAGACCATCCACCATTCCAAGGTATGCCATATTGTTTACCGACGGTCAGCCCACCGATGACAGCACATGGCCAAAGATTAAGACGGCAGGCAATAATATTAAGAATTTGCCCGCCACACTGTTCACCACAGGTCTCTTTGGCGGAGGCGTAACAAACGTAGGTGATATAGAAAAAGAACTTGAGGAGGTTGCAAGCCCAGGCTGCTATTTTAACGCAGGCGGCGGGTTAAGCGGAGCATTTGAGAAAATCTTTTCAAACATCGCAGACGGTTTGGATGGGGCGAGAATTACCGATGTCGTAAACGCCCGTTTTGAACTAACCGCCGAAAGCGCCAGCAATCTGAGGGCAAACGGTGCCAGTATAGAAGCTCTTTCAGATGGAACCCAGCGAATTATATGGAATAATCAGGCCATTCCCGCTACAGGGGACGCCGATACCGGTTGGACCAGAAGCTTTACGGTTGTGGCAAAGGATTATTATGTGGGCGGCAATCAGGTGCCAACCAATACCGGGGATTCCTGCATTACCTATCCCCCCACGCCCGACTTCAAGCTGAATTTTAGCATGCCCCTAGTTAACGTGCCGCTGCGATATGATTTGAGCGGGAAGAACGCCTATCTCTATGCGGGAGACGCGATGGCACAGCCGGCTCAATTTGCGGGGGCAGGTACAAAGCCGTGGAATACCTTTGGTGATTCCATCGTCGCCGTAACAATTACAAATCCGGCAGGGCGACCGTTAGCAGAGCGACCGACGGAGGATACTCCCTTTGTTGTAAAGGCGGTTGTCACACCAAAGACAGCGGGGGCATACACGGCACAAGCGTTTAACAGCGCGCAAATGAATCTGCACCTGCTTTCACCCGCCATTACGCTTACGGATAAAACCGTCTTTGCGGGTGAGCAAACAGACCTGCGGGAACGTTCGGCATCCCCTCAACCGGTCTGGCAGTACAGAGATGGCGGAACATGGAAGTCCGAAATCCCTGCAACATGGGTTTACGCGGGAAGCGGTACAGCTGCCGCACCCGTCCTCTCCTACAGCTACAGGCTTCACGGCAGCAGTCAGGTGGTTAACGGCGCACCGCTTGTCACACTCACCGAAAAAACCGACCTTGATATCTTCGCTCACCGCAGTGGCGTGCCGGATAGCTACAGTTTCCCGGGCTATGCGCGGTATCAAAACACCAGCAAAAACGCGGCTCAAGGCAGCGGCGGATGGTTTACCATTGATGTAATCACCGGAAAAATCACCGTGACGAAAAAAATTGACCAGAACTGGGCTCCTCACGGCGACCCCATCTTTGTGTATACGCTGGAAAAGAAGGATGCAAACGGTGCATACCGTGAGGTTGGCAGCGATTTTGTGCGGTTTACCGGAGGAAGTAGCGGCGCCGGGGAATGGAGTGAGGATGGCTGCACCAACGGAACCGGAGAAAAGAGCATTCTCTTTGAAAGCCTAGGTGCGGGAACCTACCGCCTTACCGAGCTGCAAGGGCTGCGTTACGGGTTAAGTGCCCTGACCGCCTCGAGTAACGGGTTGGTGTCCGCCCCCGACAGAAGTGTTGAGTTTACCATAAATACAACCAGCGCGACAGGCTTTGCAAAGTATGAAAATACAAAAGAGATTAATCGGTGGCTTTCCCACACCGATGTTGCCAAAAACTCCTTTAAAGCCGTCGGTGTGCCGACAAATTAATCCAAGCTCAGACGTGGAATGAAGAAGGAGGCCTGCGATTTGCGAAAAAAGGTTCTCTCGGCAATCTCTGCGCTGGCGACGGCTGCCATTATAGCGTTAGCCGCACTGCTTACCCTGCCGCGTCTGATGGGCTGCACCCCGTTTGCGGTGCTTTCTGGCAGCATGGAGCCGAGCTACCCGGTGGGCAGCATTGTGCTGGTGCGCGCTGCGGCTCCGCAGGATATCCGGGTGGGCGATGCGATTATGTTTTCCATGGGTAACGGGATGCGGGTTACCCACCGGGTCACTCGCATTGACGCGGCCGCAGGCAACGTTATTACCAAAGGCGACGCAAACAGCAGCGAGGACTTTACCCCGGTTTTATACGACCAGATTATCGGCAAGGCCATCCTGTGCCTGCCCCTGCTAGGGTATCTGTCTCTGTTTTTACAAACAGGTTGGGGAATAGCTTGCTGCTTGCTGGTTTTCGCAATGGTTGCGCTCCTGCTCTGGCTTGTCAAAAACACAAGACACGGCGAGACAACCGACGTGAAGTGAAGGCTAAAACCTTGTGACGGTGAAAAGCTCCGGGATATGATAAGCGGGCGTGTCGCCCCAAAGAAAGGACTGTAAGCAAATGAAGAAAAGAACCATATTATTCTCCTCCATTGGGGCGGTGCTGGTTGCGGCTGTCTCCATCGGAGCGACCTCCGCGTACTTTACCAGTCAAACCGAGCCGGTGACCAATATCATTACCATGGGCAATGTGACGGTGGAGCTGCGTGAGCCGGCATGGACAGATGGCGGCGAAGCTACAGCCGACAGCATGTCTGTGGGAGAAACGGCAAATAAGGACCCGCAGGTGTATAACAGCGGACTAAACCCCTGTTATGTGCGCCTAAGCGTCACCGGGGTAAGCTGCGGTGCGGGTGATACCGATATAACCGTGCCGGGCGGCGGGTTTGATGTAGTGGGTGAAAGGTTGGGCCTTGACGCAAACAAGTGGACCAGTACCGGCGACGGCTATTTTTACTACAACCAAATCCTTGAAAGAGCCTCAGCGACTACGCCGCTCTTTACCGGCGTTAAGCTGACAAACGCAGTCCTAGAGGGTAATTTGGCACAGCTGGATATCGTAATTACCGCCGAGGCGGTTCAGTGTGAGGGCGAGTTTGCGCCGGAAGAGGGTATAAGTTTTCTGGCTTCGGCAAAAGCGGCGTTCGAAGAGCAAATGGTTGGGTAAGCCTCAACAATTCGCTTTACGATAAATTTTAAACCCAAATTATAGGGAGGAAACAAACATGTTCCGTAAGAAAGGGATTGTAATCGCAGCCTCGGCCCTGGTAGGGGCGCTGACTATCGTCGGCGGCACCCTCGCGTATTTCACGGCACAGGATGATGTCACCAACGTCGTCACCATGGGTAATGTAAGCATTACGCTTGAGGAGCCCGGATTCTCCGAAGAAAACCTTGAGAACGTTCTTGTCAATGTGGTGCCCGGACAATCGTTTACTAAGGACCCAACCATCACCAACACCGGCAAAAACCCTGCGTATGTGCGCATTAAGGTTGATCCCACAATCTCTGCCGATGTCGATATTGACGACAGCATCGCCAACATCGACACCACAAACTGGACGTATTCGGGCGGCTATTATTATTATAACAATGTGCTCGCTCCGGGCGAGGCGGTAGTATTCTTTGATACGCTCACGGTTCCCTCCACGATTGGCAATGAATATGAGGACGTTAATTTTGAGTTTAAGTTTGTAGCCGAGGCGGTTCAGTCCCAGTACTTTACCCCCACGAAAAACGATGGCGGCAAGATTGTGGGCTGGCCGAGCGTAACCTTCTAATTGGGCGGAAATCAGGTAAAATCGCATACCCAAGCCGGTTACGGTTTGGGTATGCCAAAATCTAAGCTCTGCAGCCGCTGCAGGCGGAAAGGATTTTTAGGATGAGAAATACCTTAATAAAGGCTCTGCTTAGTTTTTTGGCGGCAAGTCTGCTTATGGTTGGTCTTGCAACCGGCGCGTATGCCCTGGAAAGTTCAGTAGTGCTGGATGGTACGGGAAATCTGGTGACCATACCGGGCGACGACCTGTTTAGCGAGCTGAAGGACCTGATGCCGGGCGCCGTGGGAACGCAGACGATTAACATCAACAATAAAAATTCCAGAACGGTAGATATCTACCTCAAGACAGCGGCGGCTGATTTTCTGACCGAAGAGCAGCAGGCACAATCTCAGGCTCTGCTTGAAAACCTTACACTTACGCTGGTGCTTAAAAAACCCGGCGGCAGCACCTCTACACTCTATTCCGGCCCTGCCACCGGACCCCAGAGCGGTAAAACCATTTCACTTGGCAAGTACCGTAAAAATCAAGCAGGAACCATCACCGCCACTCTCACCGTTCCCAGTGAGCTGGATAATGAGTTTCAAAACGCGGTAGGCAAAACAAAGTGGATATTCTCCTGCGTACAGCGAGATGATTCCAGCTCCGGTTCAAACGATGACGATGACGACGATATTTTCACATACGCGCAAAGGGTAACCATGCCCAATACCGGTGGGTTTCCTGTTGAAATTGCCGCGGTAGCCGGCGGAGCCCTGCTCCTTGGCGGAATTTTACTGCGTAAGAGAAAATAGAAAACAGATAAAGCAGGATGCGAAAAGGCTTCCTCACTGCATACTTCTTTTTATTATTATTCTTTTCACCAAACAAGCATAAGACCGCTTGCGCGATGCGGGCGGTCTTATGTCTTCGTGAACATATATGGGTTTTACGCAGGTTTTTTTATAAAGGCTTTCATCTGAAAACAGTATTATGGAATTGCAGGTATGTCGAAATTAGCGTGAAAGGACGATGGGTATGCCGGCGAAAAAATGGAAAAAGCACAGCATAATGTCCGATATTCTCTTATCGGCGGGGGTATTGCTGCTGGTGGCGGTCATAGCCTATGAGGCGGCCTATTACCCGTGGGGTGCCCTGTTGTCCTCGCTGGGTATCATGGAGGCAAGACCCTTAGCCGATCCGCCTCCTTTGCCGCAGGTTGCCGCGCAGGTATCGGCAAAAGGCTGGGAGGAGAGTGTGGATACGCCCGCGGTATTTCCCGAGCCGCAGGCGCTTGGGGGATTCTTGGTTTCTCGCCCGGCTATCAGCGTCTCGGCAATTGGCATCATAAAGATACCCGCAATTTCCATCTCCGAAAATCTGGTGGAAGGCGGCGGGGATGAGCTGTTTTACGGGGTTGGGCACATTCCGGGTACTTCCCTGCCCGGGCAGGAGGGCAACTGTGTGCTGGCGGGTCACCGCAACTACCTGATTATGCATCCCTTCCGCCATTTGGATATGATGGATATCGGAGATAAGGTGCTGGTGGAGTATGAGGAAACACGGTATACCTATGAGGTTTTTGATACCTTTGTGGTGGAGGCGGATAACCTCTCGGTGCTTAACCCTCAGGAACAGGAGAAGGAGCTGCTCACCCTTGTGACCTGTACCCCCGTGCTTTCCCCCACAAAACGGCTGATTGTTTGGTGCAGGCCGGTGGCTAATACTGTTCTTCACTAAAGCCAAAAGGATGTTGGCACATTGTCTTTCAAAAAGAATCTCACAAGCTTGCGCGAAGCGGAGAAGCAGACGCTTACGCAGGTGCCTTGTGAGGTTCTTTTTTTGCGGTGTACTTTGCAAATAATCCCTTGACAGGGATGAATACAACTGATATATTGTATATATAATATATATACAATAATTGCTTCATTCGTACCGAAAGGGGATGGTCATTGGGGTGGATATCGTCATCATAAATTCTGGCGAAACCCCAATCTATGAGCAGATAGTCACGCAGATTAAGGCAATGATTATCGGCAAAACGCTCAAGGAAGGGGATATGCTGCCCTCTATGCGACTGCTTGCCAAGGAGCTGCGCATTAGCGTAATAACCACCAAGCGAGCGTATGAGGAGCTGGAGCGGGAGGGCTTTATCGCCTCCATTACCGGCAAGGGTAGCTTTGTAACAGGGGCGAACCCCGATGTATTGCGCGAGGAGCAGCTTAAGACGGTTGAGGCTCACTTAAGCAAAGCTGCTACCGCCGCAAGGCTTGCGGGCGTAACTCTCGAGGAGCTCCAAGACATTGTTCGCCGCATTTACAAAGAGGAGATATAACTGTAAGCATTACAAATAGTAGGGAAGGAACGGTTACAAGTATGGAATATGCGTTTAGTGCATCAAATATTCTGGAGATTGCGTCGCTCAATAAGGGCTACCGCGATTTTCAGCTGCGGGATATTAACCTTGCGCTGCCCAAAGGCTCGATAATGGGCCTGATTGGAGAAAACGGCGCGGGCAAAACCACCACCATTAAGCTCATTCTCAACCTCATCCGGCGTGACTCGGGTAAAATTACGCTGTTTGGTCAGGACAACAGTAAGGATGAAAAGCTTGTAAAGGAACACATTGGCGTAGTGCTGGATGAGAGCTGCTTTCACGATACGCTCAATGCCCGTGAAATATCCGGCATCCTAAACGGGGTATACACGAAAAGGTGGGATGCCCCCCTGTTTCGGCGCTATCTTGATCAGTTTTCGCTGCCGGAGAAAAAGGTGGTAAAGGAATACTCGCGGGGGATGAAGATGAAGCTCTCCATTGCCGCGGCGCTTGCGCACCACCCGCGCCTGCTAATCCTAGACGAGGCGACAAGCGGGCTCGACCCCGTGGTTCGCGCCGAGATTTTGGATGAATTTTTTGCGTTTATTCAGGATGAGGAAAACGGTATTCTCATGTCATCCCACATTACAAGCGATCTTGAGAAGGTAGCGGATTATGTGACCTTCCTGCACAAGGGACGTGTGGCGCTCGCCGGCGCAAAGGATCGGATTCTTGAGGAACACGCCGTGGTCAAATGCGGCGCGTCGGACTACGACCGGATGGATAAATCCATGATTGTCGGTGTCCGCAAAAACAGCTTTGGCTGCGAGGCGCTTACAAGCAACAAAAAAGAGCTTGCCCGCCGCTATCCCCAGCTTGCGCTGGATGCGGCGACGCTTGAGGATATTATGCTGTATTACGCAAAGGGGGAGAAATAATGCTTGGGCTTATGCGAAAGGATATACTGGTTTGCAAGCGTTACCTAAAAACCATGGCACTGCTCGTTTTGGTATTTGCTGTTTTTAGCTTTTCCTCGGACGATAATACCTATATGCTGTTTATGATTGCGACGTTTTTTATGATGATGACCATCACCTCCTTTGCCTACGATCAGGTCGCGAAATGGGACCCATATTCCATGACCATGCCCGTGACGCGGTCGGAGGTCGTACTGTCAAAATATCTTGTTTCAGGGGTGTTCTTGCTCACGGGTTCAATTTTATCCACACTGCTGTTTGTGGGCTTTCTGCTGTACAAGGGGCAGCCTGTTACAGGCGAGCTTGCAGTAGGAGAGCTTGCCGTGTTTGGTACGGGGCTGGTTGTCATCAGCATCCTTATTCCGTTTATCTACAAGTTCGGGGTGGAAAAGGCAAGGCTGATCATGGTGGGAGTGGTGGTGCTTCCGTCAGTTCTGATCATGTTTTTCACAGGCGGAAATATTTCGGCACAGCCTTCCGAGCAGTTGGTCACGCTGCTTGTCACCCTCTCGCCCTTTGCCGTTATTGCATGTGTCGTCGCTTCTTATTTGATCTCAGTGGGCATCTTTACAAACAAGGAGCTGTGATATAATTCATGCATTTTGATGATGATTACTGAAGCCGACGAAATCACGAGGTCTATAAAACTGCTTTTACAAGACTCCAATAAGCTATACTCCCCCTACCGTGCGCAGCTACTTCCCTTGCTGCCCCCCAAACTCCCTTGCAAACCAAACGTCCTTCACCTCAAACCCTTTGCCGTTTAAATAGTTAAGCAGTCCCGCTTCCTGTTTAAAGCAAAATTGCAGCTTATAGGCGTAGAGCGCCTGAAAGCGGTAGCCGGTGCCTTTGTTCCGGGCGTTGGTACCGTATTTGGTATCACCCGCAAGTGGGTGCCCCAGAAAAGCAAGGTGGGCGCGTATTTGGTGGGTGCGTCCGGTGAGAAGCTCTACCTCCAGCAGGGACTGCCCGTTTTGGGAGGCAAGCACGCGGTAGTGTGTCTCTATGGTTTTTGCGTCTGCAAAGGGGGTGCCGCGCACCGTCACCCGGTTTTGGTCGGCATCCTTTTTCAGGTAGGCGGTTGCGGTGGCCTCACGGGGCGTCGGCATGCCATGCACAATGCAAAGGTAAAGCTTTTTCAGCTCTCTCGCCTTTATTTTTTCGTTTAAAATGCGCAGCGCCTCAGCATTTTTTGCGGCAATGACAATGCCGCCGGTGTTACGGTCAATGCGGTTGCAAAGGGCGGGGGCAAAGGAGCTCTCACGGTGGGGATCATACTCCCCCGTGTCGCGGAGATAGCGCTGGACCCGATTTATTAGGGTATCCACAGCCTCATGCTCATCCTCATGTACAATTAGCCCTGCGGGCTTATCGAGGAGCAGCAGGTTCTCATCCTCATACAGGATGTTCAGCTCCCGGGGAGCAAGCAAAAACGCTTGTTCGTCCTGCGCCTCGCTAAAAAACTCGTCGCCGATATAAAGCTCCAGCAGGTCGCCCTCCTGCAAGCGCGTGGCGTTCTCACACCGCGAACGGTTGAGCTTAATGCGCTTTAAGCGCAAATACTTGTGCATAAGCGACGGGGGCAGGCGTGGCACCGCCTTGCACAAAAACTTATCCAGCCGCTGTCCTGCGTCGTTTTTTCCCACGGTAAAGCTTCTCATACAAACCGCCGTGTCCTTTCCGGCATTCAGGTGCGATGGCACTGAACGCCGTTTGCATACTTCATACCATTATCTGATGAAAAAGAAAATAAAATAGGGTGAAACGCTTTGAAATATGGTTATAACGGGAATTCAATCAACCTTTTTCTTTCAAGTCGTTTCATTATCGTCGTATACTCCAAAACTTATTATATCTGCCTGTGAGAAATCGGTCAATTATTTTTAAGTTGAGACTATACAAACATATGTTTTTGATATATAATGATAAAAGTATGTTCTAACTGGAAAAGGCGAATAAATGGCCTTAACGCTTGTGAAAAGCGTGAACAGGGAAAAAGACCGGATTTGTCCGGCGGATGGGAGCGGCTATGTTAACAAGAGAACGCGTCGAGGATGTTTTAAAAAAGGCGGGGGTATTGCTGGAGGGGCATTTTCTGCTCACCTCAGGCAGGCATTCCGACCGCTACCTGCAATGCGCGAAGATATTCCGCAACACGCTGTACAGCGAGGAGCTGTGCGCGGCGCTTGCCGAGCAGTTTAAAGAAGATAAGGTTGATGTGGTGATTGGTCCCGCCATGGGCGCGGTGCAGATGGCCTACGAGGTCAGCCGCACGCTTGGGTGCGAAAATTTCTTTGCCGAGCGGGAGGAGGGCAAAATGGTGCTCCGGCGCGGCTTCGAGGTTACTCCCGGCTTGCGCTGCCTTTTGGTTGAGGACGTGGTGACCACCGGCGGCTCGGTGGTAGAGGTTAAGGAGCTGGTCGAGGCGGCGGGCGGTATTGTCGTGGGCATCGGCTCGATTGTTGACCGCACCGGCGGGGAGATCAATTTTGGCGTGCCTTACCGCGCGGTCTATTCCTCAAAGGTACAGTCCTGGGACGCCGCGGATTGCCCCTTGTGCAAAGAGGGTAAGCTGCCTCCAGTAAAGCCCGGCAGCAGAAAGCTGCCAACAAAATAAAACGCGAATGTTACCAACGGATAGGCGGTGAGGCGCTGTGGCGGAGATACACGAAGGGCATCGCGAGCGGATGAAACGGCGCTTTTTGGAAAACGGGCTATCCTCGTTTTCTGACCACAACATCCTGGAGCTTTTGCTATTTTACGCCCTGCCCCGGCGGGATACCAATGAAACGGCACACCGGCTTATGGAGCGGTTCGGCTCCTTTTCGGCGGTGCTGGACGCGCCGGTGGACGAGCTTGCCACCGTCAAGGGTATGGGGGAAAGCGCCGCACTGTATCTGCGCCTGTACGCGCAGGTGGCGCGTGCCTATTACAACGACCGCCTGAAAACGGGCGTAGTGCTTGACGACCCCGAAAAGGTGGGGGAATATCTGGTGCCCAAGTATATTGGGGTATGCAACGAGCTGGTGCTGCTGGTGTGCCTTGACGCAAAGGGCAAGGTACTTTCCTGCACCGAGGTGATGGAGGGCACGGTTAACGCCACACAGGTTTCGGTTCGCCGCATTGTTGAGACTGCGGTGCGGAGCAACGCCACGTCGGTCATTCTTTCACACAACCACCCCAGCGGCCTTGCGCTCCCATCCAGAGAGGATTTGACCACCACCGCTAAGATTCAAAGGGCGCTGTCGCTGGTGGGCGTTACGCTGGTAGACCATATTATTGTCGCGGATAATGATTGGGTCTCCCTGCGCGATTCCTCCTACCTGCTGTCCGACCGGCAGCTGCAGGAGGCGTTTGCCCAGCCAAACTTTATGTGGGAAAACGAGGACGACCTGCCGGAGCGGGATGACACTCAATAGCAGCCGTGCAGATTACGCCGGGTGAGGAAATATTGCTACCATCATGGGAGGCCCTTGATATGGATCAATTTAAACTTAAATCCGAATATCAGCCCACCGGCGACCAGCCTGAGGCAATCCGTTCGCTGGTACACGGTGCCAAGCAGGGGCTTCGCGAGCAAACCCTGCTTGGTGTAACCGGCTCGGGCAAGACCTTTACTATGGCAAACATCATCGCACAGCTCAATCGCCCGGCGCTGGTGCTTGCACATAATAAGACGCTGGCGGCTCAGCTGTGCAGTGAGTTTAAGGAATTCTTTCCCGAAAACGCGGTGGAGTACTTTGTAAGCTACTATGATTACTACCAGCCGGAGGCATACATCCCCAGCACCGACACCTACATCGAAAAGGACAGCGCCATCAACGCCGAGATCGAAAAGCTGCGCCATTCCGCCACCGCCTCCCTCTCCGAGCGGAGGGATGTCATTATCGTGGCAAGTGTGTCCTGTATCTATACCCTGGGCGACCCGATTGATTACCGCAGCATGGTCATCTCGGCGCGTCCGGGTATGAGGAAAAACCGCGACGAGTTTATTGCAAAGCTTGTGGAGCTGCAATACGAGCGCAACGATATTGCCTTTGAACGCAATCGGTTCCGCGTACGCGGTGATGTGGTGGAGGTTTTTCCCGCCTATTCCAGTGACCTTGCCCTGCGCTTTGAGTTTTTTGGTGACGAAATCGAGCGCATTTGCGAGATGCTGCCCCTTACGGGGGAGATTAAGGCGGTACTCAGCCATGCGGTCATATACCCCGCGTCTCACTTTCTCGTATCCCGCGAAAAGATGGAAAAGGCCATTACGGTCCTGCAGGACGAGCTATACGGGCGGCTGAACTATTTTCGCGAGAATGAGAAGCTGCTGGAGGCACAGCGCATTGAGCAGCGAACCAACTACGATATTGAAATGCTTCGCGAGGTCGGCTTTTGCAGCGGTATAGAGAACTATTCCCGCGTACTTTCCGGCCGCGAGCCCGGCAGTATCCCCTTTACGCTGCTTGACTATTTCCCGAAGGATTTTCTGCTTTTTGTGGATGAATCCCACGTTACGCTGCCGCAGGTGCGCGGCATGTCCGCCGGCGACCGCGCCCGCAAGGAGACGCTGGTTAACTTCGGCTTTCGGCTTCCTTCGGCACTGGATAACCGCCCGCTAAACTTTGAGGAGTTTTACGATAAGTTTGATCAGGTGGTGTTCGTATCTGCCACCCCCGGCCAGCTGGAGCGCGACCGAAGCGCCCAGATTGTGGAGCAGGTCATCCGCCCCACGGGGCTGCTTGACCCCGAAATCGATGTTCGACCGGTGGAGGGGCAGATTGACGACCTGTTATCCGAAATCAACCTTCGCACCGAAAAGGGCGAGCGCGTGCTGGTTACTACCCTGACCAAACGGATGGCGGAGGATTTGACCGCCTTTTTGGAAAACGCGGGGTGCAAGGTGCGCTATATGCACCACGGTATTGATACCATTGAGCGAATGGAGATTATCCGAGACCTGCGGCTGGGTGAGTTTGATGTGCTGGTGGGCATTAACCTTTTGCGTGAGGGTCTTGATATCCCCGAGGTGTCGCTGGTTGCCATTCTGGACGCGGATAAAGAGGGCTTTTTGCGCAGCGAAACCTCACTGATTCAAACCATCGGGCGCGCGGCGCGAAACTCCGAAGGGCGGGTTATTATGTATGCCGATACCGTCACAGGCTCCATGGAACGCGCCATACACGAAACAGCCCGCAGACGCGCCATCCAGATGCGGTATAACGAGGAGCACGGCATTACTCCCACCACCATTAAAAAGGGTGTAAGAGACCTTCTTGAGATATCCGCGCGGGAGAGCATTGATAAGGCGTTTGACAAAAAGATCGGCGCCCACGAAAAGGCAAAGCTGATTGACCAGTTTACCCGCGAGATGAAGGCGGCGGCTAAGCTTTTGGAGTTTGAACATGCCGCCTACCTGAGAGATAAGATAAACAAGCTTAAAAACGAAAAGCCCAGTCAGTAAACGCCCCCTAAGAGCGGCTTGGAAGAAACATGAGGAGTTCGGAGAAATCCGAATTCTTCAAAAATTAAGAACAAACGTTTAACAGTTTTGGAGGAGAACCCATTGTCAAAGGATAAAATTATCATTAAGGGCGCCAGAGAGCATAACCTCAAGAATGTTGACCTTGAGATTCCACGCGATAAGCTGGTGGTTTTCACGGGACTTTCCGGCTCGGGCAAAAGCTCCCTTGCGTTCGACACCATTTACGCCGACGGTCAGCGCAGGTATGTGGAGAGCCTGTCGTCCTATGCGCGGCAATTCTTAGGGCAGATGGAGAAGCCCGATGTGGACTCCATCGAGGGGCTTTCGCCCGCCATCTCCATTGACCAGAAAACCACCAGCAGGAACCCGCGCTCCACAGTGGGTACGGTGACGGAAATCTACGATTACCTGCGTCTTTTGTACGCCCGCATCGGGCATCCCCATTGTCCGGTGTGCGGACGGGAGATTTCTCAGCAGACGGTAGATCAGATGGTGGACCGGGTAATGGGTTTGCCGGATGAAACCAAGCTTCAGGTCCTTGCCCCCGTGGTGCGGGGACGCAAGGGCGAGCATCAGAAGGAGTTTGAGGCCGCAAAGCGCTCGGGCTTTGTGCGTGTGCGCGCCGACGGTATCATTTACGACCTTTCGGAGCAGATTAAGCTTGAAAAGAACAAAAAGCACAACATCGAGATTGTGGTGGATCGTCTTGTTGTGCGGGAGGATATCCGGTCCCGCCTCTCCGACTCGCTGGAAACCGCCCTCGGTCTCACAGGCGGGCTTGCGGTAATTGACGTCATCGACGGGGATGAGATTTTATTCTCGCAAAACTATTCCTGCCCGGAGCATGAGATTAGCATAGACGAGCTTGCCCCTCGCATGTTTTCCTTTAATAACCCCCTGGGTGCGTGTGAAAAATGCACGGGGCTCGGCACCTTTTTAAAGGTGGATCCCGATCTTGTCCTCCCCAACAAACGGCTCTCCATCCGCGAGGGGGCCATCAGAGCCAGCGGCTGGTATTACGGGGACGGCGGCACCATTGCCCAGATGTATTACGACGGGCTTGCAAAGCACTACGGTTTTTCGCTTGACGAGCCGGTCTCAAAGCTTTCTCCCTCGCACATAGAAAAGATACTATACGGAACAAACGGCGAAGCCATTGAGATTACCCGTAAAAATGAGTACGGCGAGGGTACCTACCGCGCACCGTTTGAAGGGGTTATTAACAACCTTGAGCGGCGCTTTCGTGAAACACAAAGCTCCTTTATGAAGGACGAGCTTTCCTCCTATATGTCGTCGGTGGTCTGCCCCGACTGTCACGGCGACCGCCTGAAGCCGGAATACCTTGCGGTGACGGTTGGCGGGCAGAACATTAGCAAGTTTACCCGGCTGTCGGTCACAAAGGCTCTGGAGTTTATTTGCTCCCTCTCCCTCAGCGGACGCGAGGAGATGATTGCCGCGCAGATACTCAAGGAGATTCGCGAACGCCTTGGCTTTTTGCTGAGCGTGGGGCTCGAATACCTGACGCTTTCCCGTTCGGCCGGTACCCTATCGGGCGGCGAGAGCCAGCGCATCCGGCTGGCGACTCAAATCGGCTCCTCCCTCATGGGGGTGCTGTATATCCTTGACGAGCCCAGCATCGGCCTGCATCAGCGCGACAACGACAAGCTCATTGGCACCCTCAAGCGCCTGCGTGACCTTGGCAATACGCTTATTGTGGTGGAGCATGATGAGGACACCATGTATGCCGCCGATTACATCGTGGATATCGGCCCCGCGGCGGGGGTGCATGGCGGCCAGGTGGTATGTGCCGGCACCATTGACGAGATTAAGGATTGCGAGCATTCAATTACCGGCCAATACCTGAGCGGACGCAAAAAAATAGAAATTCCGGAGACCCGCCGCAAGGGCAACGGCAGCTTTCTTACCATTAAGGGGGCAAAGCACAACAACCTGAAGAACGTCACGGTGAAATTCCCCCTTGGCACCTTTACCTGTGTTACCGGCGTATCCGGTTCGGGTAAAAGCTCCCTTGTCAACGAGATTCTATATAAGAAGCTCACATCCGAGCTGGGCGGCAGCCATATCAAGGTGGGTGTCCACGACGAAATTCTCGGTATTGAGAACCTGGATAAGGTCATTGACATCGACCAGTCCCCCATTGGGCGCACCCCGCGCTCCAACCCGGCAACCTATACCGGGGTGTTTACCGACATCCGCAATGTGTTCGCCGCCACAAATGACGCGAAGATTCGCGGCTACGAGGCCAGCCGCTTCTCCTTTAACGTAAAGGGCGGTCGCTGCGAGGCCTGCGAGGGCGACGGCATTTTAAAGATTGAGATGCACTTTTTACCCGACATCTATGTTCCCTGCGAGGTTTGCAAGGGCAAGCGATATAACCGCGAAACACTTGAGGTGAAGTTTAAGGGCAAAAGCATCTACGATGTGCTGGAGATGACGGTGGATGAAGGCGTGGAGTTCTTTGCGAATATCCCCCGGGTATCGCGCAAGCTGGAAATTTTGCAAAGCGTGGGTCTTGGTTACGTCAAGATCGGGCAGCCCGCCACTACCCTTTCGGGCGGTGAGGCCCAGCGGGTAAAGCTTGCCACCGAGCTTGCGAAGCGCCCCACCGGCAAGACCATCTACATCCTTGACGAGCCTACCACAGGACTGCACACCGCCGATGTGCATAAGCTCATTGAAATGCTGCAGCTTTTGGTGGAGTCGGGCAACACGGTGGTGGTGATTGAGCATAACCTTGATGTAATTAAAACCGCGGACTATCTCATTGACCTTGGTCCGGAGGGCGGCGACAACGGCGGCAGGCTGTTAGTAGCCGGTACGCCGGAGGAGGTGGCGGCCTGCAAGGAATCCTACACCGGACAATATCTGAAAAGGCTGTTGTAATATTCCCGCCGGTCGGATATACTTAATACAGTTGGCTCGATAAGGTGCCAGGCGGGATTTGTGATACGGTCACAGACTTCGGGCGCGCTTATCCGCTATCATAAAAGGACACAAAATGAAAGGATGGTTTTGACCTATGGCCAAATATGTATGTTCTGTTTGCGGCTACACCTATGACGAAGCGTCCGGCGCGCCCGATGTCGGCGTTGCTCCCGGCACCAAGTGGGCGGATGTTCCCGATGATTTTGTATGCCCCGTTTGCGGTGTAGGCAAGGATTCCTTTGAGGAGCAGTAAGGCTTTTACCATGTGTGCATAGTGCTCGGTATAGTATAATGAAACAAGCTTTGGTAACATCTCTGTTGCCAAAGCTTGTTTTATCTCTTTAAAACTAATATCCGACTTAAAAGAGTATAAAAATCAAGTGAAAAGCTTTAATTTATGGGTTTTCACGCGGATTTTTACCGACTCTTTTTGAGGAGATTAGTATAAGCTGGTGCGGCTAGACCGTGCAGAAATCCGCGTGCTCCTCGGTTTCTTCATCCTCGCCCTTGAGCTTAAAATGGCTGGTCATGCGCTTGAGCACGTCGGCCTGAGAGGAAAGCTCCTCGCTGGCGGCGGCGGTCTGCTGCGCGGTGGCGGAGTTTGTTTCCACAACAGAGGAAATCTGCTCCACGCCCTGGGTAATCTGCATTACGGCGGTGGCCTGGTCGTTGGTGGCAATTGTAATGTCGCCAATCAGCTTACTGGAATCGTTGGCGTCCTGCACAATCTGCTCCAGTGCCGAGGCGGTTCTTTCCGCAAGACCCACGCCATCCTCCACTGCCTTGAGGGAGGACTCAATCAGCTCGGTGGTGTTTTTCGCGGCCTGCGCGCTCTTGGTGGCAAGGTTGCGTACCTCGTCGGCGACTACCGCAAAGCCCTTGCCCGCCGCGCCCGCCCGCGCCGCCTCGACCGCGGCGTTAAGGGCAAGAATGTTGGTTTGGAAGGAGATATCATCAATGACCTTAATAATCTTCTTGATATTGGAGGACGCGTCATTGATTTTCTCCATGGATTCCAGCATGCTGCGCATCAGCTCGCTGCACCGCTCCACATTCTCAACCGTCTGGTGCGAAAGGGAGTTTGCGTCCTTTGCGCTTTCCGCGTTCAGCTTCACCTTGCGGTTTACATCACGGATGGTGCTTGAAAGCTCCTCAATGGCGCTTGCCTGCTGCGTCGAGCCCTGCGAAAGCGCCTGAGACGCGCCCGAAACCTGGATGCTGCCGCTGGAGACCTGCTCGGCGGCGTTGTTGATACCCGACATGGTCTTGTTGAGCGAATCGGATATCTTTAGCAGCGCATCCTTAATGCTGGCAAACTCGCCGATGTAATCGTTGCGCAGCGAGTAGGTGAGGTCACCCGCCGATACGGAGGTAAGCACCTCGGTAATTTCATCAATATACAGCACATAGTTGCTAAGCCGCTGTACAATCCGTTTAATTGCCGCAGCCAGCTGGCCGATTTCATCCTTGGAACGGACATCCACCGTCACAAAGAAGTTGCCTTCCGCAATTTGCAGGGAAGCATCCTTCAGCTTGTTGATTGGCTTGATAATGAGCCGCGTGGAGATCATAATCACAACAAAGGTGAGGGCAAGAATCCCCGCGAACACAAGAATCAGAGTGCGGGAAAGTGAGCCCGATTTTTCGCTGATATGTACGAGAGGTACCAGTGTCATAAAGCTGGCGTTGGCTCCGTCAATCGGGTTAATCACACAAATGGATGGATTGCCCTTTACCACGCTCATCTCCGGCACTCCCGCGTTTTGAGTCAGGGAGGTGAGGGCGCTAGCATCCTTAAACAAATCGCCGATTTGCTTGCCGGTGTCCGCTTCATCGGATGAGAACAAAATGGTGTTGAACGAATCATACACCACAAAGTGATTGATTTCGGTATAGCCGCTTTCCTTTATCCAATCAAAGGAGGTGAGCTGGTTGTTGGTGGAGGAGAGCTGCGTTGCGATGAGCCTGTTTTGGGCGGCAATGTTGCTTTTGACGGTATCCTCCACAGAATCCATCGCAAGAAAAGTAACCACTGCACCACAAAGAGTTAGCATAAATAACGTTGGGAGGAAAATGAGCAGCAGCATTTTAGCTATCAAAGACCTTTTGACCATACTGTCGACCTTTCCTTTCCGTGTTTGAGGAGTAAGTATCAAACACTGTGCGGCTAACGGCAGGGTAACTCGTTTCCCCCTGCCGCAGGGGGAAGCTGGGAACGTATGAGCAGGAATACAGAAGAATAGACGCTAAATTACGGTTTCAAGCAAGAGCCAAAGGAGCGTAGAAGCGGTATTATTGTTGCATAGCGCCTTTAGATGCAAAGTAAAAGCATGGTAATCTTTCCTGCTAAAAACCCCTGAAAAAGCCCTGTATTCTTAAGCCACACTGAAAAACCAAGGTGAAACTGTAAAAATTGCACCTAGCTTCCTACTATCTTTTAGCAATTTTATTGTACCCGAAGGCTGACGAAAAATCAATTGTGATATAGCACATTTTGAGCGTCGGGTTTTGTATAGATTGGAAGGCGAAAAAACGTTTTTTATAGGGTATTTTAGGGTATCTTATTACATTAAAACAGTTTTTATCATTTTTTATCAGCGTTATTATGATAATTAATGATTTCATTTTGCTTATCATGCGTCAAGACATACTTCGCCTCATGCCCGAGTTTGTTTTTGAAGGTCTTCCTCCCGTGTAGAGCTTTTTAAGGGAATATGCTATACTGATTGGAACATAATTGTGTTAGTGGTTGCACAAAAACGCAGCATGATATTCGCCATTAGAAAGGATGGTTTCACTATGACGAAGCAACTGTTCCCCTGCCTGTTGTGCGCGACACTCCTGCTTACCGGATGCGGCAGCGGAGAACGCCGCACACCCCCTGAGGCAGAGATTCCCGCAGTGTCGCAGCCGGCGGCGACTGCGTCGGAGAAAATAACCGACGATAAGCCGGAGGAAGCCCCCGCCCTTGCTCAAGGGGGTACCGTATATATTCCCGACCATTATCTCACCCCGCAGGAAACGGTGGCGGAGTTCTTTCGCCTGCAATACGATATTTACACCAATATGCGCTATGTTGATATCAGCACACTGGTGGATTCCGGGGAGTCGCGCAACCGCAACGCGCTGGTTTGGCTGCAAGCATTGACAATGCGCCGGCGCCTGATTGCGGAGAACGACCTGTGCTATGTGGAAACCCGCCAGTTTCCCTATACCATTACCTTTGAGCAAACCCCGGAGGATGGGCGTATGGAGTTTTGGCGCAATCGCGGGCTGGACGACGACAATCAGATGGTGCTGCACTTTACCATAACCGGTGAGAAGGGTAACGCATATCCGCCCTTGATGGCGATGAACGCGCAGCATACCATGAGACTCCAGCAGGTAGACGGCATGTGGAAGATTACCTTTCATTATTTCCCGGGTTCGGTGCGGCGGTTTCGCAGCGGCAACCTGGAGCTGCCCGACGAGGAGCAGCTGCTTGCCGACCTTCAAGAGGAATTTGCTCGCGTAAGCACGGATAAGCCACCTGCCGCTGCGAAAGGCGCCTATGTGTTTGACGGGGCGCGTGCCGCCGCATATGCCGAGGCGTACACCGAAAAAACCAACCCCGTGTTTTACGATATTGGCGACTGGATGGGCAATTGTGCCAACTTTATTTCCCAATGCGTATGGTTTGGCTTTGGCAGCGGGGATCTTGCTAAAATTTCTTTAGGTGCGCCCATGACCGACGACTGGTTTGGGGGTAGCGGCGGCGGCTCACCCGCATGGGAGAATGTGGGCTATTTCTGGGATTATGCCATTGAAAAGAAGGGCTCCGCGTCAACCGGAATGCACGGCACGGCTGTAGATGGCATTCGCGCCCTCGAACTTGGCGGAGTAATTCAGGTTCGCACCGGACGCTTTCGCCAGACAGACGACAGCTTTAATCACAGCCTGATTTTAACCGACACGCAAACCCTCAAGCTTGCTCAAAATTCCCCCGACTGCTTTGTGTATTACAGCGACCTTGTCAATGTGGATTCCCGCTTTTATAACCCTGCGTATTTTATCGATTAGGTGTAGAAAACGCGCTTTAACATGCAGCAAAGGATGCCAACCGGCAATTGTCGGCTGACATCCTTTGCGCTTGTATTCTATTATTCGAAATTAAGGCTATTTCGCGTTTGCTACGGCCTCTTTACGGGCTGCGGTCATCGCGTCGGTTACGGTTTTTTCATAGTTTAGAACAGTGTCGATGCCAAGACCCTTGACGGTATCCTGCATTCCCTTAAGAAGGCTGTCAAACTCCGCCTGATTTTTGGCAAATACCATCTTCCAGGATTCGGCGATGATGATATCCTTACACTGTACGCGAATTGCGTCAACATCGGCGGGGATGGTTGGGGCGATGTAGCCGTTGCCTGCCGCCACCACATATCCGTCATGCTGTTTTAAATAATCGATTGTGGTCTTTGCCTTCATGGCAGCCTGCCAGTCGGTATCAAGCGGGGTAACGTTCGCCTCAAGGTAGGTTTCCCACATGGTGTAGTTGTAGGGAGCGCCGTTTAAGGGGTTGATATCCATGGTGGAAACCGCCATGTAGTTCAGCTGAGACATACCGTCCTTATAGGTGCCGCCGCCCCACCCATCGGGCATTAGGGCCTCGGTATCACCGGAGAATACCTTTTTGCCAAATTCGGTGAGAACAGGCCTGCCGTCTGTGCCCTTCTCCCAAGTGAGGTTTTCCGGTCCGCAGGTGCTGTTAACCTGTGCGCAGGAGTACATCAGGCCTTCGGGGGAATACATCCAGTCAATGAAGTCCACCATTCTTTCGGGGTCTTCGGCCTTGCTGCCCACACCAATGACATACTTGTTGCCAAGGGGGTTGCAGCCGTAGGAAAAGATTTCAAGGTCTTGTACGGGTGCCATCATAAAGCCCTTGCCGGCCGCCTTGTTGTCTACGGTATTATAAGCCGCCTGACCAAGCCACGGCCACGGTGAGAAGAGTACCGCGCCATCCTGATACTTGGTGTAAAGGGTGTCGTAGTTTTGGGTGGTGGAATCGGGGTCCATCAGACCAAGCTGATTTGCCTGGAAGTAGAATTTAAGCGCTCTGACATAAAGCGAATCTTCGTCAATAATAGCCTGGGTTGTGCCGTCCGGCGCAAGCAGCGTAAAGTACTGCTCATCCACGCCGTAGAAGCAGGCTGGCTGCTTTGCAAGACACATCATGTTGCCGTCCCAGTCCTTAAACAAAGACAGCGCATAGGTTTTCTTGCCAGTGTCGCTGGTAGGGTGTGCATCCTGCATCTGCTTTAACACGGGAAGAAGGTCCTCGAGCGTACTCAGCGCGGGGTAGCCTAGCTCCTTATAGTAGTCCCAGCGCACATACGGTCCATATGTAAGGTCAAGACCCTCAGAAGGGGTAAGGGGAGAATTGGTGGATACCTGAGAGGGTATCGCATACACGCGGTCGGAGCCGATTAACGACTTTATGTTGTCAATGGCAATCTGGTAATCCGTAAGGTTTTTCTTCTTGGCTACCAGGTCGGTGATATCGTACATCAATCCGGCCTTCACACAGTCGGCCAGTCTGCCGTTCTCGGAGCCGATCATAATAATATCGCCAAGCTCACCGGCGGCCGATCTTGTTTGGAACAGGGTATCGCCGCCGCCTGCTACGTTGGGGGCGATGAGATTAAGCTCCATATTGAATTTGTCCTGGACTACCTTGCCAAACCATCCGGTTTGAATACCCTGATAGTTTGCCTGCGAGTTAAACATATCAACCGTTAAAAACTCTTTTGTGGCCTCTGCGCTGGATACGGGCGCAGAATTGGAACCAGAGGATGTGGTCGCAGGGGTATTTGCGCAACCGGCTGCCAGTGATGCAAGCATCAAAGCCGCAAGGATGCATGAAAAAAGCTTTACCCAAGTTTTCCTCATTTCAATATTCCTCCTTAAGTTACATTTATATTGCAGGAGCATCGCCCCCGAACAGCGTGGCTAATAGAATACCTATTTATAGATTGTTAATCAGCAGCGCGAAACCGCTTTACACTATCCCTTTACGGAACCGATCATGACGCCCTTGACAAAATACCGCTGGAAGAACGGATAGATAAACAGGATGGGGAATACCACAATAACTGAAACCGTCATGCGGACCGAGGTGGGGTTTTGCCGGGTGGCAAGGCTTGCAATATCCGACATACTAAGCCCCGGGCTGTTTCGGATAAGCTGTGCCAGTGAATTTGCCTGATTGATGTATTTGTAAAGGATAAACTGCAAGGGCTGCAGCTTTTCCTCCGTAACATACAGGAGTACGTCCTGAAACGAGTTCCACTGGTTTACGCCCGCAAAGATTGCAATGGTGGCAAGTATGGGGGAGCACACGGGAAGGATGATTCTAATAAAAATGGTGGAAACACCCGCGCCGTCAATCTCCGCGGCCTCCTGGAGCGAAGCGGGGATGGACTCAATATAGGTTTTTGCGAGTATGATAAAAAACGGCTGGACTATCATAGGAATGATATACACCCAAAAGGTATTGCGCATACCAATGGTGATGTAGGTAATAAACACCGGAATAAGTCCCGCGTTAAAGTACATGGTAACCACCACAAAACGGTACCAGAACTTTCGGCCCCACATCTTTTGCTGGGTAAACATAAAACCCAGAAACGCTGAGGCGAAAACGGTAAACACAGTACCCACCGCGGTTCTTGCCACCGAAATCATGGCGGCATTCGTGAGCCCGCGCAGCTTAAGTACGTCAATATAATTCCTCATATGCATATTCTGAGGGTAAAAATTGATCACACCGTTGGCGCTCAGGTCGTTTGCGCTGATGGTGTTGATGATAAGGTAATAAAACGGATAGATGCAAACAAGGGTGACAGCCAGAAAAATAACATAATTTAAGAGCATAAAAAACCGGTCTCCGGCGCTTTTCTTAATTCTAATGGTCTTTTTATGTATTACAGCAGACACTTAAAACAGCTCCCCTTTCTTTATGACCTTATACTAATCCGATTAAAAGTGTATAAAAATCAAGTGAAAAGCTTTGATTTAGGTTTTCACGCGGATTTTATCTGCCATTGTACACTTTTTGAGGAGATTAGTATTACACAATGGTTTCGCCGCGCACCAGCTTGGATAGCCGATTAGCGAAGAACAAAAGGGTAATGCTCACCAAGCTTTTGAGCATACTAATCGCTGTTCCCATTGAGTAGGCGTTGGAACCGCCTAGGCTAATGTTGTATACATAAAGGTCGAGAACCTGTATCTTATCGCGGTTAAATGCGTTTTGAAAAACGTAATACTGGTCAAGCCCGTTATTTAAAAAGTTTGCGATAGAAAGCATGAGCAGAACAAAGAAAGTTGGCATCAGCCCCGGCAAGGTGATATGCCACATCAGACGAAAGCGCCCCGCACCGTCCACCCTTGCCGCCTCATACTGCTCCTGGTCTATGCCCGAGATTGCAGCGAGGTACATAATCGCGTTCCAGCCAAGGTATTTCCAGGTGCTCCAGGCAACCATTTTCAACCAGGTTTGCTGGTCGCTGTCCAAGAATTTAATCGGTATATCAATCAGCCCGAGAGATTGCAGCACGCTGTTTGCCATACCTGAATTGGAAAACAGGGAGAACGCCACCGAATACACCAAAACCCAGCTAATGAAGTTTGGAATTGTAGTCAGGGTCTGCACCATGCTTTTAAACCATTTCACCTTGATTTCAGTTAAAAATATCGCGAATGCAACCGGCAAAAAGGAAACCAATATGTTCAGTCCGCTAATTGCAAAGGTATTGGTTAAGACCTTCATAATTTGCTGCACCTGCATGGGGGTGCGAAACAGCATTTCAAACCACTGAAACCCTACAAAGGGACATTGTGAAAGCCTAAGCGGTGGTTTGTACTCATAAAATGCGTAGATCCACCCATAAAGCGGAAAATAAGAGAAGATGAATACCAATATCAAAAATGGCACAATCATTATAAACAGTTTGACGCCGTGGCTCAGCTTCTTTTTCGGTACGGGGTGTTGTACAATTCCTGCAGGTATCGCCGTTATTGTTTTCATGCTGTATGCCCCCAGTTTAGCTAGTTTTCAGGCAAGACCTTTGGGAGTGTCATAATGCCCAAAATTCGTCGGACTATATAGCCTAATTTGTTAAATCCATTAATATATTAACTGAATTTGAACGGGAATGGTACATTAAAAATTAAACATAATTGACTATAAAAATTAGCTATTTGCTTGTAACCCCTTCGCAAAAGAAGTAAATATGGAAATATCACAAAAATATACTCTCTGCTCTCATGTTTTTAGTATTAGTTACCCTGTTAAAAACGAACCCCACAGTTAAGTAACACCTCAAACGCAAAGCCGGAAGGGGCTGACCCTTCCGGCTTTGCGTTTAATAAACTGTATAGCTTATAAATAATGCCTGACCTCCCGTTTATCCGCGGGACTGGTCAAGGCTTTGTATCAGCGCCTTCATTCGCTCAAAGCTTTCTTCGCTGATGATATGCTCTATGCGGCAGGCGTCGTCGGTCGCAACCTCGCGGGTTACCCCCAGAATGTCTGTAAAGTACCGGGCAATCAGGCAATGGCGTTCATATACCCGTTCCGCCTTTTCCTTGCCCTTATCCGTTAATCGTATCTGCCCGTTTTTATCATCCATAGTAATGTAGCCGTTTTCCCGCAAAATGCTCATGGCACGGCTGATGCTGGGCTTGGTGTACCCAAGCTCGTTCGCAATATCCACCGAGCGGACATACCCGCTCTTTTGATGAAGAATCAGTATGGTTTCCAGGTAGTCCTCTCCCGACTGCTGTATGACCATGTTCAGTACGCCCCTTTCCTTGCAAAAATAATCCCTGATTCTATCGTAACACAGCATCCGGCCTGTGCTTTATTTATTTTCGTCGCTCATCAGCCGCTCGGCACAGGCGGGACAGATGCCGGTAAGCTCCAGGCTGTGGCCGGTAATCACAAAGCCTGTGGCGGACGATATCTGCCTGCTGAGCGCCTCTATGGGGCACTCGCTGATTTCTATGAGCCGCTGGCACCCGGTGCATAGCACATGATGCTTATGACTATGGTTTTTAAGTAAAAAAAAGGTCTTACCTCCTACCCCTCCAACCTTTACCAAAACTCCTTTTTCCGCAAGGGTGGCAAGGGTGCGGTAGACCGTAGAATAGTTTACATCCGTCTCCTTGGGCAGGCGCGCATAGATTTCATCGGCGGAAAGCGGCACGTCCGTCCGTGTTATAACCTCAAGGATAGCCGTGCGCTGCCTTGTGACCTTTATTCCAAGCCGAGCCAGGATTTCATCGGTCAATTTGCTTCTCCCTCCCCCGTTAAGCCCCTTTGACAGGGATATTACCCGCACTGACCATCGATACCGTTTGGCAGCCGGACAGTCGGTGGAATAACGCTTCGTTCAAGCGCGTCATAACAGTAGTTTATCACAAAACTGAAAAATTTTCAACGAAGGCGGCCAGTAATAAGCCTTATTGTGGTAATTTTATACGCACCGCCTCCAATATGGGAAATAGGCTATCTTAAAAAGCCGCGCGGCAGCACGGCTTTTCTTTGAGGCTCTTTAAAACTAAAACGTTTGGAGTAAGCCCATGGTATTTCGTAAAACCCCGTGCGACCCTATACGTTTGCCGACCCTGCGGTTTATTATGTTTTCTTTTTTGTAAAGCTTCATAGGCATCATTCTTGCTTTTTAACGGCTTCGTTTCTCAACTACCTTTTTATGCAGAGATCGTCCCACGCGAATAGCGAGATAAAAGAGCAGTATGTTAATGAGCAAGTAATCCAGTCTTATGCTGTATCTGCCCATAGCAAGGCAGTCGGCCACCGGCGCCTCACGCCCCAAATGGTAAAGCCTCAGCCAAAGCAGCGGAAAACCAAACTCGATGAATTTTGCTTGGTTAGCCCACACCAAAACTGACGATAATAATGTCATGCCAATCGCAACCAGCAGCTTTTTGTGGCTGCTTACCAGCTTTCGCAGCGTACCCACCCCCATTTTCCATATGCTAAAAAGCGAACGTACCGCTCACGTTGCAGGCTGACCCATGCCGCCCTCTTTATTGTGGGCTCTTATCCCTTTTTTGTCAATGATTCTGCGCTCATTCCGTGTTGGCAACCTGCACAAAATTGCACCCGATTGTTGAGTATGATGTTACAAAAAGACTGTTAATAAATTAACGAAAATCTATTGACATTGTTAATTATTTAACATATCATAATAACAGTAACCCACACAACACGCTATGCGATACGATATTTATAAGGAGGAATTTATATGGCCGCCGTACAAAAAGAAAAACCCGAGATCGACATCGCCGCCATGATTGACCGCCTGGTGGACAACGCTCAGGAAGCGCTTGCGGAGTATATGCAGCTAAACCAGGAACAGGTGGACAACGTTGTTCACGAGATGGCTCTCGCAGGCCTTGATAACCATATGCTCCTGGCAAAGCTCGCGGTTGAGGAAACCGGCAGAGGTGTTTACGAGGATAAGATTATTAAAAACATCTTCGCTACAGAATACATCTGGCATTCCATCAAGTACCAGAAGACCGTCGGCATCGTAGAGGACAACGAGATGGAGGGCTATGTGGAGGTTGCCGAGCCGGTAGGCGTCGTTGCGGGCGTTACCCCCACCACAAACCCCACCTCTACCACCATGTTTAAAGCGATGATCTGCGCAAAAACCAGGAACCCCATCGTCTTCGCCTTCCACCCCTCGGCGCAGAAATGCTCCTTGGAAGCGGCCAAAATCGTCCGCGACGCCGCTGTCAAGGCGGGGGCTCCCAAGAACTGCGTGCAGTGGATTGAGGTTCCCTCTGTTGAGGCGACCACACAGCTTATGAATCACCCGGGCGTTTCGCTTATCCTCGCCACCGGCGGCTCCGGCATGGTGCGCTCGGCGTACAGCGCCGGTAAACCCGCTCTGGGCGTAGGCCCCGGAAATGTGCCCTGCTATATTGATAAAACCGCTAACCTGGAGCGCGCCTGCACCGACCTGATGCTCTCCAAAACCTTTGATAACGGCATGATCTGCGCTTCTGAGCAGGCGGTTATTGTGGATAAGGAGATTGCGAAGCCCTTCGAAGAGTTCATGAAGAAGCATGGCTGCTACTTCCTGGATGAAGCGGAGACCAAAAAGGTCAGCGATTATGTCATCAATCCCCAGAAGCAGGCGCTTAATCCCGACGTGGTGGGCAAGCCCGCCGCCTGGATTGCAAAGCAGGCCGGTGTAACCGTACCCGAGAACACCAAGATTCTCCTTGCCTTGCTTGCGGATGTCGGTCCCGAGTACCCCCTCTCCAGAGAAAAGCTCTCCCCTGTGCTCGCCTACTTTATTGCGCAGAACAAGGATGACGGCTTTGAAAAGGCGCTAAAGATGCTCAAGTTCGGCGGTCTCGGCCACTCGGCGGTTATTCACTCAAACGATGAGAAAACCGTGCGCGAATACGGCGAGATGATGAAGGTAGGCCGTGTTATCAACAACTCCCCGTCCTCTCAGGGTGCCATCGGCGATATATACAACACCAACACCCCCTCCCTGACTCTGGGCTGCGGATCCTTTGGCAGAAACTCCACGACCTCCAACGTATCCTCCGTCAACCTCATTAACAGAAAGCGCCTTGCTAAGAGGAGGGTTAATATGCAGTGGTTTAAGGTTCCGCCCAAGATCTACTTCCAATCCGACGCGGTACAGTACCTGGAGAAGATGCCCGATATTTCCCGCGCGTTTATTGTAACCGACCCCACCATGGTGCAGCTTGGCTATGTGGATAAGCTCCTTTACTACCTCAGAAAGCGTCAGGAGTATTGCCACAGCGAAATCTACTCCGATGTGGAGCCAGACCCGTCGGTAGAAACCATTGAGCGCGGCGTGGAGGCCATGAAGAACTTTAAGCCCGACGTAATCATCGCGCTGGGAGGCGGCTCCGCCATTGATGCCGCCAAAGGCATGTGGCTGTTCTACGAGCACCCCGAGACCTCCTTTGACGGTCTGCGCATGAAGTTCCTTGATATTCGCAAGAGAACCTTCTCCTACCCCCGCCTCGGCAGCAAAACCCAGTTTGTGGCTGTTCCCACCACATCGGGTACGGGCAGTGAGGTTACGGCCTTCTCGGTTATTACCGATAAGAAGAACGGCAACGTCAAATACCCCCTCGCAGACTATGAGCTCACCCCCGATGTTGCGATTATTGACCCGCAGTTTGTGGTAACCATGCCTAAGGCCATTACAGCCGATACCGGTATGGACGTGCTCACCCACGCTATTGAGGCCTATGTTTCGGTGCTTGCCTCAGACTACACCGACGGGCTTGCCATGAAGGCGATTGAGCTGGTGTTTAAATATCTGCCCCGTTCCTACGCAAACGGCGCACAGGACTTTGAGGCGCGGGAGAAGATGCATAACGCATCCGCAATCGCGGGTATGGCGTTTACCAATGCATTCCTTGGTTTAAATCACTCCATGGCACATAAGCTGGGCGGCGAGTACCACATCCCCCACGGACGTGCAAACGCCATCCTTCTGCCTTATGTCATTGAATATAACGCACAGCTGCCCACCAAGTTCGCGACCTTTCCGAAATACGAAAAGTTTATCGCCAACGAGAAGTATGCTGAGATTGCAAAATACCTCGGTCTGCCCTGTGCCACCACCGAGGAGGGTGTACAAAGCCTAGTAAAGGCAGTCAAAAACCTGGCGGCTTCCCTGAGCATTCCCACCACCCTCAAGGAATACGGGTTGGATGAAAAGACCTTTATTTCCGGTTTGCCTCAGCTTTCCGACCGCGCCTTCGAGGACCAGTGCACCACCGCTAACCCGAGATACCCGCTGGTAAGCGAGATTGAGAGCATCTACAAAAAGGCGTACTACGGCAAGTAAGCAGTGCTTATCGCGCATAAATTCTCATTAACTGCCCGAGCATAGACGCTAGAATAAACGCAGCCGGCATTTTAAAACCACTTACAACAATATTCTCATAACAATTCCGAAAGAAGAGCGGCAGAGATGGTTACCCTAAGGGGGAAGCCTTTTCTGCCGCTCTTCTGTGCGTCTGTTAGCCTTAATTTGCTGCTCTAATACTATTCTCCGATAAAAGTGTTGATAAAAATCCGCGTCAAAATCCATAAATTAAAGCTTTTGACTTGATTTTTATACACTTTTTAATCGGATAATAGTATAAGGTTTTACTTGAGTATAGCTGCCCAGCGTGGAACAATTTTTAAAACGAAATAGTATGAAATGACACAAAAACACAAAAGATGACGGGAAAATGCGGACGAAAAAGGGTTTTGCAGCGGATTTGAACAAGAATTGGTTGCAAAAATTGAAGGGGGCGGCTATAATTATAAAGATAGCACAAATAACCAAAAACGCTGGACGGCTTTGTCAAACGTTTTTACCAATAAAACCCGGGGTAAAATTAATGAGGAACAGACGCTTTCTCGCTCTGCGTGCCGCTATGCTGGCGGCAATTACCGCATGTGCGTTCTTTCTGACGGCGTGCGAGCTGTTTAACCGCTTGAAAAACAGCTCGGCGGTTGAACCATCCTCTCAGTCCGCGCTTTCCGGTGAGCTGACGGTATTCACCCTCTTTGGAGGGGATGTTGCCGGTGCGGCGGAGTACCGTGCGCTCATCAGCGATTTTATCACCCGAAACCCTGACGTAAAGGTAACCGACCTTTCACAAGCCTACAGCGAAACAACACCCGACGACCTCGCCGCCATGTTTGCCGCCGGCAGCGAGCCGGACGTGCTGTTTTATTACACCGGCAAGGCCGCCTTCTTTGAAAACACAAACGGGGTGGTGCCCATCTCGGAGATACGAGAGCAATACCCAAGCTATGCGAAGGATGTGCTGGACCTTTCGCTTGAGAGCGCAAACCGTGACAGCCCGGCCTTTTTTGCCGTACCCGTTCGCGGGTTTTATGAAGGCTTGTTTCTTAACACCGATTTGTTTGAAAAATATGAGCTGGCGCAGCCTAATAGCTGGGAAACGCTGGTGGAGGCGGTGAGCGCCTTTTCCGGCACCGGAATCGTTCCCATTGCCGCCTCTCTTTCCGAAACACCCCATTACCTTGTGGATCATTTAATCCTTTCTCAGGGCGGGCTCAGTGAATATAAGAAAAAGCTCGCCGCAAAAACCGGCCTGCCGGACTCCTGGAACGCCGCATTTGAGCGCTTGACCGAGCTTTACAGCCTGGGGGCCTTCGGACCAAATGCCGACACCCTGACCGACAGCGAGGCAACCGAGCTTTTTGTAAAAAAGAAGGCAGCCATGCGTGTGGATGGTTCTTGGCTTGCCGCAAGGCTGTTGGATGAGGGACTGGAAGGCTCCACCGAGGTCATTGATTTTCCCACAACACCGGATGGAGCGAAACGCGCGGGACAGATTATCGGCGGCTTCACCTCCGGCTATTATATCACCCGCAAGGGCTGGGATAACATAGCTACCCGCCCGGCGGCGGCAGCGCTCGCCGATATCCTGACCACGCGCGGTGCGGTCAGAAGCATGTGCGGCGCAGCTTCTATGCCATCGGTTCGCATCTCGCCCGGAGAACAGGATCCCCTGCTCGTGCAAAGCGCCCGTAAGCTCAGCGAAAGCTTGGTAAACCTCACCATGCCGCTGGACGCGCGGCTGGATGACAACGCGTGGGGCGCCTTTACCCAAGGAACCCTTTCGGTAATACGGGGCGACACCGAAGCGAAGACTCTGTTCGAGACCATATACGGCCCGCCTCAATAATGCGCCCGCTATTTCTACAGCGATGAAGCTTCATTTTTTGGCCTTTCGGGCTGCTCGCGGCCCTTATGATAAACCCGGCGGCACCTCGGCGTAGTTTTATCGCCCGGCATAACCGTCATTTGAAAACAAGGAGGAACCAACGTGCAGCAGACAACAGCTATGACCAAGAACAAGATCTTAACTGCCAAATTTGAACCAGACAACAACGACAGCTTTTCCTTCCTCATCAGCCTCGAGTCAGAGGAGTTAAAAAGAAAACGGTGCTACATCAGTGTAACCTTTAAGGATCACGCCACGGATAAACCCGTCAAAATCGCACGCAATAATGAATTTACTCAATTTGCAAACGCGGTAGGCGACATCTATGTTACCGCCGCCGTAAAAAAAGAGGTGTTCATGGCGCGCCCCATGCGTGTCACCATCCCCTACGAGCTGTTTAGCGAGCTAAACCCCAGCCGCCGCATTATTGCGAAGGTTGCGCTGGTTGTGCGCGACAACGAGCAGGAGGCGGAGAGCGAGCATTTCGACCTCATGGTAAACCTCGGCAAAAAGTTTACTACATATTCTCTCGATAAATATGCAAAGTACCTAAGAACTACCGGCTCCGACGTGGAAAAGCTCAGCTTTTCCACCGAGCAGCTGTTAAACGGCAAGCTGGATAAGGACGTGTTTGTAGCGGTGCTTGACCTGCTTAATGACCTGGCTCAAGCCGGCAGCGGTCAGGCGCAGTATGAGCTGTACTGCATCTATAAGGATGAAAAGTACGGGGTGTTTGACGCGGTAACCGCCATCAACTTTCTTAAAAAAGCGGCGGAAGCCGGTTATCCTCCCGCCGTGAAGGAGATTGAAAACTCCAAGAACCTGGAGGAAATGAAGAGCACCGACAGTAAAAGCTCCATGGATCTTTACCGCAAAGCCGCGCAGGAAGGCAATACCGACGCGCAGTACACCATGTTTGAGTACCTTTCCAGTGAAGGCGAGCATTACGACATGCAGCAGGCCGCCTTCTGGTTAAAGCGTGCGGCGGAAAACGGACACAATGAGGCCATTAAAAAGCTGTACAACTTCTTTAGCGACGCATATGTGTCTGAAGCGGCGGTATCCGAGTATCTCGATATTGTCAGCAAGGCCGCCGAAAAGAATTGCGGCGAGGCGCAGCTTGCGCTGTTTGAGGCCTATTTCTCCGGCTCCTGCATGGGCCGCGAGGTTAAGACAGATAAGAAGTACGCCGCCGACTGTCTGCTTGGCGCCGCCAAAAACGGCTGTGCGGAGGCGTGCTACAAAATTTGGTCGCTGTATGTGGGCGGCAATGATATGCTGATGGAGGAGCCCACCGCGGTAGAGTGGCTGAAAAAGGCCGCCGACGCGATGGTTCCCGCCGCACTCAATGATTTGGGCGACCTGTATGTAGAGGGCAAGAGTATTGAAAAGGACGGCAGAAGGGGCATTGACTGCATCCTGAAGGCCGCAGAGCTTGAAAACCCCGACGCTCAGATGCGTGTGCTTGCCATGTACCGCGACGGTCGCTATAAGGATGTGCTCATTGAAGAGGATATGGAGCGTGCGCTTGACTGCCTCATCAATTACGCAAGAGGCGGAAACCCCTTGGCGCAGCTTACTCTGTGGGTTCTTTACCAAGAGGACAACGAAATGCTGCTCACCCGCCAGGAGGCCATAGGCTGGCTGGAGCAGGCGGACAAGCAGGATTACTACCCCGCCTCCTATGAGCTTGCTAATGTCCTGCTTACCGGTGAATATACCGACGTGGACACCAAGAAGGCCTTCCTGCTGCTGGAGAAGGCCTCCAAGAACGGCGAAGTGCGCGCTCAGTACGCCCTGTACCAGCTGTACTATACCGGCGAGTTCTATGCCTTAAAAAGCGAGCTAAACAAAGAGCGCTCCTACAAATGGCTGCTCCTCTCCGCGCAGAGCTACAACGTGGCGCAGTTCCAGATGTGGGTTATGTTCCGCAGCGGCAACGAGATGGAGCTTGAAAGCACCGAGGCGTTGCGCTATCTGTTTGAGGCGGTTAAGAACCAGTACCCCGCCGCGATGTACGACCTTGGCCTTTTATACATAAAGGGCGAGATGGTTTCAAAGAACGTAGAAAAGGGCATTTCGTTTATTGAAAGCGCCAAGAAGCTGCGCTTCCCCAAGGCAATCTATATGCTCTCTAAAATTCGCGCCGAGGGCATTTGTGAGGGTGAGCAGGTGGCAAAGGACGAAGGAGAGGCACTGCGTCTCTTAAAGCTTTCCGCCGAGTTTGGCTACGCCCCCGCTTGCTATGAGATTTGGGAGCAGTTTACCCAGAAGAACGGCTTCCCCATTGAGGCTACATGGGCCAAAAAGCTGCTGGAAAACGCCGCATCCCAAGGCTATCAGCCCGCTGTCAAGGCGCTGAAATCCCCAGATGAAGAAGTGAAGGTCTAAATTTTCGCCGGCCGATTCTTTGGCAACCGCTGTCCGGCGCAAAACAAGGAGGATGTTATTGTGAGCGAGCAAGGCACAGAACCTGCGGTTTTGCATTCGGATGATGATCAGAATGCGGAGATTATTATTAATCCAAAGCTGACTGCGGTAACCGACATGAGCGACCTTAAGGTAAAAAACATCATGGAGGAGGTCGTTTGGCAAAAGATATCCGCGATTTTAGAGCGGATGCCGGACTGCTGTGACTGCCCCAAGTGCAAAAATGACATTATCGCCATCACACTCAACAACATCCCCTCCAAATACGTCGCCTCCAAGCAAGGGGAGCTGTTGTCAAAAATTACTGCCAGCGAGCTGCAAAACGACACCCGCTTGTCGGCAATTATTACCTCAGCGGTTCTCTATGTGAAGGATCACCCTAGACATTAATGGCTTTGCCGGAATCGGTTTTATTCTCTAATTTATGATGATACGGGGAAAAGGTTGTCTTTTCCCCGTATTTTTTTGCGAAAACCCGTCACAATAGTCCGAATATTGTCATATTCATTGCCACATTTGCACAACAATTATAGAATTTCTATGAACATGTTATCAGTTTTTGTCGTCTTGCCCATTGACGGAAAACGCTTGTGGCTATACAATGTCTAAGGCGCATGTTCCATTAAAAAACCAAAAAATGGTGCGTGCTTTTTATAGATGCATAAAGCGAAATTTACTTCATAATACGAATCCTTTATTATTATCGGGATAAGTATAAAGCAGGAAGGGTCGTAAGAATGATTCTATTGTCGGCTATGTCCGGCGCTGATGGCGCTAACGCGTTCGTCGCTTTCTGTTCGGGGTTAAAGCCCATACTCATCAACTACATCATTCCTTCCGTGGTTTCATTGGGAATTATTAAAATTATTCAAATCCTCGCGCGCAACGTCAAGCCGCTGCTACGCCCGGTTCAAGAGGATGAACCGCCGATTGCGGTCAAGCTTAACAGCCATAACCGCAGTGCTAATTAAAACGTCAGCAGTTAGGCTGTATAAAACCCCCGCCGCAAAAAAAGCGGCGGGGGTTTTATACAGCGGCTTCCCTTACGCCATTACCTCAACTTATTGTGGAGTGTTCTTCGCGTTGGCGGTCGAATGATCAAAGGCATTGCACAAACCTTGTTTTTTAAGTATTTTTTGATATAATACATAATAGCAGTAACGTTTATAATACGAATTCCCTCAAAAGGTGTAGAATTTGTAAATAAAAATTTGCGTAAAAGACCATAAGCCAAGGCTTTTCACCTGATTTTTATACACTTTAAATCGGTTAATAGTATAACGGATATTGCGATGCGAATGGTCGGGTATTTATAACTAGGGCGCTTTCCTGTAGGTCTTGTGGGGCGCAAGCCCCAACCGTACTTGTATAAAACAACATAAGCGTACTAAAAGTAGAGAGTTCACGCACTAATACTAATCCCGTTTTATAAAGCACATTAACACTATTGCCGCGCGCGGTTTATCGTAAGCCGCTACCTGCTTGCTTTTACATTCTAAAACGAGATTAGTATGACGACAAATTACTATATAAAACGCAGCTGAACGACCGGAAATTGGATAAATAAAATGCGGGGACATCCCCAAACTAATAAATAATACAATCAGGGCGGGTTTGTTATGCAGGTACAATTAAATTTTTTGTAAAGGGAGTCATTATGAAAAAATTTATTGTATTATTTTTGCTTCTTTGCCTTGCTTTGCCGGGCTGCCAGTCAGCACCGGCACAAAACACGCGTACCGGCGGCAACTATACCGACGAGATGAAGATTCCGTATACGGTGGATTTAGATGACGAATATGGTGCGGACAGTGTGGAGCGCGAGGGGGACCATAAGAACAGTCCTTATTTCAGCGCGCTGGATTTTTACAATATGAAAAGCAACAATACACTTACGATTCTTACAAACTTTAAAACCCAGCAGCAAACCAGTGAGTGGAGCTGCGGCGTATCGAGTGCCCTGATGGTCCTTAACTGGTACGACGCTCTGGGCGATTTTAACGAGGAGACCCTTGCGCGGCTGCGCAGTAACGGCATAGAACCCGCTGCAACCAGCCTCAAGCAGGCTATGGAAATCTTTGAGGGCGCAGGCGATTTCGACCTGTTTACCACCTTTGACTGTCTTGAAAACGTATACGATGTGTTTACCCTGGATTACATACAGGATACGCTGGCCACCGGCACTCCCATTATGGTGGGCTGGAACGACTGGGGCGGACACTGGCAGGTTATAATCGGCTATGACACCATGGGCACCGAGACAACACAGGATGATGTGCTGATTGTTGCCGACCCCTATGACACCACCGACCACAATCAGGATGGCTATGGCGTCTATGGCGCCGAGCGTTTTATTTACAACTTTACTTTTTACAACTTCTTTGAGGATGAGGATCTGAATGACATGTGTTTTGTCGTAGCAACACCCAAGAAGTAAAATGACGCCCCGACCCGGCCGTTTTATACTGATTAACCGATTTATAAGTGTATAAAAATCAAGTGAAAAAGCTTTGGTATATGGGTTTTCACGCGGATTTTCATACACACTTCTACACTTTTTAAAATTAAAAATCGCCCTGTCATCCCGCTTGGTATGGCCGGATGATTTATTGCGACCGGTTGTTTTGACCTCCATGAAAATCCATACAGTTCGCATAGACGCATTTCGGTGAATATCCCTTAAAAATGTGCAGATACTGTTAACCTGATGATGATTTTAGGGGGCGCACCGGAATGTTTATCGTGTTTTTTAGAACCATATTACTCTACATACTCATCATCTTTTCCCTTCGGTTGATGGGCAAGCGGCAGCTTGGGGAGCTTCAGCCGGGAGAGCTGGTCGTCACCATTTTAATCTCAAACATCGCCTCCCTTCCCATTGAGGATACGGGCATTCCCCTGCTGGCGGGCGCGGTGCCGATTCTCACGCTGGTTTCCTTTGAGATTATCATCTCGGCAATCAGCCTAAAAAGCCTGCGTTTTCGCCGCTTTATCTCCGGTGATTCCAAGATTATCGTCAAGGATGGGGAGATAGACCAGAAGGCGCTGCGCGAACTGCGTTTTTCTGTGGATGACCTGATGGAGGAGCTGCGCTCAAAAAGTATCTTTGACCTGCGCGATGTTCAGCTTGCGCTGGTAGAAACAAGCGGCGCCATCTCGGTTTACAAAAAAACTCTCAAGGAGGCCGTCACCCCCGAGCAGCTGGGGCTAGCGGTTGCAAACGTGGCCCCGCCGGTCATCGTCATCAGCGACGGCAATATTTTGGATTCTGGGCTTGCAGAGTGCAAAACGGATCGCGGCTACCTAAAACAGCTGCTTGCCGAAAAGGGGCTGAGCGTGCAGGATATCTTCATCATGACGCTGGATACCTCCAAAAAAAGCTATGTAATCCCGAAAAGGGAGGTCGTATAAGCATGAAACGGTTGGTTGTGGCCCTTTGTCTGATTGTGATAATGCTTGCCCTCTCGTCCTATTCCCTGTTTCTTTTGCGGGAGGCAAACCGCATTGTTTTGCGCTGCGCCGATGAGATTGAATGGCTGATGGATGAGATGCAATACGACCAAGCCGAAATGCGCGCCATAGAGCTTACGGAGGAGTGGCAGCGTCTGCGGGGAGGATTAACCTTTTTCTTTCACCACAAGCCCCTTGACGAGCTTTCGGGAGCCGCCGCCTGTCTGCCGGCACTCATACAAAACCGGGATAAATCGCAAACGGAGGCGCAGCTTGCTGTCATACGCGACAGCATGGAGGATTTTTGGCAGGATGAGCTCCCCCAGCCGCGTAGCATATTTTGAGGAATCATAAAGACTGTTTTTGAGGGCTTGTGTAATTTTTGCATCGCTGGTATGATGGAGATAGAAGGTAGACTTATCCGATTATATTAGGAAAACCCAAAGGAGAATTGACAGCTATGAATGTCGGCATCGTCATCTATTCCCAGACCGGTCACACCCGCTCCGCCGCTGAGGGGCTTGAGAAGGCCTTGACCGCCGCAAACCATACGGCAGCCATCCTTGACGTGGAAACAGCAGGAGAGGCAGCCCCGCCCCAGCCACCCGCCGTCAAGGAGCTCCCTTCACTGGCCGGCTATGACGCCCTTGTGTTCGGTTCGCCGGTTCACGCGTTTTCCCTTGCGCCCGCGATGATTGCAGCCATGCGGCAAATCGCGTCTCTTTCGGGTAAGCGCGTGAGCGTATTTGTCACCCAGCACTTCCCTTTTCCATGGATGGGCGGCAACCGAGCCGTCAGCCAGTTAAAAGCGATGTGCGAGGCAAAGGGTGCGGTTGTGGCGAAAACCAGCATTATCAACTGGTCAAGCAGAAAGCGCGACCATCAGCTTGCCGCGCTGTACGACAGCCTGGCCGGGCTGTAGCCCGCCAAACCCTTACACTATACATATAAGACCCCGCCGTTCAAAACCAGACGGCGGGGTCTTTTGGTATACGCGCGTATTATGGTTTATTGGAGTATCCAAAAGCCGATTTTATAAGCTTTGTGATTTGGTCGGCTTTTAGGTACCCATCATCAAGTTGTTGGAACGTCGGCTCCCGCGCCGACAGGCGGCTTACTTTTCTTGTTCGAGAAAAGTAAGCGAAAGCGAAGCAGGGACACCCTGCACCCAGCTCAAATCAAGGGCAAACGGAGCATGACTCTTGTGACGAAAAACCTTCGGCAAAATCCTGATGCCTCGCGTATTTTGCCCTTGCTTTTCGCCCTGGTCTGTAGTTCTTCCTTTTTTCCCACACCTGCCACACAAGGCTATTTTGGTGCCGGGTTACGGGGATATTCGATTATCCTATAGGTACCTGCCCGCCATTCGCATTTTAGATTTGCTTATAACAATCAAAACGATGCAAGCACGATGAGATGAAACCAAAAGCAAAACCGGGAGGCTGCATACTTACGCTGCCTCCCGGTTTTGCTCTTTTCATTCTTTTAAAAGGGTTCAGAAAAATATAAAATAAAATTATGACCTTGCAATGCGATAGATATGGTTTGCGCCGGGGGCAAGCCGAAGTTCAAAGGACCTGCCGTTTAACCCGAGAATACCTTGGTTTTTTCGGCCTGTCGTAATTTCCACAAGCGCCGCCGCTTCGTCCGCAAGGGTGATTACCGCGTTGTCGTAATAGGGCAAAAAGCTGCGCAGAACAAAGGTGTCGTTATCATATGCAAACAGGGCGACCTTGCTTGGCGCATCCAGTGTCAGCCCCTGCAGGCAGCCAAAGGTCTCGCGGATAATGCGCAGCACCGTGCGGGGTAGGGCATAAAGTCCGCCGCAATCGTCCGGGATGGTAAGCACAAACAGTCGGCCGCCGCCATAGGCGGTCTTTACAAGAAGGGGAAAACTGTTATCCTCCCCAAACGCGCCAATCAGCTCCCAGGTGTCGTTGGTGGGGTACTCCAGCTGTGGGATTAGGATTGAAGCGTCCCCCGTTACGCAACCGCCAAAGCATACGCCGCCGTCGTTGGAGTAGGCATATTTGCTTACCAGCGCCTTGCGGGATGTGTAGGTTACGTTTGCAATTTGGGTGAACTCCTTCTGTGTTGCCCGTACAAAGCCGGAGGTGACGATTACAGTTGCTCCCGCCAGCAGGCTTTCCTTGACTCTTGCAATCACCCCTGCATCTGTTGCGGCGTTTTCGGATAGAAACACTGTTTTTGCGTGATTAGGGTAAAAGGGACTCGGCTCAAGGGGGATGCCCAGCATCCCAAGATAGTTATGCAGATAATCCTCCCCGTGACCGTGAAAGGGGAGATAGGTCGAGATTCCTGCCGGACTGCCCAGCTGACCGAGCACAGCGTCCATATCCGCAAATACCTGCCCCGCTATGGGGATGAATAGGGAAAAATGAGTCTCCAGCAGTGAGCCCAGGCTGAACAGCATCGCCTCTTTGGCCTTGGCAAACAGGGTAAGATAGGCCTGATCGGCGTAGGAGGTAAGGTTGTAGGTACATTCGTAGGGGTCAAACCATCCGCCGCCGTTGCGATTGGGGGCGACGTTATCTAAGTAGCGCTGGTTAAAATAGCTCAGGTATTTGGGCAGATGCTGCTGGGTATAGGTGGGGTTGCGTGTCTCGGTGCCGGTATATACCGCATCAAAAATGGCGGGTTCATCCTCTAGGTTATAGCCGCACTCTTGGTAATGCTCATACCAGTTGGGATATTTTATAATCATTCGCACGCCCGGGTTTACACGCTTTGCGGTGCCCACAATTACATTCGAGGAGATCTCCTTCATCAAACCAAGGCGAAATTCAGACCAGGAACGCACGCCCTTCGCTTCGATGCAAAGAGGGCATTTGCAGTTGGTAAAGTAAAAATCGTCGAGGATAATCTCATCAAACAGGCTGGCGGTTTGCTCGACCACCTGCGTGAGCAGATGGCGGGTTCCGGGGCTTGAGTAGCACAGGGGATGAAAGCCGCCCTCCCCGTTTTCAACGGTGTCGGTGGTAATGCCACCCGAGGTTTGGATGCCGCGGCTTTGAAAGAACGAAATAATCTTTTGAAGATGCTCCCGTTCAATATGTTGTCCACCGCGATAGGTTTCAAGATAGACCTTGCTTACCTGCACATGCCGTTCGATAAACGCAAAGCGTTCTGCAAATGCGCCGATGTCTTTGATGTCTACAAGGTTACCCACCGGGCAGTAAACCGCCGCGCCGAAATGCTGATAGCTCATGAATACTCCTCCAATCGATAGAGATCGGGCTTGCAATGGGATTTACATCAGATGGTGAAATCCACGCCGGCGCCGTCGCGAAGAAATACAGGGATGACCGAAAGCGGAGAGGGAGCGGTTACCCACTGCCCGCCTTCGTACCGCTCTTGGGTATGGGTGTTTTTCCAGCTCGCACCCGCCGGAAGGTATACCGGGCGCTCGCGATGGTTTTCATGCATAACGGGAGCAACCAAAACATCGGGGCCGAACAGGTATTCATCCTCAATCTCCCACGCCACGCGGTCGTGGGCAAAGTCGTAAAACAGCGGGCGGATAACCGGGGTTCCGTTCTCATGCGCCGCGCGCATGAGCTTTGTGAGATAAGGGCGCAGGCTTTCGCGCAGGAACAGGTATTTTTTAAAGATACCCAATACCTCATCCCCATAGCTCCACACCTCGTTGGCAGCGCCGCTGAAGAACCTGCCGCCTCCGGTTGTACCCAGGGGGGGCTTGTGGGGTAGCCGCTCCCCATGCAGCCGGAATACCGGGCAAAACGCACCGTACTCAAACCAGCGTACAATGCACTCCCGAAAGTCCGGGTCGTCGGGGTTGCCGCCCAAAAAGCCTCCGATATCGGTTGTCCACCAGGGAATGCCCGCAAGTCCCATATTTAACCCGGCCGTAAATTGTTCCCGCAGCCCGCGAAAGCTGGAATCCACATCCCCCGACCAAACCAGCGCCCCGTACCGCTGACTACCCGCCCAGGCACAGCGAACCAGGTTAACCACTTCGCTCTGTCCCTCCGCCGTCATGCCGTCATAAAGCGCTTTGGAGTACAGGAGGGGGTACAGGTTGCTAACCGCAAGCGCCGGACCGAGATAATAGCGGTAAATGTCAAAATCGTAAGGACCAAATTCCGGCTCGGCCTCATCAAGCCAAAAGATACGAATGCCCTTGTCGTAATAATTCTTTTTAATCTTCTGCCAGACATAGGTCTGCGCCTTGGGATTGGTGGCGTCGAAAAACACGTTGTTGCCCAAAAACTCCATGTTGGTGGATTGACCGCGGTCGGTCTTCACCAAGAGGTCGGCGCGGTTCATCTCCTCAAAGTGTTCGCTGTCCTTCGCAACAGTAGGCCACACTGAAACCATCAGCTCAATGCCCAGCTCCTTGAGCTCCCGCACCATGCCGTCGGGGTCGGGCCAGTAATTGGGGTCAAACCTCCACTCGCCATGATTTGTCCAGTGAAAAAAATCGATTACAATTACATCCATAGGCAGCCCTCTGAGCTTGTGCTCTCGGGCAACGGCCAAAAGCTCCTCCTGTGTCTGGTAGCGCAGCTTGCACTGCCAGAAGCCCATGCCGTAGTCGGGCATCATGGGCGCCTTACCCGTGACGCTTGCGTATTGCTCCACAATCTCGGCGGGGCAGTCGCCGGCGGTAACCCAGTAGTCCAGCTCCTTGGTAAACCGGGCGTGCCATTCGGTTTTGTTTCTGCCAAAGGATGCACTGCCCACTGCGGGGTTGTTCCATAAAAAGCCGTAGCCAAGGCTAGACACCGCAAAGGGCACGGATATTTGGGTATTGCGCTGTTCCAGCTCCAGCTTGCAGCCCTTCTGGTTCAGGTAGCCGTGCTGGTACTGCCCCATGCCGTAAATGCGTTCATCCTCCCGGGCTTCAAAGCGTGCCGTAATCTGCCAGCCGCCGGGGCTTGCCACAAACTCCCGTGCAGGAATGTTAAGCGGGCTGCAATACTCGGCAAGGTTTGCGCGGTTGCGGGTATATTCCTCAAGCAGGATTTTACCCGTTTGATTATAAAAGGTCAGCTTGCCGTTTTCAAGAAGCTCTGCTGTCAGCCCGCCGTTTTCAATCACCGCCTTTTTTTCAGTAATAGAAATCTTTGCCTCGAGATGGGGAGGGGGCAGCAGGGCCCAGTCTTCATTGCTGTAATCGATTTCACGGGTAACTCTAATACGCAGGCTGTTTTTGCCCCAAGGCTCGATGCGCAGCTTTTCACCGTACAGCGTGCGGGTCAGTGCGCCCTGCACGTTTGCGAATAGGGTTTCCATCGGCTTGTTCCTGCCTTTCGTTGTATGGTATTCGGTTGTCATTGGCTTTATACTACTATATCATGTACAAAAACAATACCATAAAAATATCAGCACTTTCACCTACATAATTAGTGGTCATGTACATCCTGCCAGTGATACAAAACTCCCGTACAAAAAGGATTAAAAAGGAGAAACGCACAGCGGCGTAATACGGAATCACCGCTTATACTAATATCCGATTTAAAAGAGTATAAAAATCAAGTGAAAAGCTTTAATTTATGGGTTTTCACGCGGATTTTTATCGACTCTTTTTGAGGAGATTAGTATTATACTATAGCCGATTAAAAAGAGTATGATTTATAAAAAACAAGTGAAAAAGAAGATAAGCTAAATGGTGTAAAATAAAACACCGCGAAGGGCAGCGCCCTCCGCGGTATAAATAGAAAAGGTTTATAGGTTTTTAATGAGCTCAATAAGCAGCTTTTCCGCTTCCAGCGCGTCCGCACGTCCCTTGGTCTCACGCATGACAAGCCCCAGAATAGACTTTAGCGCCTTTTCCTTGCCCGCAAGCACATCCTTCACGGCGGCAGGGCTTGCCGCAATGGCGGCACTGCAGACCCCGCGCAGCGCATCCTCATCCAACCCCTGCATATCCTCCTTGGATATCAGCTCTGAAACGGGCTTGCCGGTCTCCAGCATAGCGTCCAGGGTTTTCTTCACAAGGCCCATATTCAGCTTGCCCGCTTCAAACAGCGCTACAAGCTCTGCGAGCATCTGGGCGGTAACCCGGAGCGCAAGCTCCTCCTTGGCGGCCTCTGTGGAAAGAAATTTAAAAATCTGCCCCACAATGAGGTTAGAGACGGTTTTAGGATTGTGCACCAGCGTAGCGGCGGTATCAAAATACTCCGCCACGCGGCGGTATTTCACGAGCAGCTGCGCGTCCGACTCGGGGATACCGTAATCCAGCACATAGCGCGCAAGCTTTTGCTCCGGCAGCTCGGGCAGCAGGCCGCGCAAGCGGTTTATCTCCGCCTCAGAGGTGCCGATGGTTACAAGATCCGGCTCGCGGAAGTAGCGGTAATCGTGGGCATCCTCCTTGCCGCGCATGGATTCTGTCTCACCAGTATCGGTATTATAGCGGCGCGTTTCCTGCACCACCCTTTCGCCGCTCTCTATCAAATCAACCTGACGGTCAAACTCATACTGCATGGCTTTTGCCATAAAGGCAAAGGAGTTCATATTCTTAATCTCGGCGCGGGTACCAAGGGTCTCGGCACCCTGCTTGCGCACCGAGACATTTACGTCACAGCGAAGGGAGCCTTCCTGCATCTTTACATCGGAAATCCCGATGTATTTCATAATAAGCTGAAGCCTTTCCAGGTACTCGGTTGCTTCTTCAATGCTGCGAATATCCGGCTCGGTGACAATCTCAATCAGCGGTACGCCGCCTCGGTTATAATCCACATAGGTGTCGCCCCGCTCATGCACCAGCTTGCCCGCGTCCTCCTCAATGTGGATGCGCGTGATGTTAATGCGCTTGCCGGAACTTAAGGTGATGTGTCCCCTGCGGCACAGGGGCTTATCAAACTGTGACACCTGATATGCCTTAGGCAGGTCGGGATATACATAGTTTTTTCGGTCCATCTTGGAGATGTCGCTAATCTCGCAATTCGTGGCAAGCCCCGCCAGAATGGCGTATTCCACCACGCGGCGGTTCAGCTTGGGCATGGTGCCCGGCAGACCAATGCAGATGGGGCAGCAGTTGGTGTTCGGTTCTGCGCCAAAGCGTGTGGTGCAACCGCAAAAAATCTTGGTGTTGGTGCTTAACTCTATATGGGTCTCAAGGCCCGCAACCAGCTCGTAGCTCATAGTTATCAACCATGCCTTTCCGGGTTGTACGCAAACGCGGCTACACCCAAAAATCTATTCCTTCCAAGAGGGATGCCTTCTACTTTTTTCTGCTAGAATTATAGCTGTCAATTCAATGCTGTTAAACTAATTCTTCGTATACCGGTTAATCGTAAAGAAGTATAGTTGCCAACATAAGTTCTACAGCTTTACACCAAAATCCAGCTCCCGGTAAATCTCGTCGCAGCGGATGTTCTCATACTGCCATGCGGCGCGAAGAATCGTGCTTTCGCAAAAATGGTTACCGATAAGCTGCATACCAATGGGAAGACCCTTTGCGTCAAAGCCGCAGGGCACCGACACGGCGGGCAAGCCCGCGATGTTGATGGGTACGGTGCAGATATCGGTAAGGTAGGTTTCCACCTGGTCGATGGCGGTAAAGTTTAACTCAAAGGCAGTCATGGGCACCGTGGGCGCGAGAATGAGGTCGCAGGTTTCAAACGCGCCTGCGAACGCCTTGACAATGGCACCCCGCAGGTTCTGCGCCTTTTTATAATACGCGTCGTAATAGCCCGAGCTTAATACATAGGTGCCAAGCAATATGCGCCGCTTAACCTCCGCGCCGAAGCCCTCGCTGCGGGTTTTGCATATCATCTCATGTACGCCGTTGTAATCCTTTGCCCGGTAGCCGTAACGAATGCCGTCGTAGCGTCCTAGGTTAGAGGATGCCTCGGCGCAGGCCAGGATATAGTAAACGGAGAGGGCGTATTTGAGCGCGGGCATATTAAAGTAAACAATCTCCGCGCCAAGAGCTTCATAGGTTTTCAGGGCATTTTCCAGCGCAAGGCGCACATCCGCGCGAATGCCGTCAAAATACTCCCGCGCAACGCCGATGCGCAGGCCCTTAATCTCACGGGTAAGCTTATCCGCCGTGGTTTCGCGGCTGCCGCTGGAGGTGGCGTCCATCTCGTCCTTTGAGGAGATAGCGTCAAACACAATTGCCGCGTCCTCCACGGTGGCGGCGATGGGTCCAATCTGGTCAAGACTGGAGGCATAGGCAATCAGCCCATAGCGTGAAACTGCCCCGTAGGTGGGCTTAAGACCCACAAGACCGCAGAAGCTGGCGGGCTGGCGGATAGAACCGCCTGTATCCGAGCCAAGACCATAGGCCGCGATGCCCGCGCCCACGGCGGAGGCGACACCGCCCGAGCTGCCGCCCGCCACATGCCCCTGATTGTAGGGGTTTAGCGCGCCGCCAAAGCAGGAGGTTTCGCAGGAGGAGCCCATGGCGAACTCGTCCATATTGGTTTTGCCCAGCAGCACGGCGTTTTGGCTTTTAAGGGTACCCCACACCGTGGCATCATAAATGGGCACATAGCCCTTAAGAATGTTAGAGCAGCAGGTGGTTTCTATGCCGTCGGTGGAGATGTTGTCCTTCAGCGTCATGGGAATGCCCTCCAGGGGCCGCAGGGAATCTCCTGCCTTCAGCTTTTCATCCACGCGCTTTGCGGCATCTCTCGCCGTATCGGGGGTTTTATTCACATAAGCGTTGAGCTTCGGGTTATCCCGCTCCGTCGCGGCGATATACCGCTCGCACAGCTCGGCGCAGGAAAGCTCCTTTTTAGTCAAAAGCCCTTGCAGGGTTTTTATCCTGCCGGTGTTTTTACGCAATACCTTTCGCCTCCTAAAATCGCTAGACGCGCCGTTTCACAGGAAAATAGCCGTTCTCACCGCCGTTTACATTTTTAAGTATCTGGTCGCGGTCATAAGACGGCACAACCTCGTCCTCGCGAAATACGTTGGAAAGGTTATTAATATTGTCAAACTCCTCCGCTGTTTCGCCCGCCGCGTTTATGGTGTCGGCAAATGCGATGATGCCCGCCATATCCTCGGTAAGCTTATCAAGCTCTTCCTCACTTACCCAGAGCTTTGACAACAATGCGATATCGAGAATCTCTTCCTTAGTTACCGCCATAGCTATGACCCCGCCTTTCCGGTTATTCGCAATCGTGATCGTTTATACTTTATGCAATATAAGTCGAACAATTAACAGCACATGGCTACCGCAGCTTAATATGCACCTCGCGCAGCTGCTTCTCGGTAACCTCGCAGGGGGAGCCCATCATCAAATCCTGCGCGTTGCTGTTCATGGGGAAGGCGATGACCTCGCGGATGTTCTCCTCATCGGTGAGCAGCATCAGCATACGGTCAATGCCAGGCGCCATGCCCGCATGGGGGGGCGCGCCATATTGAAACGCCGTATAAAGGCTTGAAAACTTCTCGCGGATGGTATCCTCGCCGTAGCCCGCAATCTCAAACGCCTTGACCATCGCCGCTACATCGTGGTTGCGCACAGCACCCGAGGAAAGCTCCACGCCGTTGCATACAATATCGTATTGGTAGGCGAGAATATCGAGCGGGTCCTTGTTTAACAGTGCGTCAAGTCCCCCCTGAGGCATGGAGAAGGGGTTGTGGGTAAAGGCGGGAGCGCCGGTTTCCTCGTCGATTTCGTACATGGGAAAATCCACAATAAAGCACATCTCATAGGCGCTTTTATCAATGAGGTTAAGGCGGGCGCCAAGCTCGCTGCGAATCTGTCCCGCAAGCTTTGGTGCCTCGGTTTTGGAATCGGCAATAAAATAAAGCACGCAGCCGGGCGCAAGGTTTGCCCGGTTTTTTAAGTCCTCCCGCTGGGCTTCGGATAAGAATTTATTGATGGGGCCGAGATAGTTCATCTCGTCATCCACCTTGATATAGCCAAGCCCCTTCATCCCGATGGAGAGGGCATATTCAAGCATATTCTCAAAAAAGCTTTTGGTTTGGGAGCCGCAATCGGGTACGTTGATGGCGCGCACCGTTTTGCCCTTAAAGGGCGCAAAATCGCTTTCCGTAAACATATCGCTTATGTCGATAATCGTCAGCGGGTTTCGCAGGTCTGGCTTATCCGAGCCGTATTTGAGCATTGCGTCCGCATAGGCAATGCGGGTAAAGGGGGGCTTGCTCACACGCTTATCCGAGAATTTTGTAAAGGCGCTGTAGAGAACCTCCTCTGCGGTAGAAAGCACATCCTCCTGGGTGGCAAAGGCCATTTCAAAATCGAGCTGATAAAACTCACCCGGAGAACGGTCGGCGCGGGCGTCCTCATCGCGAAAGCAGGGAGCTATTTGAAAATAACGATCAAAGCCCGATACCATTAAAAGCTGCTTAAATATCTGGGGGGCCTGTGGCAGGGCATAAAACCTTCCCTGATGCTTGCGGCTGGGAATCAGGTAATCCCGCGCGCCCTCGGGGGAGGAGGCGGTAAGGATAGGGGTTTGAATCTCTAAAAAGCCAAGCTCGCTCATCTTCTGCCGTAAAAACGAGATAACCTGTGAGCGCAGCACGATATTGGAGTGTACAGCTTTATTGCGAAGGTCGAGATAACGGTACTTTAAGCGAACCTCCTCCTTTGTTTCGGTGGAGGATTCCACCTCAAAGGGGAGGGGGGAGGCCTTACCCAGCACCTCCAGCGTATCTGCGATAATCTCTATGGTGCCGGTGGAAAGCTTTGGGTTTACGGTTTCCGCATCCCGCAAAATTACCTTGCCTGCGACTGTCACAGTACTCTCGCGAGTTACGTTTTTTAACATTTCGTCGTCACGGACGACCACCTGCACTATCCCATAATGGTCTCGCAGGTCTAAAAACAGAATGCCGCCGTGATCGCGGATATTCTCCACCCAGCCGGCGACGCGCACCGCGCTGTCAATATCCTTTTCCCTTAGCTCGCCGCATGTATGCGTGCGATACTTATTTACCGAAATCATCTCTCACGTTCCTCTCGCAAGCTTTGTACACTGCTGTGACGTAAAACCTTGAGCTTAAAGCATAAACCAATTTTGAAACTGTAGTATAACAAAGAAAAGCCGCAGCCAACGGCGCGGCAATACCGCTACAAAAAAGTGCAAAGACGCTTAAAAAAGGAAGCGCCCTTGCCACCCTATTCATGTTACTACACTCTTTTTTTGTTGTCAAGGAGTTCTTGCCTTCGCGGTTTTTTCCGTAAAGCTTCAGATAGAATATTTGTTATCTTGGACTAACCGATTTGTGATTTACACCATTTGCGGATGAAAAAGTGTTAATGCCAAATAATTAAAAATACATATATAATAGTAAGCGCGCAGTTTTTAAATGAACGGACGCGTTTTTAGAGCGTTCTTTTGCCCGGTCAGGAAAGAAGAATGGGGAATGAACGATGGATAACGGATCAAAAACGGGCGCATCTGGCAGGAAAAAACTTGACACCACAGTTTTTTTGGCATATAATGATTCAGCGGCTTATGAAAGGTCGGCAATCCTATTGAATAGTATCGGGGTGTAGCGCAGATGGTAGCGTGCTTGGTTCGGGACCAAGAGGCCGCGGGTTCAAGTCCCGCCACTCCGACCAATAAAAAACATCAATTAGAAATGATTGGTGTTTTTTGTTTTTCTTGATTTTACAGAATTTGTGTGTTATAAGGTAAAACTAAAATGATTATATACAAAGAATTGTCTATCGGCGATGTTGACCTCTCGTTGTTTGAATTTTTTGACAGGACGCAGCATGTAACAAAATGCTGGAGAAAAATAAATGGTGAATGGTTAATTAAGGACGTGCCGTTTATTGACAATTGGTCTGAGGAAGAATACCAAGAAGGTGTTCGGTATCTAAAGGATTTAATTCAGTCAAACGGATATGTTATTGGCGCCTTTTATAACGGACAGCTTAAAGGGTTTGCCTCCGTAGAGCCTGTTATATTTGGCATTCACGCTAAATACATGGACTTATCCAACATTCATGTATCACGGGATATGCGTGGACAAGGAATTGGAAAAGAATTATTTTGCTTAGCAAAAAAGTGGGCAAAAGCTCGACATGCCGAAAAATTATATATATCAGCTCATTCAGCAATAGAAAGTCAAGCGTTTTATAAAGCAATGGGGTGTGTGGAGGCTGTTGAATATAATAAACCGCTTGCAACAAAAGAGCCCTGTGATTGTCAGCTTGAGTGTGTGTTGTGAGCATTTATTGTAGTGTAGGTTCAAATCCCTATATAAAATAGGCTCGGCCACTCAACAACAGTCCTGTGTAAATTAAGGTTTACGCGGGTATTCTTATAGCGTAATTAGCCTTACCTCTCATGTGCCTGATGTTCGTATTATAGCAGAATTTTCTGCATATTACACAGTAGAACCTCCCATACAGCGGGTGTGTTTGACTATTCGGTCACTGGCGTTCTATCAATGAGAATCCACCCACACCTCTTGTGGTTAGTTTCACTAAGGCAATCCCGTTTAAACGCAGCGGGATTGCTGTAAAATGCATAAAATGGAGCAAGAAAGTGGCGTTGCCGTTCAATTTCCCTTTTTCATCCTGATGAGTTAGAATAATCTTGATTAAATCGCCCTTCCGCCTCCGAATATCGGGTTTTCGGACTGCGCGAGGAGACAAATACTCATGCTAATTCCGTTTAGACAAAGCCTAAGGCATAAAACCTGGTATTGGTGAGAAGCATTGCTTGGTCGATGGGGCTTGTGCATAGGGCGGTATTGTTTCTGCGGGAAAGGTAACGGAATAGAGGAGATTGACTATGGCTGCCAAACAGAAAGGCACGCTGAAAACCACCTATAAAAAGCTGGCGGCCAGCGCAATGTTCATCGCGTTAACCGCCTTTGCGACGGCTTATTTTTTGCACATTCCCATAGGTGCAAACGGCGGGTATATTCATCTGGGTGATACCTTTATCTATTTGGCGGCGAGCCTGCTGCCGCTGCCCTATGCCGCTGCCGCTGCGGCGCTGGGCGGGGGCTTGGCCGACCTATTGTCGGGCGCCCCTGCGTGGATACTTCCCACGATGATAATCAAGCCTCTTTCTGTCCTTTGCTTCTCATCAAAAGGCAGCGGGCTTATCATTCGCCGCAACTTGTTTGCCCTGCCGGCAGCCGGCTTGGTGTCTACATTGGGGTATTTTTTAGCGGAGACAGCGTTTACCCGCAGCTGGCAGGCCGCATTGCTTGTACAATGGGGGAACCTGCTGCAATGGGGCGGCAGTGTGGTGCTTTACCTGCTCGTCGCGGCTGCCTTAGACCGGCTTGACGCTAAAAAACGTTTTTATAGCTTTTAGAATGGGCAAAGCGAAACTATATGAGGTGAAATCGGATGAGCGATATTTTATATACCTACCGGGAAAAGCTGTATGTGAACCTTACCAACCGATGTCCCTGCGCCTGCACCTTTTGCATACGCTCAAACGGCGATGCACTGGGCTCGGCCGATAATCTGTGGCTGGATAACGAGCCGGATACCCGAGAGGTTATGGCGGCTTTTGCGCAATACGATATTACCCAATATAACGAGGTTACCTTTTGCGGCTATGGGGAGCCTCTTTATGCCCTGGATACGTTAACAGAGGTAAGCGACCTGCTAAAAAAGACCTCAAACATTAAAATACGGGTAAACACCAACGGTCTTGCCGACCTGATACACAAAAAGAGGACGGCACCCCTGCTTGTGGGTTATGTGGATGTGATCTCCATCAGCCTGAATGCTCCCAACAGCAGGCGGTATGAGGAGCTGGTGCGCCCGGTTTTCGGCGCGGAATCCTTTGAGGCGATGCTGCGGTTTGCCGCGGATTGCAAGCAAAACCTGCCCGATGTGCGCTTTTCTGTGGTGGATGTTCTCACAGCAAAAGAGCTGGAGGAATGCAAGGAACTCGCCCAAGGCATGGGAATTCCTTTGCGGGTTCGCCCTTGCGAGTAAAATTAATCAGCGAAAAAACCGTTGCCAAAAAATCCTTATGCTGCCCATGACGAATGGCCGCGTGCTTCACACCCTGCGCGGCGCAGCACTTGTTTTTATCATCCGCATTTATAATCGCATCAGCGAAGGGGAGGCTGTAACCTTGAAAACCGCACTGATTCTGGTCGATATCCAAAACGATTACTTTCCCGGCGGAAAAAATGAGCTGTTCGAGCCATTGGAGGCGGCGAATCGGGCAAGGCTCTCGCTTGCATTGTTTCGCGAGAATGGTTGGCCGGTGTTTCACATCCGCCACATCAGCAAGTATGAGGGCGCGACCTTTTTTCTGCCCGATACCTTAGGCAGCCAGATTCATCAAACCGTTGCGCCATTGGAAAACGAGCCGGTGATTATCAAGCACGCGCCGGATTCCTTTCACCAAACCGACCTGAAGGAGCGGCTGGATAAGGGAGGAGTTGCGCGGCTGGTCATCTGCGGTATGATGAGCCACATGTGTATTGATACCACAGTCAGGCGGGCCAAGGGGCTAGGCTACGAGGTGCTTCTCATCCACGATGCCTGCACCACCAAGGATTTGGTATGGGAGGGGGAGCACATTCCCGCCCAAACGGTACATAGTGTCTATATGGCGTCATTAAACGGGAGTTTTGCAAAACTTACAAAGCAAAGCGAGCTTTATACGAATATCCCGATTAAAAGTGTATAGTGTATAGTGTATAATGTATAAAATATAGTGAAAAGCTTTAGCTTATGGGTTTTCACGCGGATTTTTACCTGCAATTTTACTCTCATTGCGTTTAGGGCAGTATAGCATCTGAACAAAAAAAGACCCGTCAGAGCGGTTCACACCGTCCTGCAGGTCTTTTAATTTGTGAACAGCTCAAGCAGCAATTGAATATGAGGTAGAATGAGATTACTTATACTATTGTCCGATTAAAAAGTGTATAAAAATCAAGTCAAAATCTTTAATTTATGGATTTTGACTTGATTTTTATCAACACTTTTATCGGAGAATAGTATTAAACTCCTCAAGCCGGTTTAGAATTGTTTTGTTGTAGTTAACCACCTTGCGTTCGTATTCCTCACTCATATAGCGGGAGGCAAGAATAAAATCCGCCGTGGCGCGGTTGTTGGCTATGGGAATATCATACACCACCGCAATCCGCAAAAGCGCCTTGACGTCAGGGTCATGGGGCTGTGATTCCAGAGGGTCGGAAAAAAACACGATAAAGTCTATGGCGCCTTCCACAATACGCGAACCAATCTGCTGGTCGCCACCCAGGGGACCGCTGTTATAGCCCTTAATGGGCAATCCGGTTTTATCGGCTAACAGACGTGCGGTGGTGCCTGTACCGCACAAAAAATGACCTTTAAGAACCTCTTTGTTCTCCTCCGCCCATTCCACAAGCTCCGCCTTCTTACGGTCATGGGCGATTAGCGCGATGTGTTTTTGGCGTCCGATGGTAAAATAGATGTAATCATCCTGTATCATGATATCCGGCTCCTTTGTCGTGGGGATAATCTTAAAAAAGGATTGTAGTTAAAATGTCTGCTTCATTCATTATACCTGTTCGCCGCAGTCAAAGCAACAAAAACATCGGTACAGCGGCAGAGGTACCGGCAAAATAACCGGTTCGGCGAAATGGAGCGTTTATACCATACAGGCTGTAGCCCGATACCGGCCATGGCTTATAGAACCAAAGGGCAGGCGTACGCGGGCTTGAAGCTGGCTTTTCAGTGTGATTCATATTGTGGACAGGGAGATTATTCCTCCTCCGGCGGTTCTGAACGCGGTTCTTTTGCCTTATTCTGCCTTGTCGCTTTGGTCATAATGGTGGCGGAATAGGTGATGGCGCAGACACCCAACACGCCGAAGGCAACGATAATAACCTTTTGCGTGTCGGAGGAATCCACAAAAGCTTCCTTCTCCGGCTCAATTATCAAAGAGCCGGTAAGGTTTGCGGAGTTACCCCCTGCTTGCGGCGCATTTGGTTTTTGAGAAAAAGAGGCCGCAGCGTAACCTACGCTGTCAAAGGCTTCGTTAGGGCCATCCGTTCCCGGAGCGCCGCTTTTGCTTTGATTGTTCGAATACCCCTTGCCGGTACCGTCGCTGTGATACGGCGCGTAATCATAGTCCGGTGGGACAGATTTTTTAGCAGCGCTGCCACCGCCGGCGTTTTGCAAAGCGTTAGGCTTATCGGTGTCAGGGGAGGATTCATCCGCAGCGCTCGGCTTGGGTGCGGTTCCTCCAAGGGTAACTGCAGAACCGCTGAGCCTCATTGACGCAAGATACACAGAGCTTAGCATCTGAATTGGGAGAGGATGATCCGCCGACCCGTTTTCAAACATTACCTGGGGTCTTAGCATTTCAATACGAATATAACGTACCCCCGCCGACACCTCAGCCGTACCCTCCGCATATACGCTGGTACCCGAGGAGCAGATTTGCGAAGCGGGCAATACAGAGGTTATCCGAAACGGTACAGGGGTAAACGCTTTACCATCCACGGAGGTGTAAAGATTAACCCCCGAGCTTTTAGCAGTATTGCCCTTACTACCAAGACCGGGGATTTTGGTGAACCTGACATCATTATCGGAGGGAAAAAACCCTTGGTAATACCAGCTTGAGCCGTCGTATACGCAAGAACTGCCGGTTATGGGGTCAAGAAGAACCTCCCGGTCACCCGCCTGCACCTCATTGTTTTGAATACGGTAGCAGTCCGTGTCTGGGAAATAGGTTGCATACAGGCCTCGTGCAGCGTAGAAAGAAACTGTGACACGCGAGACCCCTGACGCGATGTAATCCACCCAGGCTGATGCCGCGCCGGAGCTCATCATGATGCAGCTGTCGTCCGGCACGAGATCCAGCGCAAGGTAGCGGGATAATGCGCTGCCCGGGAGAACCAGATTTGTATAGGAGACATACGGCGAGGCAGTAATCTCCGACATATCATCGACATAGTCCCCCGCAAAAACGTCTACCGAAAGCACAAACAGCGCAGCGGTAAGGAATATTGCGATAATAACCCGTTTCATTTCGGCATCCTCCTTGTTGTCAAAGGCAAGAATACTAAACCCCACAAAAAGTGTAGAGTTTGCAGATAAAAATGTGCGTGAAAGCCTGTAAATTTAAGCTTTCACTCGATTTTTAGGCACTTTTATATTGGTTATTTGTATAAAATGATGTCTGAATCTAATAATACCATGTTAAGTGAAGTTGTCAACATATATTTACAGAAGATACAAATATACGAGAATATTCGACGAAACAATGCAATTCTATCGGAGTGGTGTACGCAGGTTGCAGACCATATTTCGCGATGGCTATGGTATGATTATTCTTATTCGCATTTACTTTACCTTAAACGCGAATTGTGTTGACTTATTGTATGGTTATTCCTAAAATAACAACAGATTAATGCAGTCGAAATATGAAATGCTATAGAGAAATTAGGGGGAAATTGTATGCTTCAATCTAAAAAATTGGTGGCCTTAATTCTAGCTGTAACCGTATCGCTAACCATGCTGCCCATCGGTGTATATGCGGATGAAACTCCCCTAATTGGGGGGACGACGGGGGAAAGCTCGGCGAGTGAGGTTGGCATATCCGAAGGGGAAAGCGCAGCAACCGGCGAGAGCGGCATTATAGGTGACAGCGCAACAATCGGTGAAAGCGATATGCCCATCGGCGGATCCGATATAGATTATTCCATTATCGACAGTGATGGAAGCACAACAGTGAACGGCGATTATGTTTTAGTTGTCAATCATTCTAATACCACCAGCCAAAGCACCGGCTCTCTTAAGCCCTTGCAGCCGTATCAATCCAGCGGGGAAATTGAAACCGGGGGAGAGCTGCCGGAATTGTACAGGGTGGATTATCATCCGGAGCTGGGTGAGGAGATTGACGAGCCCTCCATTGGCGGAGAACTAAATGAGAATTATATTCTAAACCAAAACAAGGTTTTTAGAGTAAACATTGATTTAAACGCAAGTGGATACACCTATAATGATTTTAACGCAAAAGCAATCTATATCGGTACGCATTGTGTTGTGTGGGTGCATAATGGCGCAGCGGACAGCTTTAACAAGCAGAGCAATAATATTTCATACGCAAACGCCAAAGCCATCGGGGATGAGTTTGACAGCAGGTACGCTGCTATGGTTGAAAACTTCGGCACCTTCTATAATGCCGATGGCAGCGGGAAGGTATCGCTGCTGGTTTATGACCTTCCGGATGGATTTTCCGGCAGCGGAGGTTATATCGGCGGGTATTTTTTTGCAGGAGATTTGGTATCCATCTATTCCAACAGCACGGGGAATAAAATGCCCATGCTGCATGTCGATACCTACCCCTCTATGGGCAGTTACCCCAATTTTGACCCCAGCGGCGCATTTTCTACGCTCGTTCATGAGTTTCAGCATCTAATTAACTACAGCTACGGTTATGCCACATCCCGTTCTTCGTATTCCTCCAATACATATATTAACGAAATGCTCTCTATGGCGGCAGAGGAAATGCTGTATCAATCTGAGAAACCGTCACGTTTATATGTTTATAATACCGGCAGCTATGCGTCGTCTATCGCGAACGGGCACAGTCTTACCGTTTGGAACAACGCCAATTCTCTCCCCAATTACTCCTTGTCCTTCCTTTTCGGGCAGTATCTAATGGCGCAAACTGGAAGCTACAGAATATTTAGTGATATTGTAAAAAGCACTTATACGGATGAACGTGCTATTACTAACTCGCTATCATCCGGAAATTCCCCCCTTAAGGGGATGAGCTTTGAGAATATACATATGAACTTCCGCACGGCTGTTGCGCTTAACGAATCTTCGGGCTTAAGCAGCTTTGCCGGCTCGAGTATAACGACATCCGATTATATCAGTAAAAATCTATACCCCTTAACAGGTGAGACTGCAACCATTCCCGCGGGCGGCGCTATCCTGCTGAAAAATGCCGCGAACGGCAGTAGCACTTTAAGCTTTAGCGGAAAAGGCGCAGATGTTAAGTATTACGGGATTAAGGCAGGCATTGCCGCAACCAACTCCGCTCCTGTGGCGAAGGATATTACAGCGGCTACCGGTAAAAACTTAACGCTAACGGGTACAGTGACCGCCACAGACGCAGACGGTGACGCACTGACCTTCAGTAAGGTTGCAAACCCCTCCCACGGCAGCGCAACGGTGAATGCAAACGGCAGCTTTACCTATACGCCTGCCACGGGCTATACCGGCTCGGATAGCTTTACGTTCCGGGCATATGATGGCAAGGCGTATTCCAATAACGCGACGGTGACTATCTCTATTTCCGCAAACAACCCGCCTGTCGCAAAAAACTTCTCTGTAACGGTGCAAAAAGGGCAACAGACACTCATTATGCCCGATGCCACCGACGCGGAGGGCGACGCCTTAGCCTTTTTTGTGGAAGAATACCCCACTTGCGGCTATGTTAGTACCGTAAACGGCCTGCTCTTCTATACCCCAAAGGCAGATAACCCGGGGGCGGATAGCTTTACTTATAAGGCTTACGACGGAAAGGCCTATTCCAACACCGCAGCGGTATCGATTACGGTTCAGGATTATCCCGTGGGGCTGATCGTTTCAAATTTCAGCGACGGGGTTTCTATAGACGGCTTTTCCGCCCCCAGTGACTTTGGCGGACATCTGAGCATACCCGCTACCATTGGTGGAAAGAACGTGCTAAAAATAGGCACCGACGCATTCAAGGGCTGTGCTGCCCTTACATCGGTTAAACTTCCCGGCTCGGTCACGGCGGTGGCAAGAGGGGCGTTCTTAGGCTGCGTAAACCTAGCCGCCGTGTTGATTCCGAACAGTGTGACAAGCATCGCCGACAATGTGTTTGAAGGCTTGGCGAACGGGAGCATCTATTGTACAAGTGGAAGCTATGCCGAGACGTATGCTTCAAATCACGGACTCCCCTACTTTTTGACGGGCAGCGAAAATACCGCGCCAGTGGTGTCGGACTTAAGAATTACGATACAGCAAAACAGTGTCGCCCTGATTCGGCTTACCGGCTTTGACGCCGAAAACAATAGCCTAAGCTTTACAAAAACCGCTGCATTAAACGGAAACAACAGCAATTCATTTAACGGCATGACTATTTACATTCCGAATTTGGGCTTTACAGGTACCGATACCTTTCGTTTTTACGCAAATGACCGTATCGTCAATTCCAACACCGCCACAGTAACCATCGTGGTGCGTTCTCCCGGCGCAAATAAAAAGCCGGTCGCGTCCTCGGGCAGCAAAACCACATTTATCAATACCCCGCTGTCAGACCAGGTTACCGCTACCGATGCGGACAACGACCCGCTTACCTATAGCGTCGTTGCGGAACCTAAAAATGGATCACTCAATATTCAGCCCGACGGTCGCTACACCTATATCCCCAATTCCGGCTATACAGGAACCGATATTTTTTCCTTTAAGGCTAACGACGGTCTAGCGGATTCCGACGCGGCTAAGGTTAGCATAACTGTCACCCCCGTTCCGGTTACCGGTGTGACACTAAGCGAAACTGCGCTCACCCTTTCCACTCCCACGACCGTTGAGGGCATTGTGCCAAAGCATGAAACAAGCGCAGCCCTTACCGCTACGGTCAGTACGGTGAATGAACAGGATTCTGGAATAGGTGTCAAATGGACCTCCTCTAATTCGGCGGTGGCGATGGTCAATCAAAACGGCGAAATTACGCCAAAGGGGCCGGGCACCGCGGATATTGCTGCTACAGCCAACGGAACAGACGCAAATAACCAAGTAGTGACCCGTAAATGCACAGTCACCGTAACACAGACGGCAACAGGGGTTTCTATTGCGAATATTACTATGGATAGAAGCGGCACGAAAATGGCAAAAGCAAGCATTACCCCGGCAAACGCAACCTATAAAGCAGGTGTTTGGGAAACCCTAAACCCTGAAATTGCAACCATCAATTCCGTGAGCGGCGAAATAACCCCCATTAAGGGTGGCGAGGCTACCATTCGCTTCACAACAGAGGAGGGCGCGACGGGTACGGGAACGGTGAAAGTTACGATAACGGTCACCGCGGTCCGCATCATCGGCGCGCCGGTCCCGGGGGAAAGCCCCGTCCGAAAGGGGGATACCTTCCAGCTTAGCGCGGTGGTGGAGCCGGAAGACGAGGCCGACCAAAGCGTGATATGGAGCAGCAATCCTTCCCATATTGCTTCTGTTGACGCAACCGGAAAGGTTACCGCTTTGTCGTCGGGTAATGTAAGAATTACCGCAACTTCGAAGGGTAAAAATGCAGGAAATTCGAGCGTAAGCGCTTATGTTATCATGAATGTCATCAGCGATGTGACTGGCATTACCCTTAACAGCAAAAGTGAAACGTTAAATCCGGGCAAAATCTTTACGCTGGTTCCTGCCGTTACCCCCGGCGACGCATCCAATAAAACGATAAAATGGGTGATTACCGACACGGATGGCAGCGTGCTAGACGACGCAAAGGATACCCTGACGGTGGATGCTAACGGAAAGGTTACTGCCGTAGGAAAATCGGATATCAAACGCGTGATTGTCTGGGCGGTAGCCGAAAGCAACCCCGCCATCAGGGCCGGATGCGTGTTTACCATTGATGTACCGGTAGCCGGCGTAAAAATTAACGGAGACGGCGTGGTTAATAAAAAGGTTACCCTCGCCTTGGGGGCATCGCTGACACTAACGGCAGAGCTTATGCCTGCGCAAGCAAGCGGCAGGGCGACATGGTCGAGCTCCAACGTAAAAATCGCCACAGTCAGTGCCGAAGGAATCGTCTACCCGGTAGCGAAGGGCACTGCTACCATCAGCGCCGTGTCAAGCAACGGCAAGAAAGACAGTGTAACAGTTACCGTTGTAGAACGGGTAACGGGCGTTGAGTTAAGTAGCTATGACATTACGCTTGCAAAAGGCAAAAATGTATCCCTTACCGCCACCATCCTGCCCGCGGCTGCCAGCAATAAAAAACTTAAATGGTTTATTGCCGAGGGAGCCCATTATGCCGACATTACGCTTTCCAATGGAAAGATTACCGCGAAAAGCTCCGCATGGATAGAAGGCGACTCTTATATTGAGGTAATCGCACAATCCGAGGATAACCCGGAGATTCAGGCGGTATGCAGGGTAAGCCTGACCGAAGCGCAAAATGCGATTCAAAAGCTGGAGATTGATAGCCGCAGCGCAACCCTTTACGTTAATTCTGAGGATTGCAATACCACAGTCTTCACACTAAAAGCAAATGGGGAGGATGGTCCGGGCAGCAGCAACCCGGTTTGGACCAGCTCGAAGCCTTCTGTAGCTACGGTGGATGAAGCCGGAACGGTTACCGCCGTTGGGCGCGGTACCGCCACAATTACTGCCGCGGCGATGGATGGCAGCGGCAAAAAGGTGACGGCTACCGTAACGGTTAAAAAGCAGGTGGAAACCATTTTGCTGGGCGCAGAGGAGATTGCGGTAGCGCGTGGGAAGGTGGTACCCATAAATCCGGTAATCACCCCTGCCGACGCAGATTTAAAAACGCTGGAATGGGATAACCTTGGTAACAGTAATATAAAATTTGCAAACGGTAAAATCACCGTTTCAAAAAACGCTGAGGTCGGCGAGTATCCGTTAATCGCAAGGGCCAAGGACGGCAGTGATGTAACCGCCGAGATTCTCGTCATGGTCACCTCCGCTCCGAGCAACATAGTCATTGAAGGCCCGGATGATATAAGCGTCGGTACCTCTATGGCGTATACCGCAACTGTGGTAGGTCGTGAGGATGACGGGTCAACCGTTGGCCAGGCTGTAACATGGTCAAGCTCCAACAGCAGGATTGCGTCGGTAGACAAGGTAAGCGGGGTCGTCACAGCCATTGCAAAGGGAACCGTGACCATTACCGCAACCACAGCCGATGGCAGCAGCTTTAAACGGGGGAAAATGATTAATATTATTGTACCGGTCACAAGTTTCAAGTTAAATAAAGAGGTGCTGGTCCTTAAAAAGAATCAATCGGAAACCCTTAAAATTGTTACAACCCCCGCCAATGCGAATATTGGGAAGATTGTATGGTCGATAGATAATCAAGAGTACTTCAAGTTTGACAATAAAGGAAGGGCTACCGCATTAAGTGAGGATGGCTTTGCTATCATTACCGCATTCACGATGGATGGCGAGTGGGAAGCGGAATGTGAGGTAACGGTCGTACCCGTTCGGGTGAAATCGGTCAAACTCAATCAAGCCAGCCATGACTTTGTGGCGCAGGATGCGAGCTTTGAGGGAATAGAACCGTTATCCCTTTGGGCAACCATAACCTCTGACAAGAATCAGTATGAAGCCACGAACTCAGACCTGATGTGGAGCAGCAGCAACGAGCAGGTCGCGATGGTAGAGGGTGGGGAAGTAACCCCAACCGGCTTTGGGTCGGCACGCATCACGGTCACCACCGTGGACGGTTACAAAACGGCAGCCTGCAATGTGAACGTTTATCCTATCGCTAAGGCAGAAAAGCTCAGCGTGGTTGGCGCGATTCGTACATTGGAGCTTACCTCGGTACCCGGCGGCAAAATAACGGATAAGCTGGAGGTGAGGAACCAATACGGAACCGTTATCCCTGAAAGCTTGCTTACCTACTCAAGCAGTAAAAAGAATATTGCCACAGTGGATGAATTCGGCGTAGTGACGGCAGCAGCCGGCGGCTCAGCGGGCAGTACGGTAATTACCGCCGCGCTCAATGGTGACCCCGCCAAGCGCAAGGTGACATTCACCGTAAACGTAGTTCCCCAACAGGTTCAAAGGGTGGATATTATCCATCGTATGCCGTCGCCCGACGGCACGGGCATGATCGAACAGAAAAACCAGGATATTGGCCTGTTGTTTACTCCCGGTCAGCGTATTGATCTCGCTGCGGTGTTGACAACCGGAGAGGGAACCGAAGTATATGCTAAGCCGGTCTGGAAAACGAGCAATTCCGCAATCGCCGCTATTTCAGCGACGGCAAACGGCGGAGCTGTAGTTACCTTAAAAAAGGAAGGCTCGGTTACCATAACGGCGCTGTCAAACGATAAAATGAAGGCGGAACGCTCCATTCAACTGACGGTGTACGACTATACCCCCACCAGTAGCAGACCAATTACGGTTAACAGGCAGAGCGACCTTAACCAAGAAACCAACCAGTATACCTCCAACCGTTTTTCATTAAGCCTTAATGGCAATATCTCAAGCGCCGAAGTAACAAGCGCGGTGATAGATACCATCCTGCTTGGCAAAAGGCTTTGCGCAAGCAGCTTAATGAAGCTGGAGAGGTCGGGAAGTGATTGGCGCGTAAGAGGGGACAAATCACTTGAAACCGGGACCTACACAGTAACCGCCTTTATTACGGTGGAAGATTTCGGCGAAACGCTCTTCGGGATTACGGGCACTAATGTGCTAACGGTACCCATGACCTTCACGGTAAAGGTGGAGAGCCGGAGTGCATCCTCCCTAATCAGTGCGGCCAATCCAAGAGTCAACGTGTTCTACACCAATGCCTCCGCGCCGATTCTCTTTACCACCCACGAAACCGTGACAAGCGTAGCCATAGCCGATAAAACGACGGATGCGTTTAAAAGCAACTTTACGGTAGAACAGCAAGGAGACGGCTTGTGGTATGTGCGAAGAACGGAAAATGACTTTATTACGTCGGGAACCACCGGCTATTTGAATATTCAACTGGAGAACTACTCCGAACCGGTGGAGCTTAAAATTATTGTTACAACCAATAATTCCCCACCAAAGCTATTGGCTAAGCAGGTAAGCTCCGATGCTTACAATAAAATCGCTATATACACTTTGTATAATGAAACCGCAAAGGAACCCCTGACCGATTTTATGGCAGATATTTACGGGGTTTCCCCACAGTTCGAGCTTTTGCAGAACGGCGACGAGCTGGAGTTTGTCGAAAAGTCGGCCAACGCCGTAAAAGTTGGCATAGCTTACACCGTGAACCTGATGCTGCGAAAAGACGGCTGGGCAGCCCCGCATAAGATTCCTATAAAGGTCACTGTGAACAAATAACTGTTTTTCTTGTTTCATCATCCGAAATAAATAATCAAAAGGGCTTGCCGTTGTCATAGGCAAGCCCTTTTGATTATTATGCTTCGCTGGAAGATGCTTTACAATCAAACTGTACCCCGCCCATATTTCATAATACTAATATCCGAATTAAAAGAGTATAAAAATCAAGTGAAAAGCTTTAATTTATGGGTTTTCACGCGGATTTTTATCGACTCTTTTTGAGGAGATTAGTATAACAACTGCACCAGCCTGTCCTTCACGCTGTATATGGATGGTATCGCATAGGCAAATCACGCTATGTCGCTTTTTGGTGCGGGTCGTGAGGGGAGCAGCTAGCGCTGCTCTTTGTCCGCTTTCTTTTTCACAAGCTCATTGGTATCGATGGAATCGCGAAAAACCACATGCTTATCGTATAAAAATTCGGTAACAAGGTTGCAGGCCATATTCATTCCGGTAACAAGGTATTCGTTCCACAGCAGCGTTCCCACCAGATAGTTGCCCAGCAGGGTGGTCACCGGAGTAAACACACAGTAGTAAGCAAATACCTTGAGCATGGCAACTGGGACATTTGCGGCGGATTGGAAGGTATAGCGGCGGTTGAGGGTGAAATTCCAAAGGATCGACAGCACCAGCGCTATCAGATAGCTTGCCCAATAGGGCAAGCGAATCAGCTCATTTAAAAGGGTAAAGCTGCCGATCTGAATGATTCCCGCGCTGGAGGAGAACAGCACGAACTTTAGTGTGCGCCATAATTCCTTATGATGTCTTTTACCCATACGTTTTGCATCCTGACTTTCCGGCGCGGGAGCCATACCGGCGCACAACGCCATAATAATTACAAAAGGCGATAATGTCCCTGGTTAAAACTAGACCAAGTTCTATAATCGTGCGATACCTGTGCTTGATACGAGCACAGCCTATTTGCCCGATTTCTTGGAGTATTTGGTCAGGTAGATTGTGCGCATTAACAGGGTGTCAAGCTTCGAAAGTGTGGCAGCTACCCCAAGCGCATTGGTATGTAAAAAGCTGACGCAGGCCTTTTCCGCCAGCAGGCAGAGCGCGTCGCAGTCTGCCTCGCTCTCTGCCCGGCAGACAGCGCCAAGACCCTTCACAAGCACCGCGTCGTGTTTTTTCAGGGCGTTTGCTACAGCCTCTCCGTCGGCGCTCACGGTTATCAGCTTCGGTCCTATCATCTGCGCCATATCGTCAAGCTGCGCGCGAAAAAACTTCACCGTACTTGCGGTTTCCCGAACGGCAGGCGCCGCCGTATAGGCCGTATGAGAGAAGGAAAGAGCGGCGTGGCTCGCAAGCGCGGCTAACGACGTGTTGTTTGCGTCCCCTTCGGCGGGCAGACCCTTGCAGGCAGCACGGCATACCGCCTCCAGCAGCTTGGAGCGTTCAAACGCCTCGGTTTGGTCTCTGCCGACAATTACCGCGCCATGCTGTGCCATCAAAACCACATGCGCGCCGGTTGCCAGAGCGGCGGTGACATTGTTTTTGAGTGCTTTTGTGCTGGGCAGGCCGTATTTAGCCAGCGTAATGCCGCCAAGCGCCTCCTCCTGCTCCTTAGTAAGCACAAGCGCTTGAAATCCGGCAAGTCCCAGCGCCGAGGCATAGGTTTGGTGGGTGTGAATGACAAAGCCCGCGTCGGGGAACTGGGTATATGCCGCGGCGTGTACGCCTTTCTCCGACGATGGCTTGCGGGTGCCTGCCCAGGTACCGTCCGCCATATTGTATGCCACCACATCCTCCGCCGTCATCCCCTCATAGGCTAGACCGCTTGGTGTGATGACAAAAGACTGTACTCCGGTGCGGCAGCTTACGTTGCCCCAGGTTCGGGCAACCAGCCGTTCGCGCAGTAGCATCCGTCCCGCGTCGGCTACCGATTGCTTTGCGTCGTGTTGGTTCATCATTTGTTAACCAGCCTTTCCGGCGTTTACGAATAACGCGTAACGCCTATCCATTCACAGCAGGGAGAGTTAATTGCCTGCTTCAACAACCTCAATACTGTCAAAAACACGGTCAAACGCTGCAATAGCAGCATCAATATCCGCCTCGGTGTATGCCGCGCTGGTGTACATGCGGTTACCTGCAAGGGTGACAAGTCCCTCAGCCATATATGCCGCGCCCATGTGCTGCATCTCCGCCTTGCGTTTTGAGGTTGCCTTGAGAATGCCGGGAATCTCCCACGGCTTTGTCCAGCGAATGGCGAAATGCAAGGTTCCCACGGTATCCAGGTGGCAAATGGAGCCTACGTTATAAGCAACAAAGGGCAGCTTGCGCTTTTCGATGAGCTGTGTCAGTCCGTCCGTCAGCCGGTCGCCCAGTGCCGCCGCCTTGTCGCAAGCTCCGGTGCGCTCTATTTCGCAGATGGTGTGGTAGCCCGCGCAGCAGCTGATGGGGGTAGCCGCCATGGTGCCGCCCACCAGCGCCTTTTTGCCGTGACCGTCAAGCCCGGCGCCCAAAAAGCGCATAAACTCTTTTTTGCCGCCTAAGGCACCCGCTCCCGGATATCCCCCCGCAATCACCTTACCGAATACCGTCAGGTCGGGGGTTACGCCAAAGTATTCCTGTGCGCCGCCGTTGCCCATGCGAAAGCCTGTCACAACCTCGTCAAAGATTAAAAGCGCGCCGTATTTGTAGCACAAGGCGCGCGCTCCGGCGGGAAAACTAAAGTCCACGGGGCGCGTCCCGCTCTCCGGCCCGATAGGCTCCAAGAACACCGCCGCCGTACCGCCTTTGAGCTGATTAAGGCGCAGCACCCGCTCCAGATCGTTTAAGTCGTTGGGGAAGAACTCCTGGGTGTGGCGAAAGATGTAACCGGGTACGCCCTGCGATTGCAGCCCCTTGGTGCCGGGAATACGAATGCCATAGGCAAGCTGGTCACTCCAGCCGTGATAGGCGCCGCCCATTTTTACAATGTTCTTTTTTTTGGTGGCAAGACGCGCCACACGCACAGCGCCCATACATGCCTCTGTGCCGGAGCCGAACATGCGCACTAGGTCTACGGAGGGTACCAGCTCCACAATTTTTTGCGCCATCTTGTATTCGTATTCGTGGAACAGCCCGGTTGAAGGGCCGCAGGTATCGAGCAGCTCCTTTACCTTGTCGCGTACCGCCTGCGGGTTGCTGCCCAGCACGGTGGGTCCGCCCGCCTGTAAAAAGTCAAAGTATTCATTGCCGTCAATATCATACAGCTTGTCGCCCTCCGCTTTGGTAAACACAAGGGGGAAGGGGTAGTTAAAGGCCAGATTGTGCTGCACACCGCCGGGAATGACAGACAGCGCCTGATCGACCATAGAACGGGAGGTCTTGCAGCGCTCGCCGTAATATTCGGCTTCGTATTTTTTGAGGGCGGCCTTTCCTATGCTGTAGATGGGCTTTTGGATGAGTTCATCCAGCTTTGCGGTTACTGCCTTGGCGTCAACGTAACGGTAGCGCGGCTTCATAGAATCCATAAGTATAAATCCTCCCTAAATATGTTATACTTTGCATTGCTCATAAAATCGGTGCCTATGCTTTTTGACAATCAGGTATCTTGAAACGGAAATAGTGTTACTGGTTAAGCAGTTTAAAGTTCTTGCGGTTTGCGCGGTACAGCCGCTTAAAAACCATAAAATTTCGGTCGTATACCGGCTTTACCGCGGGGTTTGGAGAATAGGTCCTGACAGCGGGGATAAGCTCCCTGGCACGCTCCAGTCCGCCTATGATGCCAAGCCCAACGCCGGCCACCGCCGCCGCGCCAACAGCCCCAACGTTTTGGGGAGAGGCGACGGTTTCGATGGTGCGCCCGGTCAAGTCGGCAAGAATCTGGCAGGTGACACCGGAGAGGGCGCCGCCGCCCACAAAGCGGATGGGGTTTGAGGTTAAAACCTTTCGGTCCTGACACTCCAGCATCCAGCGCAGGTGGTAGCATACCCCCTCCAGCACAGCGCGGATAAGCTCTGTCTTGCCCGTTTCCAGCCGGATATTAAAAAACATGCCGGCGGCGTTCGGGTCCTCAAAGGGGCAGCGGTTGCCGTGCAGCCATGGGGTAAACAGTACGCCCCCCGCTCCGGCGGGAATCCGCTCAATTGTTTCGGTCAGGTAATGGTAGAGGCTGGTGTAGACAGATTCCTGTGTTTCGGCTACATGCTTCTTTTCAAGATATATTCCAATCTCGTCAAGCGCCAGATGATCCTTGACCCATTCCAGACATTTACCGGCGGTCTCCATCTCGGCAAAGTAGTTATATCTGCCTTCCTGGGCGCTCACGATGGCGGCAATCATCGCGTCGGTATCCACCAGCTGACGGTCAACCACGGTGGAAACCCATCCCGACGTGCCGGAATAGATGTGAGTGTCGCCCACACCGGTACAGCCCGCTCCCACCCCGATTAGTGTTGCATCACCGCCGCCGCCAAACACCGGCGTACCCGCCCAAAGCCCAAGCTCCGCCGCCGCCTTTTGGGTCAACCCACCCGCCTTATCCACCGAGCGTACAATTCGTGGCAGATGTGCCGTATTTACCCGAAGCATCCGGCATAAGGATTTGCTCCACCCCCTTTTGCCCTTTCGCGTATCAAAAAGAAAGGTGGAAAAGGCGGAATCCTCGGTCATTACAAACTCTCCGGTGCAGCGGCATATCAGGTATTCCTTGACATCAAACCATTTATACACCCTTTTAAAAATCTCCGGCTCGTTGCGCTCCACCCATTTATACTTCCATACCGGGTCTTTTACACTCGAAGAAACCGCGCCGGTGATGGCAAGGCTTTTTGCAAGCTTAAAAACATTTGCCCCCGCAATCTGCGGGCCGTGGGCAATCCCCGCCTTAATCTCCGCCTTGGCGCGCTGGTCCATGTAGCTCATGGGGCGACGCACCGCGTTGCCCGCCTTATCCACCAGCACCAGCCCCTGCATTTGGCAGCAGAAGGAGATGCCCGAAACCTCTTGGGCAGAAACCCCGGACTGCAAAAACAGCGCGTGAGTGGTGGCGCACAGGGCGTCCCACCATTCGTCCGCGTCCTGTTCCACACCGCCGTTATCCAGAAGGTACAGCCCATAGCTTTGCTGCGCGCTCGCAATCAGGTCAATGGTATTTCCTATCCCGAACAGGCAGGTCTTCACCCCCGTGGTTCCGATATCATAGGAGATGATATAGGTCATTGCCGTGTCCCCCCGTCGTCTTTGTGTAAAATTTGAGAATGCTCTGTGGTAAACGCGGACTCAAAGAACTTTAATAGCTCAGTAACGACAGTCTCATCCTCGTCAAATACGTTCTCCCCGCAGTAAATCTTAAACCGCTCCCGATAATAGTCGCAGCAATAGGAAAACTGGAGCATCATTAACAGGTTATCAAAAAAGAATGCGAGGAGTCTCGGGTTCATATCCCGGCGGATATCCCCCTCAGCCTGCGCTTGAGTGATAAACGCCCGGTATACCCGGGAAGAGATGCCCTCAATCTCGCGGGCAAAGGCAGGAGCGTAGTCTCTGCAGCTGCCCGCGGTGATTTCGTGGTATAAGATGTTGTAGCTGCGATGGTTTTTTGCGCTGTGCTGTAAGGCACGAATGAGCTTCTCGGCCCGAACAAGTATCTTATCGTCGCCCTTTAGCACCTCGTCGATTGCGTTTTTCAGCGCGGACAGCGCGTGCTGGAGACATGCCTCAAAAAAAGCGTCCTTATTCTTATAGTACTTATAAAGCACGCCCACACTCACGCCCGCCTTACGGGCAATGACGTTGATGTTCGCTTTATCCGGCCCATTTTCGGCGAATTCATTGATGCCTGTTTCAAGAATTTCGCTTATCTTATCTTCGCTGAGTTTTTGGAGCATGGCGCACCTGCCTTTTTTACTAAGCTAATTTATAGTCAGGTAAAATGCAACCCGCGCTCGTGAATATCCACTCACAAGATAGGTTCAGTATACCATAACTATGAGACATTGCAATACTTTGCAGGCGAAATAAACCAAAAAAGCTGCATAATCTAAGACCGCCCCCGCCTGATGTCATGCACATCGGGCGGGGGCGGTCTTTCATTGTTAGTTTTTAAAACGCAAGAAGGTAAACAAGCTTACCGTTTATGCCTTTTTTCAGTGGGTTGAGCAGGAGGCGATGAGCATTACAGCAGGATATAAACCAGCGCCATCATCAAAAGCTTGTCGCCGTCCTCGGCTAACAGTACCAGCAGCAGCCCGCCAATCACTAAAAAGTCCCGGTCAAGCTCAATGTCACCTAAAAAAGGCAGGTTCAGCTTTTGCTTTGCCTTATCGGGCGGCTCCTCATAGTAGGCCTGTGCCTGGGGAGGGGGAAAGGGTGAGGGTGGGGGAGGGGAATAGGCCGGTGGGGGATGGTTCTGCGGCGGCGGCGTGCCTTTTGTCCCGGCTCTTCGATTGCCGGAGGGGTTTTGCGCAGTCGTGTACACATGCTTACCGTCACGAATAATGCGCCCGCAGCGGGGGCAGCGTGTTTCGGTCGCGTTTGGAGGCGGGCTTTGCGGTGGGGGCATAGCCGTCTTGCCAAACCCATCCCCTTTGCCGCCGGGCGGTTGGCTTCCTCCGCTGCCTGCGCGCCGGCTCATCTCCTGCGCTTGTTGTATGGCATCCTGCTTCATGCGCAGAAAGTCATAGTCCGTGTATCCGCCCTTGCTCCACATGACGCGCATTCCCTCCTCAACTGAACCGGTGAAAATGATTCCGGATTTTATGCATATTCGATTGCCGCCTGTCGGCGCGGGAGCCGACGTTCCAACAACTTGATGATGGTTACCAAAAAGCCGACCAACTCACATGAAGTTTATAAAGCTGATTTAGGATACTCCAATAAGCTACATGCCATTATACTGATAACGGATTTAAAAGAGTTTAAAAATCATGTGAAAATCTTTAGCTTATGGGTTTTTACACGGACTTTTTTGCTCTTTTTGAGGAGATTGGTATTACGCATAGCATGTTTGTGAGAAGGGCTATTTTTTGCCGCCGAACAAGCTGCCTAATATCCCGCTCTCCATCACAAGGGGCAGAAGGGCAATCAGCTTCATCATTTGAATCGCCTCATCCACCCGGCCCTGCCGTTTATCCGTCAGCATTGGCTTTAACGCGCGCAGCAGGCGCTCGCTTTCCCCGTCGGCGGTATTTCGGTATGCGTTAAAAAGCTTGAACACCGTGCCCATATCGATGTTCTTAAATATATCCCCAAGACCGCCCAAATCGCCAAAATCCGGCTGCCTGCCGCTCTCCCTCGAGCCGCCCCCTCCGCCGTAAGAGCCGCCCTCATCCGACGCATTGTATTGTCCGCCCTTAAACAACCCGCTAAACGCCGAAAGATCGGGACCATCCTCACCGCCGATGCCCAGCATCTCCGCCATTGCCCTTACACGGTTAAGACCCTCTTCGCTGCTGAGCAAATCGCCAAGCCTTTGCATGATGTCTTCGTCCACAGCAAGGTCCCCTTTCCCTCCGGTAACTGCCGGGATATGCGGTTTGAGCCCCGAGATAAAAAATACGGGCTTTGTATGAGTCAGCGCTTTGAACCGTTTTTACCCAGCATACCCGAAAGGTTCTTTACCGCGTCGGGATTCTTAAGCAGGGAGTTAATTGCGCTGGGGTCCTCTGCCATCTTGCAGAACTTTTTCGCGTCCTCCTCTTTCATTCCCTTTATCAGGTTATCAAACGAGCCGCTTTCCAGCTTTGCTTTTAGAACGTCGGGGGCGACGCCCATCTTTTTCGAGACCAGCCCCAACAGCTGATTGAATTTTTCCTGTGAAAGCTCTTGCTTATTATCCATGTGCCATCGTTCCTTTCAAAAAACGAAAAGTATTTTGGTCCGGGCTGTCAGGAGGGAAAAGTACAATGCCTTATGCAATGATTCGATGAAATGAATTTTTACGCAATTTTTACCCTTGCTTTTATCAGAGAGTAGCAAAGTGCAGGGCATAAAGCTTGCACTATACCTTATTTATATGATACAGTAAAGCAAAATAGACTACTCCGCGTTTACACGTCTGCCCTGTGAGAGGTCTTAGGATAAGCCCGGCAATAATTTTATGAGAATTGGGAAAAGGGATTTACCAAAATGAGAATAGTTGTTGTTTCAGACACCCACCGTAACGAGAGGGTTTTAAGAGAGATTGTGCTAAAGCATGAAAAGGATGCCCACATGTTTTTGTTTGCGGGTGACGGCGAGCGGGAGCTTAGCAATGTGCGGGATGAGTTTGGCAGCCTGACATTTCACGCAGTGCGAGGCAATTGTGATTTTGCCTCAACGGAGAAATCCAGCCGGGTTGTCATGGCGGGTGAGGTCAAAATTCTTTTGACCCACGGGGACCACTATGGGGTGAAGTGGGGGACGCAAAAGCTCTTAACGGCCGCCAAAGAAAATGGAGCGCGAGTCGCGGTATTTGGGCATACGCATATTGCTTTTTCCGGCTATGAGGACGGGGTGTACCTGTTTAATCCCGGCAGCGCGTCCAGCCCGCGCGCAGGGCGGGCGAGCTACGGGATGATTGACGTCACAGAGGCGGGCATTGTGCCGGTTGTAGTAGAGCTTTAGAAAAACGGCACAGGTTTTTAGCGGAGGGAGGAGGGACGCAATGCAGACGTCTCTGGATGGATTAAGCACAAAATGGCTTGGCAGGCCCTATTTGTGCTTTGAGGAGTTGGGTTCGACCAACGATTATGTAAAGGAAAACGGTGCAGGGCTTGCGCACGGTACGGCGGTGACAGCGCGCAGGCAAACAGCTGGCAAGGGCAGGCTGGGCAGACAGTGGAGCGATTTTTCGGAGGACGAAATGCCAAAATCCCTCGCGCTGTCGGCGTTATTTAAACCGCCTTCCGTTCATCATACTCAAGGGCTGCCGTTTGTGTGCGCTCTTGCGGTTTCTGCAGCCCTTTCAAGGCTTGCGGGCTCGAATGCCGATATCGGAATTAAATGGCCCAACGACATTGTGCTAAACGGCAAGAAGGTGTGCGGTATCCTGTGTGAAGGCGCGGTGAGGGCGCATCCTTTTGCGGTGTGCGGGATAGGAATGAACCTTACTCAGGAAGCGGAGGAGTTTACCCGCCTTGGGCTGCCTTGGGCAACCTCACTATGCGCGGAGGGCTTTGCCCGGCATGAACCGGATGAAGCCGCCGCCTTAATCCTAAACGCGCTGGAGGGCTATTATGAGCGCCTGATTTCGGAAGGGCTTATACCGCTTTTGCGCGAGTACAAAACCGCCTGCATCACGTTGGGGCGCGAGGTGCGGGTTATCATTGGCGGCGATACGCGGGAGGGTTTAGCGGAGGACATGGACGAAGCCGGTGCGCTGCTGGTACGCACCCCGGGTGGACTTCTCACCGTCAATGCGGGAGAGGCCTCAGTGCGCGGGCTTTACGGGTATGTGTAATACTATTATCCGATAAAAGTAATCGGATAATAGTATAATATAATCAAGTGAAAAGCTCTGTATTTTGACGAGATTAGTTTAAAACCGTTTGCTAAAAAAACTTCACAAAGCCCGTGACGCTGGGCTTCGTGAAGTTTTTTTACTAATATCCGATTTTAAAGAGCATCATGTGAAAAATTCAAGCGAAAAGCCCTAGCTCACTGGCTCTCACGCGGATTTATATCTACAATTTTACCCTTTTTGAAATCCTTATAAAGCATTATGATAGCGCCGTTGCGTGCTTGAGCTCTCTTAGGTACTTTACCGCCGAGGTAGCGGCTACCATTCCTTCGTATACGGCCTTTGCCACCTGCATAAGCCCGCCGGTGCAGTCACCCGCCGCAAAGAGTCCGGGGACGTTGGTTTTCATCGCGCTGTCTGCAACGATAGAGTTGCCCTTTAGTTCCGCGCCCAGCTTTTTTGCAAAATCACCGCTGCCCGCGACCCCGAGCGCTACGAAAACCCCGTTAACCGCAAGCTCGCTGCCATCCTCAAACCGAATGCTCTCCAGTCGGTCGCTGCCGTTAAGCTCGGTAATCTTTGCGGTAACCACACGCAGGTGCCCGGGAACGTCGGCGGGCGGCTCCTTGCCGTCGGTAATCAGCGTAACCGTGCCTACCACGGGCACAAGCTCCGCCGCCTCGTGCAGGGCATAAATGCCGTCACCAAGCACCGCAACATCCTTGCCGCGATAAAAAAACGCGTCGCACACCGCGCAGTAGCTCACCCCTTTGCCCTCAAGCTCCGCAAGCCCGGGAATTTTAGGGGTCTTGCGCTGGCTGCCGGTGGCGAGAATAACCGAGGGCGCGCGGAACTCCGCCGACACGGTGGAAACACCAAAGCCGTCCGCCTCATAGGTAAGCCCCAGCGCCTCGCCTTCCAGCACCTCGACGCCCAATCTGCGTGCCTGCTCCACGCCCGCGCTCATAAGGTCCTCTCCCGAAATAGGTTTAGCAAAACCATAATAGTTTTCAATTTTTTCGGCCTTCCAAAGCGAGCCGTTGCTTTTTCCGATTACCTGAACCGATAATCCTGCCCGTGCTGCGTAAACCGCTGCAGATATGCCCGCGGGACCGCTGCCGAGTATCACTACATCCTTTGTCATAGGATCACCATCTTTCCTGTTTCGAAAATCGGCCGGACTGCCTGAACACAGATACGCAATCAGCCTTAATTATAATAATATCCGCAATTTAGGCGGCTTACCGTGATTTTATCACACAAAGGATAATTGTGAAAGCGAAAAAGAACGAAAAACGTCAGCACTCACGGTACTAAGTAAAACTAATACCCTCAAAAAGTGTAGATGTTTTAGATCAAAATCCGTGTGAAAACCCATAAACGAAAGCTTTTCACTTGATCCTTATACATTTTTAATCGGTTATCAGGATAACAGCAAAAAAAATACGCCCCGAAAGGCGTATTTGGTTCGGTATTTGCTTTGGAGCTATCTTTGATTCGAGAAGCACTCGCTGCAATAAACCGGACGATCCTCCCTGGGCTGGAAGGGAACCTTGCAGGTCTTTCCGCAGTCGGCACAAACAGCGTCAAACATTTCCCTCTGGGGTCTGCCGTTGTTCTTGCGCGAATCGCGGCAAGGCTTGCATCTCTGGGGCTCATTGGTAAAGCCCTTCTCTTCGTAGAAATCCTGCTCACTCGCGGTGAACACGAACTCCTGACCACACTCTTTGCATACCAGCGTCTTGTCCTGATGGTTCAATGGAAATACCTCGTTTTAAATATTATGCTCATATTTTCACTGAGCACTAGAGCAATTGTACAGCAATATGTGCGCATTGTCAATAAAAACTTAACACTATATTCAAAAAATAAAACATTCGGTATACTTTAGCGCAAAAATGTGGGCGAATGAATCTGGAAAAAGTGATAATCTTACCGCGCTCGGTCCAACTCGACAGAATGCGACTAATTGACAAGCAGTAGCGTCCATTGTATAATAAAACGCGGGAATACCGCGACAATCGCGCGGTATTTTAATGAATAGCCTGACAGCTGATATCTGCCCGTAAACGGCGGTAACATCGGCTTTTTTCATGCGGGAAATGTATGGAGTTTTTAAGTACAGATGGAAAGGAAAATGACTATGATCTATTCGAGCGAAGTAGAAGAGATGTGTAAGGTCAAAAAAGGCGCCGACCACGGCCCGGCCCCAATCCCGGAAGAGGGAAAATGGGTACAGGCAAAGGAGATTAAGGACATCAGCGGTCTTACCCATGGTGTGGGCTGGTGCGCACCCCAGCAGGGCGCGTGCAAGCTGACCCTTAATGTCAAGGACGGCATTATCGAGGAGGCCTTGGTAGAGACCATCGGCTGCAGCGGCATGACCCATTCCGCCGCCATGTCGTCGGAGGTACTGCCCGGCAAGACACTTCTTGAGGCGCTTAACACCGACCTTGTTTGCGACGCCATTAACGTGGCAATGCGCGAGCTGTTTTTGCAGATCGTTTACGGCCGCACCCAGACGGCGTTCTCCGAAGGGGGATTGCCCATTGGAGCGGGTCTTGAGGATCTTGGTAAGGGCCTGAGAAGTCAGGTCGGCACCATGTACGGCACAAAGGCAAAGGGTGTCCGCTATCTCGAGATGGCGGAGGGCTATGTTACCCGCCTTGCGCTGGACGAAGAGAGTCAGGTCATAGGCTATGAGTTTATCCATCTGGGCAAGGCAATGTCCGCGATTAAAAAGGGCGTCGAGCCTGCAAAAGCTCTCGCCGACGCGACGGGTTCGTACGGCCGCTTCGCAGAAGCCGCCAAGTACATCGACCCGCGTCACGAATAGGAGGGAGAATAAGTATGGCACTGTTTGAAAGCTATGAGCGGCGCATTGATAAGATTAACGCCGCGCTTGCCGGGTACGGTATTAAGAGCATTGAAGACGCTAAGAGCATCTGCGACGAGGTAGGGGTTTCCCCTTATGATATCACCAAGGCTATCCAGCCCATCGCCTTTGAGAACGCCTGCTGGGCGTACACCGTAGGCGCGGCTATCGCAATTAAGAAGGGCGCGAAGACTGCCGACGCGGTTGCCGAGGCCATCGGTATCGGTCTTCAGGCGTTCTGCATCCCCGGTTCTGTTGCCGAGGATAGAAAGGTCGGTCTTGGTCACGGTAACCTTGGCGCTATGCTGCTGCGTGACGAAACCAAGTGCTTCGCGTTCCTCGCGGGTCACGAGTCCTTTGCCGCCGCCGAGGGCGCCATTGGTATTGTAAAGAACGCCAACAAGGCCCGCAAGGAGCCGCTGCGCGTAATCCTTAACGGTCTTGGCAAGGATGCGGCACAGATTATCTCCCGCATCAACGGCTTTACTTATGTTCAGACGCAGTTTGACTACGCCTCCGGCGAGGTCAAGGTGGTACGCGAGATCGGCTACTCCAAGGGCGAGCGCGCCAACGTCCGCTGCTACGGCGCGGATGACGTGCGTGAGGGCGTTGCCATTATGCATCTTGAGGGCGTGGATGTTTCCATCACCGGCAACTCTACAAACCCCACTCGCTTCCAGCATCCCGTTGCCGGTACCTACAAGAAGGAGTGCATGGAGCAGAGCAAAAAGTACTTCTCCGTTGCTTCCGGCGGCGGTACGGGCAGAACGCTGCACCCCGACAACATGGCGGCAGGCCCCGCTTCTTACGGCATGACCGATACCATGGGCCGTATGCACTCGGACGCGCAGTTTGCAGGCTCCTCCTCGGTTCCCGCGCACGTTGAGATGATGGGCTTCCTTGGCATGGGCAACAACCCCATGGTCGGCGCGACGGTAGCGGTTGCGGTAGCAATCTCTCAGGCGATAGCGAAGTAACTACTGTAGTAGCTACTCACGGGAGCCGGATAAATGGATAATGGTGTGAGTTCCTTACGCTTATTATTATAAATGAAGCTGGCGGCATTTTGTCCGCCAGCTTTTTTGTAGAGTGTTCGCCTCAAGGTTATTAGGAGATTCTATCGGATTGCTTGAGATGTTTATAAAACGGGGTTAAGATTACGCTCCAGGCTATCCCACACTGGGGTGGGGATGCCCGCCCTTGCTTTAAGCTGGTCAAACGCCTCGCTGAGGGCGGTCATTTCACCGACCGCGCTCATTGCGTGGTCGCTTACCGCCAAACGCCCGAGGAAGGTTCTGGTCATTATCCACAGCATCCGATAGTAAGCGCTGCGCTTCTCCCGCACATAGGCCCCGTCCTCCACGGGCGCGATGGCAAGCCCGTTTGCCTTTAGCACGGAGTACCCCTCCGCGGTAGCGTCTATGACCGCGTTTAACAGCGCTTTATCTGCCTTAGGGAGCTTGCCGCCCGTGGCATAACAGGCATAAGCGATGGGCATAATAAACGCGATGTGGCTGAGCAGGTATGACTCCATATCGCTGCGAAACTTCACCCCAATGCCGCTACCCTCAAACACATCTGCCAGCAGCTTGCGGGCAGGCTCATAATCCTCACCTATCAGGGAACCGATGGGCAGCTTGGGTTTTGTGTGGGCGCTGATAATTCTGCCGTTTTCCCGCCGTCCGCCCGCGCCCAAAAAGCCAAACAGTACCGTTTTTTCGGGGTCCGCGCGGAGGAAATCATTCCGCATCGCGACAGGGGAGGCGTTGTTGCCGATAAGTATAAACAGCTTGCTTTGGCTTTGCGCAAGCACCGGCACAACAGCCGGCATTTGAGTGTACTGCATGACGACAAAAACAGCATCGTAACGTGCTTCTGGCACAAGCCGGTCAATTAACTCTACCCTATCCCGTGTGGTCTTAAGCTGTAACGCGTGGCGGATGACAAGACCCTGCTCCTTAAGCTCCCGCAGGCGCTCTCCCCGTGCGAGAAGGGTGACGCAGTTTCCTGCGCGGACGAGGGAATGCGCGAGGTAACCGCCAAGCACCCCCGCGCCGTAAACTAAAATGTCCATGAATTTTTGTCCCTTCCCGATGTTTTTCCCTTAATCAAATGGGGGAAATGTGAATAGCGTTAGCGACTACTAACTAGGAACCAGTTTACCACCATCTTTTTTCGGTGTCAATTACCAAAATGTTAATTTTCGGGGTCTGGCAAATGATTTTGGAACGAATCCTTGACAAAATGGGTATAATAGAATAAAATATAAATGTATCCTGATATGCTTTGATTGATCTCGCAGGTTTGTAAGTCATCGATGCTCGGATGATTTACAATTCTGCGAGATTTTTCGGTTAATGAGATGGATATAATAGTGATGGAGGTGCTTTTATGAATAAAGGTACAGTAAAATGGTTCAACGCAGACAAGGGATTTGGCTTTATCGCCAATGATGACGGCGGGGACGACCTGTTCGTTCATTTTTCCGCAATCATGTCTCAGGGCTTTAAGACCCTCAACGAGGGCCAGAAGGTTTCCTTTGAGATTGAGAAGGATGCCCGCAACGGCAAGCTTCGTGCTGCCAATGTCAATGTGCTGTAACCAAATAGCATAGGCAAAACGCAAGGGACGGAAGGTGTGAACCTTCCGTCCCTTGCGTTTTATCGTCGCGCTACAGCTTTATTTCTATGCTCGTATAGCCCTGTTTTTTAAGCTCCGGCAGGTCAAAGGAGTAAACCTTGGGTGCGGTCTCCGGCGGGTTTTCTTCAGGAGGGTTTGGCGTGCCGGTATTTTCCTGGTACTCCACCCCGATAAACGCGCAGCAGGAACGCACCACCGCCTGGCAAATTTCGGGCAGCCTGCCGTCAAAAATGGCGTTATCCTTTTCGCTTGTGATAAAGCCGACCTCCAAAAGCATACTGGGCATATTCGTATCGCGGTTTACCGCATAGTCTGCCGAGGAACCGTCGCGGTAGCCAAGCTTAACGCCGCGGTTTGTAAAGCCAAGTGCCTCCAGGCGTGCGAGCATATCCTCCGCCCATGTCTGATAAGCCTTTGGCGCCTTGGAATGCAGCCAGCTCTCCACGCCGTTTGCGGTTTGGCTTGTAAAGCCGTTGCGGTGGCAGGAGAGAAAGAGGTCACATTTCTCGGTGTTTGCAAGCGCGGTGCGCTGGGCAAGGGTGACGTAATTGTCCCCGGTGCGGGTAAGCACCGGTTGCCAGCCCTGCTTTAAGAAATGTTCGCGCAGCATAAGACCAAGCTGGAGGTTGTCGTTTTTCTCCAGCCGAGTCAGTAATAATGTCCCTGAATCGGTTGCGCCGTGACCGGGATCGATGCAGATCTTCGGCACAGTTTATTCCTCCTTTTGGGGTTGTTTTACGGCGGTTTCGTTAAAGTAAACGCTTCCCGCCGCGCACAGCACCCCTTGGGTTAACCCCACAAAGATGCCCATGAGTGCATCCTGCACACCCGAAATAGCGGTGGTGGCAAATACCCAGATAATAGCAAGGGCAATGCCCGCGCCGCCCAGGGTGAGGGGGATATACTTATCCTTGAGATGCTCGCTTTTTTTAAGCCCGATCCCGATAAAATATAGCACGGGAATTAAAATAAGAAGCTCCGGTTTAATAAAGACAGTGTAATCATTCATTACCGATCATCCTCCAGGTTGTCAATTCGGCTTTGTGCGAGCCGTACGCTTTCCTCTACTTTATATAGTCGCTCTACAAAGTTATTATGCTTATCTAGCTTTTGCTCAATATATTTAATCTTGGTTTGCAACTGTCCATACACAATCCCGAACGATACTGCGTAAATGACGATCTGGATCCAAAACTGGACGTCAAACTGTTCCATATCGGTTCACTTTCCTTTCCGGCAAACGTCGGCTTAGGTATATTGTCGACGAAGAATTTGCCCGTATTACAATTTATTCGCGTGAGGGGCAGGATGTGCCTTCGGGTACTTCGCGTTAAGAGCCATATGTCTTGCTTAGGTACAGGTAGTTTCGTCTTACCTCGGCTGCCGTCAGGGCGCGGGTGTAGTAAGCGGCATCAAATATCGGGCCCTTAAAGGGAGCGATTGCCAGCACATATTTGTCCTGCCAGTTAAAACTAACTTCCAGTTTCATATCCACTCCATTTCCGCCGGCTGGTCCGGCTTTTTTTGCCATTCTCTTTGCGGCTACATAAATCGATAGGAAGCTGCTAAAAAAAGAAGAACAGCACAATACCCCCTGCAAAAAATGGAAAAGTTGCGTAGTTTTCAATGAGAGGAATGACCCGAGCAGAAAATGTGGTATAATTTATATGTAATCCGGCGCGGATAATTTCAGTAGGCCAAGGGATATCCCCAGCTTACCGCGCGGGGCACAGCCGGGAATGCTATATACGAATGCTGCTTTAATAAAAAAGAAACGACAAACCCGCTCAGAGGCGAAACGTTGCCGCCCAAGGGTTTATAAACGAGATGATGGATTGTAATTTTTTTGGAACCGGAAAGGATGGAAACCTAATATGCAGGCTAATCAGGAGAACCAAAAACGCGTATGTGAATCTAAAACCGAACAGGTGCAGATTTTAATGCCCGAGCACATCAACGGCTACAACCGGCTGTTTGGCGGCAAGCTGGTGGAATGGATTGACGTGCTGGCGGCAGTGGTAGCGCGCCGTCACTCTAACCGCAATGTCACTACAGTCGCTATCGATAACCTTCACTTTAAGGCGGCGGCCTATGTTAACAGCACGGTAATGTTAAGCGGCAAGGTCACCTTTGTGGGAAAAACATCGATGGAGGTGCGTGTAGATACCTATGTTGAGCACCTTTCGGGGGTGCGCAAGCTGGTCAATACCGCCTATCTTGTAATGGTAGCCCTGGATGAAAACGAGCAGCCTGTTTCCGTGCCCGGACTTCTTCTCGAGACGGAGGAGGACAGGCGGGAGTGGGAGGCGGGAGAAAAACGATGTGACCTCAGGCACCAACGCCGTATAGAGCTGTATTAGGCGCATACAACGCATACAAATAGTTCGGAAATGAATGTGTGATTGATTATAAAAAAGAGCCAAAACCAAATGAGAAGGTTTTGACTCTTTTTTTGATAATTAGTCGGAGAGTAATGTTCTTCATCTGCCAGATGCATCTCAATGTATTCTATTGCCGCGTTCATATTATCAAGCCAATCCAATTACTTTCCCCCCTTCAAGCGAAATACTACCACAATAAAGATATTGCCGCCTTGCATTTTTTGCACGAATAAATCATGAACATCTTTAGGAAGTATAGTGTATTTACTTTGCACAAACAAGGGCAGGAAAAACAGATAGGTTACCATTGGGGTAAACTATCTGTTTCACTTCTTTATTATACACTTTTAAGTCGGATATTCGTTTAAGTAATGCACTTGCGCGGTTTTTTAACTAATGAAATACTATACCTTCACCGTAGAGGAGGTCTGATCGACCACTATACTGGATGAGGTCTCCAGCTCGGATGTCCCTATGGCCTGGTCATCGTCGGAGGAGGTTTCCTCCGGTTCTTCGTCCGGTACCTCCGCAGGCTCTGCTTCTTCTATTTGGTCGTACACCACATAATGTTCCAGCTCCGCGGCCGTTTTGTCAAAATCAAAACGCCCCTCCACACGAAGCGAGTAGTTTGGGTCATAGGATGTAAAGTTAACGGCTGCGACAGGAATCTCAAGGGATTTGAGGCGATCCATAATCGACCTGCCGGCCTCGGCAAAAGCAAGGGGGGTAGCGTAACCGTCCGCCAGTGTAATGGTGAGGCGGGGACGGTCTGCTGCGGTGAGGTCGTATACGGACATATTTTCTTTCAGCTTGGGGTTTGCAAGGGTAAGGTCTACGTCAAGGTTGCGGATCCCGGTGCCTTTTAAGGCGTCGTAGCACCGGTCATAAAGCTCTGTCTCCATGCGGATCTCCACATATCTTCGCTGCGGTCCCCAATTGTAGGCATATTGAGGTATTACCGATACCAGCAAGGCGCCGCCAATGAGCATCAGGCACACGAGCATACTGAGGAAATCGTACCGAAGCTTTAGGTTTCTGCCTAGCAAAGAGTACACTATAATTTCAACACCCAGCGCAATAAGCAGCACCGGCGTATATTTAAGAATTTCCAGGTTTTCTATACCCGGGCGGATAAGCGAATAAATGGTAAGAATCCCCACGCCAATCAGTGCAAGTCCCATGGTCAGGGTGCCGACGCGACGAACATGCTCAGGCTGACGTGGCGGCACCGGCGCGCTGCCGGGTGCGGGGTTTTGGTTATAATCACTGCTCATGAAGTTGCCCTCCTTTTAGTGAAAGCGCCGTCCCTTGGAAGAAGACGGCGGCTTTCGGTCATGCGGCTTTATCGCCAATTAGCAGCCGCCGCTTGAATTTAGTTCTTTTCAACGGTAATGTTCCCGGAGCTTGCATGTAGCGTAATTGTATTGTCTCCGTTTCCTACGGTGCCTTGCACGCGCTTTTTGTCGTTGTTGTCCGAGGGGGTTACGGTCATGGGGAAGTCGTTGTGAATCCTGCCGGATGAAACGGAGGCGTCCAGATAAAACGCGGCGTCTTCGGGCAGCTTGATGGTGGTGTTGCCGGATGAGGCACGGGTTTTAATGTTATTACTAAATTCCGAGTAGGCAATCGTAATATTACCTGAGCTGATATCGGCCTCGAAGTCACCGGAAAAACCTTCAGCGTTTATGTTGCCTGAGGACAGGCGCGCATCACACAGCTCTGCTGTAACAGAATTAAGGCGAACGTTGCCGGAGGAGAGGTCAAGCTTCAGCTCTCCCAGCGAAAAATCATCGATCTTCACATTGCCGGAGCTGCACCTTACGGAGATGTCTCCGTCATAATCTTCGGGTACGCTGATATCCAGGGTAAGCTGACGGGTGACAGTAATAGAGATGCCAAAAGGCTCGGTTTCGGTACGGATTGTGAGTGTTCCGCCGCTTACGCTTGTGTCGAGAACAAACCTAGTGTTAATAAGAGATATGGCATCGCCGTAATAGCGAACATGGATGTCTTTGGTTTTGGCGGGTATCACGTTGATATTTGCACTGCTGGTTTTAATGTCAAGAAAGGTAATATCAGCGGCTGAAACGGTCTTCTCCTCATCTATGCTTATGGAACTGCCTTCGAGAAAGGCGGGACTGCACCCGGTGAGCAGCCAGACAGAAGTGAGAATTACCGCTGATGCCAAGAAAACTCTTCTCAAAATGTTGTTTTTACTCAAAATGTTATAACCCCTATATCTCAATTTGGATGCCGTGACCTTCGCGGCATGGGTATGAAAGTAACTTTATAAAAAATTACTGGTTTACGCCGTGCGAATCATAGGGCTTTAGGTCGTCCTCATCTGCTGTGGTAACGTCCTTTTTACCCTTAAGCAGGTAAAAGCCAAGCGCGATTATAGCAAGGGAGATAATAAGCGTCGGCAGGTTGCTGAGCAGGGTGTACATAAAGGGTACAAGCTCCCGCAGCTGGCCGAGGTAGGGCCGGGCAAAGGTATGAAACAGGGAATACAGTCCGATAAAAATCACGGCTATACCAATGAGGGTGTGCCTTTTATCAAACAGGTTTTTCCATCTGCCCTTAAAAAATCCGTTTAACCCCAGCAGTGCGCTGTCATCCTTCTGCTGGAGCCATTCGGGCGAAAGGTTCTTAAGGTTGTGCACGTTAAAAAACGAGTAGAACCAGATAACGGGAAGCGCTAACAGAATAAATTCAATGTTAAGAAAGCTTGCCACAAAAATAACACCAAAGAATACCGTCATGGTTACCGCGCCGATTTTCATCATACCCAGGTACATTTCACCCGCACCTGGTATCAGGGAACAGACAAATACAAAAAAACTATTCTTTCTCATTAGAGGAAGCTCCTTTCTGGTCGTTGCCGGGCTGGTCTTTTTGCGCGTGATTGAAGAAGGACGCGAGGCCTTCAGAAAAGCCCAGTTTCCACTGGTCTACCTGCTGGGAGAAAACCACCGCAGAACTTGCGGCAGATGCTAATGCTTCGCCGCTTTTACCCACATAATCAAAGCTGAACACGCCGCCCGCCCATAAGGTAATGGCAAAGCCGGCGGCAATGGCCGCCCGCACATAGCGCCCCGCCAGAACCCTAAGCTCGGCTGACTTAGCCCGGCGGATTGCGGCGGCGGATTGCGGCGCGGGGGGATCAAGAAGCAGGTCGTCGGTTAAAAACAGGCAATAGGCTTCAATGCATTCATCACAGAACGCGAGGTGCTCGGCGCACTCGAGCCTTGTCAGCTCGTCAAGCGGCTGCTGCTGGGCTAACGCATTAAAAGCTGCGGCAGTCAGGTGGCCTTGGTCGTTAAAAAATTCGTTCAACCCGTTCTCTCTCCCTTCAGCATTTCCTGTAAACAGAGCTTTGCGCGGTATAGCTGTGTCTGCACTGTTTTTTTTGGGCGACCTAGCGCCAAAGAAATCTCCTCCATGCTTTTTTCCTCTAAAAGGTACATGACAGAGACCTTGAGGTACGGCTCCTTGAGGGAATAAATCATCTCCTTAATCAGCCGTTCCTGCTCACCGGAAAGCACCACGTCCTCAGGTATTCGTTCGCCGGAGGCCACCTCTGCTCCCACCGGCTCATCGCTTAACGTGGTGTGGCGGTAGTAGGCGCTTTTTAAATAATCCTTCGCCTTGTTGGCGGCAATGCGTGCGAGCCATGGTTTGAGGTTTGCCTCATCGCAGCTGTCGATGTGGCGGTATGCCGCAAGAAAGGTATCCTGCGAAAGGTTTTGCGCCTCGTCGTAGTCTCTTACTAGCTGGTAGCACACGGTGAAAACAAGCCTTTCATACTGCACGACTATTTCGCCGAATTTTTCTTTTGTCATGCCGGTTTGTCATCACCACCCTTGAAAGCTTTCTGTATTATCAAACGACGCACCCTGCGGCGCGGCTTCATCTATTATCAAATATCAAAAAAATTGATTGGGTTTTGCGCTCCTGCCTGCCATAAAGCGGGCAGGGAAGCGCAGCGCTGCCGTTATGCAATAAAGGATTATAAATAAAAAACTTCGCCGCGGCAGCAAAGCCGGGGCGAATTGTTACATAATCATTATAAAAAAGTTAATAAAAATGAGTTTTTATAGTAAATGACGGATTGGAATAGGTTTCCAGTGACAATATTATAACCGTGCTCTCTGACGCTAAAGGGGGATAAGGCTGAATTTTTTATGAACACAGCGTTAAGAGATGTTGGCGAATAAAGGGGGAACGGGGGCGAATTTATGCAATCCCAACAAATTATTATATGAAGAAGGGCAAAAAAAATACCAATCATTCATTGACAGGCGCGCATATAGGTGGTACAATAATATACTGTATCATCATGCCTTACTATGCTTTTTCGATATTTCATTATAGCATATGGGTTTAAAAATATCAATAGATTCCCTGCAAAAACACTGCATGGCAGTATTTACCCGAAAACGGTCAAGTGAGCTGCGGTGTGACAGGGCAATTGAGACTTCACCGGGTTGTGGCTGCGGACAGGCAAACCCACTGCGGACGTGATGAAGTGATGGTAATTACAAAGTTCCCTTTTACGGGCAAACCCTTCGCCGGATGATGGGCATAGCCAAAAACCGGGAGCGGTTACGCCCGCGCAGACAAAAGATTTTTTTGTAAAAGCAAGCTCTCGCGACAGTGGCAAATAAATGAATGGAGTGAGCGTATGGTAAATGTCAAAGAGATGCACCTGGGTAAAAACACCCGAATGAGCTTTTCCCGTATCAATGAGGTGCTGGATATGCCAAACCTCATTGAGGTGCAGAAGAACTCTTACAAGTGGTTTCTTGAAGAGGGGTTAAAGGAGGTATTTGGCGACGTTTCATCCATAACAGATTATACTGGGAATCTGGTTCTGTCATTTGTTGGCTACCGGCTTGAGGAAAAGCCCAAGTACACCGTTGAGGAGTGCAAGGAGCGCGACGTTACCTTTGCAGCCCCCCTGCGCGTTACGGCTCGGCTGTTAAACAAGGAGACCGGAGAGGTGAAGGAGCAGGAGATCTTCATGGGAGATTTTCCGCTTATGACCGACAGCGGCACCTTTGTTATCAACGGCGCGGAGCGCGTTATCGTATCCCAGCTCGTGCGTTCGCCGGGTGTTTATTTCGGGATGCAGTTTGATAAAACAGGCAAAAAGCTGTTCTCCTCCACCATTAACCCCAACCGCGGCGCGTGGCTCGAGTACGAAACCGACTCGAACGACGTGTTTTATGTGCGCATTGATAAAAACCGCAAGATGCCCATTACGGTATTTGTGCGGGCGCTCGGTCTTGGCAGCGACCAGGAAATCATCGACCGTTTCGGCGAGGATGAGCGCGTTTACGCAACCATCCAGAAGGATTCCACCAAAAACACCGAGGAGGCGCTTTTGGAGGTTTACCGCAAGCTTCGTCCCGGCGAGCCGCCCACGGTGGAAAGCGCCGTCTCCCATATCGAGGGTCTGTTTTTTGACCCCCGCCGCTATGATCTTTCCCGCGTGGGACGCTATAAGTACAACAAGAAGCTTGCCATCTCCGGCCGTATCGCCGGCAAGATGCTCATGCGCCCGGTAGCAAACCCCCTGACCGGCGAGCTGATGGCGGATAAGGGTCAAACCCTGACCCGCGAGCAGGCCAAGGAGATTGAAAGCGCCGGCGTCGATACCGTGTATCTGGACGTTGAGGGCAAAGAGGTCAAGGTGTTCTCAAACGGCATGGTCAACATCCGCGACTTTATCTCGATAGACCCCCAGAAGCTGGGCATCAGCGAAAAGGTGCGTTTTAGCGTACTGCGCGAGATTCTCGACAAATCCCCCGACGACACAAGCCTTGCCGAGATGATTAAGGCGCGCATCGACGACCTTATTCCCAAACACATTATTCGGGAGGATATCTTTTCCTCCATCAACTATATTAATAACCTCTGCTACGGCGTGGGCAAAACCGATGATATCGACCATCTGGGCAACCGCCGCATCCGTTCGGTGGGTGAGCTGCTTCAAAACCAGTTCCGCATCGGCTTTTCAAGAATGGAGCGTGTCATTCGTGAGCGCATGACCCTACAGGCGCAGGATATGGAGGTTGTGACCCCTCAGGCACTCATTAATATCCGCCCTGTGGTCGCCTCCATCAAGGAGTTCTTTGGCTCCTCCCCCCTGTCTCAGTTCATGGATCAGACAAACCCCCTTGCGGAGCTGACGCATAAGCGCCGTCTTTCGGCCCTCGGCCCCGGCGGTCTTTCCCGTGACCGCGCAAGCTTTGAGGTGCGCGACGTTCACTACAGCCATTATGGACGCATGTGCCCCATCGAGACCCCGGAAGGTCCGAACATCGGGCTTATCTCCTACCTTGCGACCTTTGCGCGCATCAACGAGTACGGCTTTATCGAGGCTCCCTACCGCCGTGTGGATAAGGTGACGAGCTGCGTACTCGACGAGGTGGTGTATATGACCGCGGACGTTGAGGACGAATATGTTGTGGCGCAGGCCAACGAGCCGCTGGATGCCCAAGGCCACCTTGCCCGTGAGCATGTTAACGGACGTTACCTTGACCAGATTCTTGAGGTTGAACGCACCCGCGTAGACTTTATGGACGTTTCGCCAAAAATGGTTGTCTCGGTTGCGACGGCAATGATTCCCTTCCTTGAAAACGACGACGCAAACCGCGCCCTGATGGGTTCGAACATGCAGCGTCAGGCGGTTCCGCTCTTAAAGACCGAGTCCCCTATTGTGGGCACCGGCATGGAGTATAAGGCGGCGGTGGATTCCGGCGTCGCCGTGGTATCCCGCCACGAGGGCGTGGTGGAGCGGGTAAGCGCCGACGAGGTGGTCATTCGCACCACCGAGGGCTCCCTTGAAACCTATAAGCTCATCAAGTTCATGCGCTCCAATCAGGGTACCTGCACCAACCAGCGCCCTATTGTCAACCGGGGTGAGCGCATCCAAAAGGGGCAGGTTATCGCCGACGGCCCCGCCACCTCAAACGGCGAGATCAGCCTTGGCAAGAACGCCCTGATCGGCTTTATGACCTGGGAAGGCTACAACTACGAGGACGCAGTGCTCATCAACGAAAAGATGGTGCGCGACGATGTATATACCTCTCTTCATATCGAGGAATATGAAACCGAGGCGCGGGATACCAAGCTTGGCGCCGAGGAGATTACCAGAGACATTCCAAACGTAGGCGACGAGTCCCTCAAGGACCTGGACGACCGCGGAATCATCCGCATCGGCGCCGAGGTACATGCGGGGGATATCCTCGTCGGCAAGGTAACCCCCAAGGGAGAAACCGAGCTGACGGCGGAGGAACGCCTTTTGCGCGCAATCTTTGGTGAGAAGGCTCGCGAGGTGCGCGACACCTCACTGCGGGTACCGCACGGCGAGTATGGCATTGTGGTAGATGTAAAGGTCTTTACCCGCGACAACTGCGATGAGTTAAGCCCCGGCGTAAATATGGTGGTGCGCTGCTACATTGCCCAAAAGCGCAAGATTTCTGTAGGCGACAAGATGGCGGGACGCCACGGCAACAAGGGCGTTGTCTCCCGCATACTGCCCCAGGAGGATATGCCCTTTTTGGCGGATGGAACACCCCTTGATATCGTTCTTAACCCCTTGGGCGTACCGTCGCGTATGAACATTGGTCAGGTACTTGAGGTGCATCTCGGCTACGCCGCCAAGGCGCTTGGCTGGAAGGTGATGACCCCCGTATTCGACGGTGCTCACGAAGGTGATATCCGCGATTGCCTGCGGGAGGCCGGCTACCGTGAGGATGGCAAGAGCACCCTGTACGACGGCAGAACCGGCGACCCCTTCGATAACCCCGTAACCGTCGGCTACATGTATTTCTTAAAGCTGCACCATCTGGTTGACGATAAGATTCACGCCCGTTCCACCGGTCCGTACTCCTTGGTTACCCAGCAGCCGCTGGGCGGCAAGGCGCAGTTCGGCGGACAGCGCTTTGGAGAGATGGAGGTGTGGGCGCTGGAGGCTTACGGCGCGGCGTACACCCTGCAGGAGATTCTGACCGTGAAGTCCGACGACGTGGTGGGCCGTGTGAAAACCTACGAGGCCATTGTGAAGGGACAAAACGTACCCAAGCCCGGCATTCCCGAGGCGTTTAAGGTTATGATTAAGGAGCTGCAGTCCCTTGCGCTTGACGTTAAGGTTCTTGACGGCGATAACCGGGAGATTGACCTCAAGCAGACCTTTGATGAGGACGACGACGTTGGGCTGACGCCGGTGGACGACCTGCTGCCCGACGACATGGTGTCGGAGTCAAGCGACCTGCCCGAAGGCTTTATGGAGGAGGATCTTGACGACGACCTGCTGGCATCCGACGATGAGCCGGAGGAGCTGCTCGACGACGACCTCGGTGAAGACGACGTGCTGGATGATAATGAATAAGGGAAGAGGGGTCGGAATTTGGAAATCAATGCTTTTGAGTCGATAAAAATCGGTCTTGCCTCGCCGCAGACCATCCGCGAATGGTCTTACGGAGAGGTTAAAAAGCCTGAGACCATCAACTACCGCACGCTTAAGCCCGAGCGGGACGGCTTGTTTTGCGAGCGCATCTTTGGTCCGACCAAGGACTGGGAATGCCATTGCGGCAAGTACAAACGCCTGCGCTACAAGGGCAAGATTTGCGACCGCTGCGGCGTTGAGGTTACCCGTGCCAAGGTGCGTCGCGAACGCATGGGGCATATCGAGCTTGCCGCCCCCGTCTCCCACATCTGGTACTTTAAGGGCAACAAGTCCCGCATGGGACAAATTCTCGATATCTCCTCCCGTTTATTGGAGAAGGTGCTGTATTTCGCAGCCTATATCGTCATCGACCCCGGGTTTACCCCCCTTGAAAAGGGTCAGCTCCTGAACGAAAAGGAGTTTCGCGATATGAAGGAGAAGTACGAGGACGAGTTCCGCGCCGGCATGGGCGCGGAGGCCATCCGCGAGCTGCTTGCCGAGATCAATCTCGATAAGCTCTCCGAACAGCTCAAGGAGGAGCTGGAAAGCACCTCCGGACAGAAAAAGATACACCTTTTAAAGCGCATTGAGGTAGTGGAGGCCTTCCGCATTTCTAAAAATCGCCCCGAGTGGATGATTCTCGATGTGGTGCCTGTTATCCCGCCCGAGATTCGCCCCATGGTGCAGCTGGACGGCGGACGTTTTGCCACCAGTGACCTCAACGACCTGTACCGCCGGGTTATCAACCGCAACAACCGTCTTGCCCGCCTCCTTGAGCTGGGCGCGCCGGATATCATCGTGCGCAACGAAAAGCGTATGCTGCAGGAAGCGGTGGATGCTCTGATTGATAACGGCCGCCGGGGAAGACCCGTTACCGGACCCAACAACCGCCCCCTGAAGTCCCTTTCCGACATGCTCAAGGGCAAGCAGGGACGGTTCCGCCAGAACCTCTTAGGTAAGCGCGTGGACTACTCCGGCCGTTCGGTTATCGTCGTCGGTCCGGAGCTTAAGATGTTCCAATGCGGTCTGCCCAAGGAGATGGCGCTTGAGCTGTTTAAGCCCTTTGTAATGAAGCGGCTGGTGGAGACGGGGGATGCCTCAAACATTAAAAACGCGAGAAAAACCGTGGAGCGCGCAAACCCGCAGGTGTGGGACGCGCTGGAGACGGTCATCCGCGACCATCCGGTGCTATTAAACCGCGCGCCGACGCTTCACCGTCTGGGTATTCAGGCGTTTGAGCCGGTGCTGGTGGAGGGCCGCGCCCTTAAGCTGCACCCGCTTGCCTGCACCGCGTACAACGCGGACTTTGACGGCGACCAGATGGCGGTGCATGTGCCCCTTTCCGCAGAGGCGCAGGCAGAGGCACGTTTTCTCATGCTTGCGGCTAACAACCTTTTAAAGCCCTCCGACGGCCGCCCCGTTACGGTTCCGACCCAGGACATGGTGCTGGGCTCCTACTACCTCACCATGCTAAAGCCCGGCGAACCGGGTGAGGGTAAGATATTCCGCGATGTGCCCGAGGCGCTTATGGCGTACCAGGAGAAGGCCATCGGGTTGCACGCGCTCGTTAAAATCCGCTTAACCCGCGAGGTGAACGGCGTCAAGCAAACCCGTTTGGTGGAAACCACCATCGGGCGCGTAATCTTCAACGACCCCATCCCGCAGGATCTCGGCTTTGTGGATAGAAGCGACCCCGAGCATGTGTTTGACCTTGAGATTTCCTTTAAGGTTGGCAAGAAGCAGCTTGGTAAGATTATAGAAAAATGCATCAAGGCACACGGCACAGCCAGGACCGCCGAGGTGCTTGATAAGGTCAAGGCACAGGGCTTTAAGTACTCCACCCGCGGCGCGATTACCGTTGCGGTTTCCGACGCGGTAATCCCCCCTCAGAAGAAGCAGCTGATTGCGGACGCAGAGTCCAGCATTCAAAATATCACCCGCCGCTTCCGCCGGGGCGAGCTCTCCAACAGCGAGCGCTACGAGCAGGTTATCCGCATCTGGAACCAAACCACCGAGAAGGTGTCTCAGGCGCTGCAGGATAACCTTGATGAGTTTAACCCCATCTTTATGATGGCGGACTCCGGCGCCCGCGGCTCGATTAACCAGATTCGCCAGCTGGCGGGTATGCGCGGACTCATCGCCAATACCTCCGGTACCACCATCGAGATTCCTATTCGCGCAAACTACCGCGAAGGTCTTAATATTCTCGAATACTTCATCTCCTCCCGCGGTGCGCGTAAAGGTCTTGCCGATACCGCGCTGCGTACCGCCGACTCGGGCTACCTGACCCGCCGTCTGGTTGACGTATCGCAGGACGTAATCATCCGTCAGGAGGATTGCGGCACCTATGCGGGCATAGAGGTGTATGACATCAAGGAAGGCAACGGCATGATTGAGGCGCTCTCAGAGCGACTGAACGGCCGTTATCTCGCCGAGGATTTCATTCACCCCGAAACGGGCGAGCTGCTTGTTTCCCGCGATAAGATGATGGACGACGCGGATGCCACAAGGATTGTGGACACCGGCGTTAAGCGCGTGAAGATTCGCACTACGCTCACCTGCGAGTCCAAGCACGGTGTTTGCGCCCGCTGCTACGGCTCAAACCTTGCCAACGGCAACCCCGTCACGGTGGGTGAGGCGGTAGGTATCATCGCGGCACAGTCCATCGGCGAGCCGGGTACCCAGCTTACCATGCGTACCTTCCATACGGGCGGTATCGCAAACGCCGACGATATCACACAGGGTCTGCCCCGCGTGGAGGAATTGTTTGAGGGCAGAAAGCCCAAATACCTTGCCATTATCTCCGAAATACCCGGCGAGGTGCGCATGGGCGAGATTAAGAAAAACAAGCACGCCATTGTGACCAATAAAGAAACGGGAGAGGAGCGCAGCTACCTCATTCCTTACGGCTCGCGCACCTGCGTGGAGGAGGGCGACATCGTCCGTGCGGGCGACCGCCTGACCGAAGGCTCGGTAAACCCCCACGATGTTCTCGCGGTACAGGGCGCCGACGCGGTGCAGGCATACCTCATTGCCGAGGTGCAAAGAGTATACCGTATGCAGGGCGTTGACATCAACGACAAGCATATCGAGGTTATTGTGCGCCAGATGATGAAAAAAATGCGCGTAGTGGACAGCGGCGACACAACCATGCTGCCGGGCACCCTCATCGACAAGCTCGACGCGATGAAAACCATCCGCGAGATTGAGGCGCGCTCGACCTCGGGTGAGCCTCTCAACCCGCCCACCTTCGAGCCGGTGCTTTTGGGTATCACCAAAGCGTCCCTCGCCACCGATTCCTTCCTTTCGGCGGCATCCTTCCAGGAGACCACCCGTGTTCTCACCGAGGCGGCGATTAAGGGCAAGGTGGACCCGCTGCTCGGACTCAAGGAAAACGTCATTATCGGCAAGCTCATTCCCGCCGGTACCGGCATGAACTGCTACGGCAGCGTGGAGGTTGTACCCACCCATGCCTCCGACCGTGCAGGCGACTCGTTAAGCTACGCCGACTAACCATAAGGTAAGGACTGTATCCCTGTAATATCCTTTTGGGAGCCGTGTTTTGGCGCGGCTCCCAAATATTGCAGGCAGTATTGCCGGATAGGCAGATTTATTGGCTTTTTTGGTTTTATGGTCGGTATCGGCATAATTTTACCTGAATTTTGCACTTTGTATGTTGACAAAACAGGATATGGGGTGCTAAAATATATAGTCGGTGCCTATTATAATTTTTCTTGAATAATTGCAAATACTACCAGGCATCGGGTAATAGTTCCGATGAGGGAAAACGCGTATAAAGGCTTCGCGCAAACCCTTGCGCGCGCTTTTATAAATAAATGAAAAATTTGACCAAGAAGGAGGTGCAACATGCCAACCTTTAACCAACTGGTACGCAAGGGCAGAGAGGTTTCCGAGAAGAAGTCGACCGCTCCCGCGCTGCTTAAGGGGTTTAACTCCAAGAAGCGCCGCAGCATTGACCAGAGCTCGCCGCAAAAGCGCGGTGTATGCACTGCAATCAGAACCATGACCCCCAAAAAGCCAAACTCCGCGCTTCGTAAAGTAGCAAGAGTACGGCTTACCAACACCATCGAGGCGTCGGCTTATATCCCCGGCGTCGGCCACAACCTGCAGGAGCATAGCGTTGTGCTCATCCGCGGCGGCCGCGTTAAGGACCTGCCCGGTGTGCGTTACCACATTATCCGTGGTACGCTCGATGCGCAAGGCGTGGCCAAGCGTATGCAGAGCCGCTCCAAGTACGGCGCGAAGCGTCCGAAGCCGGGTGCTGCAGCAGCCACCACCAAGAAATCGAAATAGTGTAAAAGCCCCAAGGGTGTCACAGCCCAAGATGTCAGAGCCTCCGCGTAAGGCGGGGGACGGCACAGTGCGGGTACTGCTCCCATAAAGGAGCCGGTATCAGGGCTATTCATATAGATGCTCGTGCTTTCGTCACGCGCGCTGTTTGAGCCCCGCACTTGGCCGACGGGAGTTTTGCGCTTTCGAGTACCTGTGAATTCATTATGTGAAGGAGGGAAGCGAAATGCCAAGAAGAGGTCAGATAGCAAAACGCGACGTTTTGCCCGATCCGGTTTATAATTCCAAGCTTGTTACACGCTTAATCAACAGCGTGATGTATGACGGCAAGAAGGGTGTTGCCCAGAAGATTGTTTACGGTGCGTTTGATATCGTAAAGGATAAGTCGGGAAAGGACCCGCTGGAAGCTTTCGAGCTTGCGATGGAGAATATTATGCCGTCGCTCGAAGTTAAGGCTCGCCGCGTAGGCGGTTCCACCTATCAGGTGCCGCTGCCGGTACGCCCCGAGAGAAGACAAACCCTCGGACTGCGCTGGATTACAACTTATTCCCGCGCTCGTTCCGAGAAGACCATGAAGGAGCGCCTTGCAGGCGAGATTCTGGATGCTACCAACAATGTTGGCAGCGCCGTGAAGAAGCGCGAGGATACTCATAAAATGGCCGATGCAAACCGCGCATTTGCTAACTACAGATTCTAGTTTCGCAAACCGCAAATATCATGAACGCCCTAAGGAATTAAAGAGCCTTTGTATGTCGCTGGTTGATATGCACGCTGCAAAGGCCGCATAGCAGCCTAACGTTGCAAAGCAGCTAAAGCTGCATAGCAGTTATTATCTAAGGAGGACTATATGCCAAGAGACGTTTCGCTCGAACTCACACGAAACATAGGCATAATGGCTCACATTGACGCTGGTAAAACCACGACTACAGAGCGCATCCTGTACTATACAGGCAGAACGCACAAGATCGGCGAGGTTCACGACGGCGCTGCGACGATGGACTGGATGGAGCAGGAGCAGGAGAGAGGCATTACCATTACCTCGGCTGCGACCACCGCATTCTGGAAGGACCATCGCGTCAACATTATTGACACGCCCGGACACGTTGATTTTACGGTGGAGGTTGAGCGCTCCTTGCGTGTGCTCGATGGCTCCGTTACCGTTTTTTGCGCAAAGGGCGGCGTTGAGCCGCAGTCTGAGACCGTTTGGCATCAGGCTGATAAGTATCGTGTACCGCGTATGGCCTATGTGAACAAGATGGACATTATGGGCGCGGATTTTTACCGCGTCGTGAGCATGATGCACCAGCGCCTGAAGTGTAACGCGGTTCCTATCCAGTTGCCAATCGGCGCAGAACAGTATTTTAGAGGCATCATCGACCTTTTGGAGATGAAGGCCTATGTCTATTACGACGACCTCGGCAAGGACATCCGCGTTGAGGATATCCCCGAGGATATGAAAGAGCAGGCAGAGGAATATCGTCATAAGCTCGTTGAGGCCGCCGCTGAGATGGACGAAGAGATGATGATGAAGTACCTCGAGGGCGAAGAGCTTACCATCGATGAGCTGAAAACCTGCATCCGTAAGGGTACCATCGAGAATCATCTCATCCCGGTTGTGTGCGGAACCTCGTACCGCAACAAGGGTGTTCAGAAGATGCTCGACGCGGTCATCGATTACATGCCCTCGCCGCTTGACATTGAGCACATCACCGGCGTAAACCCCGAAACAGGGGAGACCGAGGAGCGTCCCTCGGACGACAAGAAGCCCTTTGCGGCCCTTGCGTTCAAGATCGCCACCGATCCCTTCGTCGGTAAGCTTTGCTTCTTCCGCGTGTACTCCGGCTCGGTGAAAACCGGCAGCACGGTGTACAACTCCAACAAGGATAACTCCGAGCGCATAGGGCGCATTCTGCAGATGCACGCGAACCACCGTCAGGATATTGACGAGTGCTTTGCGGGTGATATCGCCGCGGCGGTTGGTCTTAAGAACACCACCACCGGCGACACGCTGTGCGACCCGAAAAACCCGATTATCCTTGAGTCCATGGACTTCCCCGAGCCGGTTATCCGCGTGGCCATCGAGCCGAAAACCAAGGCCGGTCAGGAGAAAATGGGCATTGCCCTCTCAAAGCTCGCGGAGGAGGACCCGACCTTTAAGACCTATACGGACGAAGAGACGGGTCAGACCATCATCGCGGGCATGGGCGAGCTTCACCTTGAGATCATCGTAGACCGTCTTCTGCGCGAGTTCCGCGTAGAGGCAAACGTCGGCAAGCCTCAGGTAGCATACAAGGAAACCGTTCGCAAGCTTGCGGATGTTGACCACAAGTATGCACGCCAGTCGGGCGGCCGCGGCCAGTACGGTCATGTTAAGATTAAGGTTGAGCCCAACGAGTCCGGCAAGGGCTACGAGTTTAAAAACGCCGTAGTCGGCGGTTCAATCCCCAAGGAATATATTGGGCCGGTTGACCAGGGTATTCAGGGAGCCATGCAGGCGGGCGTGCTCGCCGGCTATCAGGTAGTGGATGTTATCGTAACCCTGTACGACGGCTCCTACCATGAGGTTGACTCCTCTGAAATGGCGTTTAAAATTGCGGGTTCCATGGCGTTTAAGGAAGCGATGAGAAAGGCCGACCCCGTCATTCTCGAGCCGATTATGAAGGTTTCGGTCACGGTTCCCGAGGAGTATATGGGCGACGTTATCGGCGACCTTAACTCCCGCCGCGGACAGATTCAGGGCATGGAGGCGCAGTTCGGCGCACAGCAGATCAACGCCTTTGTTCCGCTTTCCGAGATGTTTGGCTACTCCACCGACCTGCGTTCCAAGACGCAGGGCCGCGGCAACTATGCCATGGAGCCGAGCCACTATATCGAGGTACCCAAGTCTATTGCCGAGGGTATTATGAACAAACGCGCAAAGCAGGATTAATTATCTTTCGTTTATGCGTAAAAAATGCCCCAAGCATGCGCAAAACCGCTTGATATTTGATATGGGAATTGCTACAATGTTCCTATGCTAATATTTAAAAACAGTCCGAAATAATGTGTTTATAAAAGGAGGAAATTCCAAATGGCAAAAGCCAAATTCGAACGTACCAAGCCCCACGTTAATATTGGCACGATCGGTCACGTAGACCACGGCAAAACCTCCCTGACCGCTGCTATCACCAAGGTTCTCGGTTTCCGCGGCCAGGCACACTACGTTGCTTATGACATGATTGATAAGGCTCCCGAGGAGAGAGAGCGCGGTATTACCATCAACACCGCGCACGTTGAGTACGAGACGGATAACCGTCACTACGCTCATGTTGACTGCCCCGGACACGCCGACTATGTAAAGAACATGATCACCGGTGCAGCTCAGATGGACGGCGCGATTCTCGTAGTTTCCGCCGCTGACGGCCCCATGCCCCAGACCCGTGAGCACATCCTGCTTGCGAGCCGTGTTGGCGTACAGTATATCGTTGTGTTCATGAACAAGGTTGATCAGGTTGACGACGCTGAGCTCCTTGAGCTGGTTGAGATGGAAATTCGTGAGCTGCTTTCCGCTTACGAGTTCCCCGGCGACGACATTCCTATCGTAAAGGGCTCTGCGCTTAACGCGCTGGAGAGCACCTCCACCGACATCACCGCTCCCGAGTATGCTCCCATTGTTGAGCTTATGAACGAAGTGGACAGATATATCCCCACCCCCGAGCGCAAGACCGACCTTCCCTTCCTGATGCCTGTTGAGGACGTGTTCACCATTACCGGACGCGGCACCGTTGCTACCGGTAGAGTAGAGCGCGGCCAGCTCAAGACCAGTGACGAAATTGAAATCGTTGGTCTTGCTGAGGAAAAGAAGAAGACCGTTGTTACCGGCATCGAGATGTTCCGTAAGATTCTCGATTACGCTGAGGCGGGCGACAACATCGGCGCTCTGTTGCGCGGTGTTCAGAGAACCGATATCGAGCGCGGACAGGTTCTGTGCAAGCCCGGCTCTATTCTTCCTCACACCAAGTTCCAGGGTCAGGTGTATATCCTCAAGAAGGAAGAGGGCGGTCGTCATACTCCCTTCTTTGATAACTACCGTCCCCAGTTCTATTTCCGTACCACCGACGTTACCGGCGTAATCAAGCTGCCCGAAGGCATCGAGATGTGTATGCCCGGCGACAACGTTACCATGGACGTAGAGCTCATCACCCCCATCGCTATCGAGCCCGGTCTGCGCTTCGCTATCCGCGAGGGTGGACGTACCGTTGGTTCCGGCGTAGTTTCCGCAGTCTCCGAGAAATAATATAACGGAAAATTTCCGTTACCTGAGCAGGGAAGCGCAAGCTTCCCTGCTCTTTTTATTTGCAAAAGGATGGGATACGCAAAAGGATGGGGAAAGCCGTTCACCAAATACTGCCCAGAGACGTATAATGGCATAGAGCGTGTCGTACAAATCCCGTTTTTAAAAGAGTTAAAAACGAAATTAGTGTTATCTCTCGCTCTAATCTTAGCACGACAAGGCAGGTGAGGATATGCGCAGGCGGTGCAGACGCACAACAACCCCAATGTTTCCCCTTATTGCCTTTTCAATGGGTCTGGGTATCTTCCTGTCGTGGTTTTGCTCTATTCGCTTTACCATCATCCTATGCTCGCTGCTCATTATCTGCCTGGCCATACGGTTTTTAAAAAACTGCTGGTGGTAACGGCGGCGATAAATTGTTTATACTAATATCCGAATTAAAAGAGTATAAAAATCAAGTGAAAAGCTTTAATTTATGGGTTTTCACGCGGATTTTTATCGACTCTTTTTGAGGGGATTAGTATTAGCACCAAACACAATAAATCAATACGATATTGATGATACACCAAAGGAGTGATAGCTGTGAAGGTCGTAGTGGTGAAAAGTCCGAAATTCCTGTCGGGGATACTGCGCGCGCTGTTTGGCATTAAAAAGCGGGAAGCGTAGCAATACATAAAGGATATCCCATGGCGCAACACAAACCGGCAGGCTGGCTGCTTGGACACCGGACCAACCGTCCTCTCATAACTGTATGATAAAGATGCGGCTTAGACATATCACCGGTTCTAATACTATTCTCCGATAAAAGTGTTGATAAAAATCCGCGTCAAAATCCATAAATTAAAGATTTTGACTTGATTTTAATACACTTTTTAATCGGATAATAGTATAAAACGATATCGTATTCATCTCCTCAAAAAGCCGGTCTTGCATCCGGGGCATTAAAAAAGGAATCCGCATTAGAAAGCAGCCTCCAAAGGTACCTGCCGGTTTGTGTCCATAATGAAAAGTGAAAAAACTTAAGCCGACCGCCACAGTGGTCGGCTTTTTTGCATATCTTGGACATGGGGTGAATATGTATTGGTTAGAAAATAGATAAAGGAGAGGTAATCTTTATGGAGCTTATGGTCAATAAAGAGGCTGTTACCATAAATGAGGTCGCGTACGACGGCTGTGTACAGCAGCCGGTGAGCTGCGACCTGATGCTGCCGGATTATTGCCCGGATATCCTGCGCGTACTGCGCTGTGATATTGACGCAAAGGTAACATCCAAGCAGATCATCGGCGAAAAGCTGGTCATCGACGGTACGGCTAATATCAAGCTCTTGTACATCGACGATGCGAAGCTCCTGCGCAGTCATGAGCACAAGCTGCCGTTTGATGTGGGTATCGAGCTGAAAAACGCGGCGGAGGGCGCGGCGGCGGAGGTCAAGGTCATTACCGACTACGTCAATTGCAGGCCGGTTTCCCAGCGGCGTCTGGACATCAAGGGGTCGCTCAGTGTCTGTGCGATGGTTACCGCTCCCAAAACCGAGCAGGTGGTGGCGGAGGTCTCGGGGATGAACGTAGAGGTCAAGCGCAAGATGGAGAAGGTCAGCCGGGTGGTGGCCTCGGTTACCCACGCCTTCACGGTGAAGGAGGAGCTGGAGGTCAGCTACGGCAAGGCCTCGGTGGCCTCGGTGGTGCGGGCAAACGGCGCCTGCGTCGTCACAGATACAAAGCTTATTGCAAACAAGATCATTCTCAAGGCCGAGCTTTCCGGTCATATTCTGTACCTTGGCGACGACAAAACGGGCAGCGCCGAAAAGATGGAGTTTACCCTGCCTGTAAGCCAAATTGTTGATGCAAACGGGGTCACAGAGGAATCGCAGTGCCGTCTGAATCTCAATGTTGGCGGCATCACCACAGAGGTGCGCGGCAACAACGACGGCGAGGCAAGGGTGCTTGCGCTTAACATCGATGTGGTATGCAACGCGGTTGCCTACCAGAACGCCGAGGTACCCGCAATTACCGACCTATACTCCACCAAGTATAAATCCACCTTCTCAGCAAAGCCGGTTACCTTCGAAAAGCTCGCCGCCGTAATAGGTAACGAGTACACCTACAAAACCACCTACGACCTGCCCGAGGCAAAAAACGGGGATGTACTGGATGTGTGGAGTGATGTGGTGATTAAATCCTCCAAGGTGGAAAACGGCGAGCTGATTGTAAACGGCAATGTGAAAAGCAGTATGCTAACCCTGCAGGATAATGATGAAAACGGCTGCTACGAGCGTGGCAGCGACATGGAGTACCGGGTAAGGGTAGACAGCAACGACCCAAATCTTATGGCAAGCTGCGATGCCGCCGTAAAAAACACGCAGTTTACGATGAGCGGTAAGGATAAGATTGAGGTACGCGTCACACTGTTCATTAACGCGTCTGTTTTCTCCCGCAGCAAGGAGAATGTTGTCACCGATGTTGCTGTTAACGAAAACGAGGTGAAGAAAACAAACGAGTCCGCCGCGCTGGTCATCTATTTCGCGGAGGCGAACGAATCGGTGTGGGATATCGCAAAGCGCTACAACACCTCAGCAAACCAGATTGCGAACAGCAACGAGCTTACAGGCGACGCCATCAATGAGAGATGTATGCTCCTCATACCGAACGCGGCCATATCCGACGAGAATTAAAGCAAAGGGGAGGGATTAAGGTGGATAGCCGCAGTATATACTCAGATATCGCAAAGCGTACCGAGGGCAACATCTATATCGGGGTGGTAGGCCCGGTGCGCACAGGAAAAAGCACCTTCATCAAGCGTTTTATGGAAACGCTGGTTATGCCCAATATCGGCAACGACTTTAAGCGCGAGCGCGCAAACGACGAGCTGCCCCAGTCCTCGGCAGGAAAGACCATTATGACCACCGAGCCCAAGTTTGTACCCGAGGAGGCGGTGGAGATTAAACTGGAGGGCGCGGTCAACCTCAAGGTAAGGATGATTGACTGCGTCGGCTATATCGTGCCAAGCGCCATCGGCTATATTGAAAACGACAACCCCCGCATGGTTATGACGCCCTGGTTCGACAGCGAGATTCCCTTTAACATGGCCGCCGAAATCGGCACGCAAAAGGTTATCCGGGAGCATTCCACCATCGGCCTTGTGGTAACCACCGACGGCTCCATCAGCGAGATTCCCCGCGGGGAGTATGAGGATGCCGAGGAGCGCGTGATTAACGAGCTCAAAGAGATCAACAAGCCCTTTGTCGTCCTGCTCAACAGCCGCAACCCGGAAGGCGGAGAGGCCCAGGAGCTGAAGGAGGAGCTGGAGGAGAAATACAAGGTTCCGGTTAAGGCGGTAAACTGCCTGCATCTTGAGGAAAACGACATCAAGGACATCATCGGCAAGGTGCTGGAGGAATTCCCGGTACGCGAGATACTGGTGGATATCCCCAAGTGGATTATGGCGCTGGAAAACAACCACTGGCTCAAATCAAACGTCTGCGGCAGCGTAAAGAGCGCGGCGGCAAACATCCATCACGTCAGTGAGGTTTCAAAGGAGCTTGAGAACGTCAAAAAGAGCGAGAACGTGAACAATGTGGAGGTTAAGAGCATCGACATGGGCAAGGGCAGCGCTAAGGTTCAGGTGGATGTTGCTCCCGAGCTGTTTTACAAGATTCTGGGGGAGACCACCGGCCTAACCATCAACTCCGAGGCGGAGCTCATGCCCTGCATGATTGACCTTGCAAAGACAAAGAAGGAATACGATAAGGTTCGCAGCGCCATAGAGGAGGTTAACGCCACCGGATACGGCATTGTAATGCCGGGACTTGACGAGCTAAAGCTCGACGAGCCGGAGATAGTTAAGCAGAACGGGCGGTACGGCGTGCGCCTGAAGGCGAGCGCACCCTCCATTCACATGATGAAGGCGAATATCATGACCGAGGTTTCCCCCATTGTCGGCTCCGAAAAGCAGTCGGAAGAGCTGGTGATGTACCTGCTAAAGGAGTTTGAAGAGAACCCCCGCAAGATATGGAGCTCCAACATCTTTGGCAAGTCTCTGCATGAGCTGGTCAACGAGGGGCTGCACAATAAGCTGGGTCGTATGCCGTCGGACGCACGCATGAAGATGAGCGAGACCATCGAGCGCATTATCAACGAGGGCTGCGCGGGCTTAATCTGCATCATCCTGTAAAATCAAATTTATATATAACGCAAACAAGGGTCGGGGAAGCTTTCCCCGGCTCTTTTTGCTATAGGCTGAGGAGTGGGCGACCTTTACTTGGAAGGATAAATTTAGTATGATATAAAGGGCCAAGAAAAAAAGGAGGAAAAATACATGAAGCAATTCACCCGGACAATAATCGCCTTGTTTGCCCTCTGCTTAACCGCGTGCCAAGGGAAAATGGAGACACCCGAGATGGTAATGTACGAGAACCCTGCGGCGGCTTCCTCTCAAGGGAGTTTTCGGTCCGAAGAGACTGAGGCCACGGTATCCCGCGGGGAATTTCTGCTTCGGCAGGATGTGCTTGTGCCCGAACAGCTGGCGGAGATTGGGCTTACTTGGCCCAGAGCCATTCGGTATGCCGATGAAAACAGCTTTTACCTCTATGGCTTTGATAGAGAAAAGCAAAGAGAAGGTAACTTTTTGGCAACCCTTGCACGGTATGATACAACCACACAGGGGCTGACAGTGATTTTTCAGGATTATGCCTCTACGGATTATACAGAGCGTATGAGTGTGGATAAAATTAACGAGACGACAGAGCTTATCTTTACGGGTCAGGCGGTTTGTCAGGTGGAAAATGGGCGTATGACCGATTATATGCCGCTGAGCAAGGAACTGCTCCGAGACCCCGCATTCAACGCCGCCACAAAAACCATTGCTTACGCCACCCAGGATACGCTGGAGCTTTGCCTGTTTGAGGTGACATCGTCACAATCCGTGAGCATCTATCAGCCGCCGCTGGATGAAAACGGCTCGGTGGCCGGTATGACCAGCCTACCGGCGCTGAGCGCGGACGGGCAGGCCGTACTGTTTCAAAAGACGGGCCTTACAGCCTCGCTGTTCCAAAGCCTTACAGCCTGCGACAGAGCCGGAAAGGTTCTGCTGGAGACGTCGCCTCTGGAACGATTGTCCGATTCCCTATATCATGCGTGGCTAAAGGACGGCTTTTACACCATGCAAGCAACTGACTCCAGCGCCGACACGGACACGGGCAATGCCAGTTATATTACCCGCTATGACGCGACAGGCAAGCAAACCGATACATGGATGCTTGAATGCTGCATCGATACACAGCAGATATCGTCTCCTCGCAACACAACAATCTCATACACCATCATCTGGACTGACCTTTCGGAAGGCATAAGAACAGGCATCGGGGTGCTCGATTTTTCCACGGGGTCAGCGACGCGGCAATATACTGCCACCGGCACTGTTCATGCACAAGACCTTTCGCCCTCCGGCAAAAAGCTGGCGTGGATTGAAGATACATCGGTATTTGAGGGGGCGGTAAACCAGGGTGAGACGATAATGGCTCACCGATAGCCCGCGGTTTACGAAAACAGCCCGACGAAATGGACAAAATTGTTACCTTATTTTATCTATCCCAGCAATAAAAACTATTTGCTTCGCGGCATAAAATTCGATATAATGGTATCGAATAAACGCGCGTTCACGGCTTTTTCGCTTCCCGGAGGTTTTGCCGAAGGCTTGCTTTCATGCGAAGCGTGACGACATCGGAAGGGGATGACTGCAGCCATGAAGAGCGAGGATATCGCAAGACTCGCGGGCGTATCACGCAGTACGGTTTCCCGGGTAATCAACAACTATCCAAACGTACCCGACGCCACCCGCGATAAGGTAATGCGCATCATCGCCGAAATGGGGTACGAGCCCAATACCTCCGCGCAGATACTGGCGGGCAAATCCAACAACACCATCGGGCTGTTTGTGGTGAGCATTTACGACCGCAACAACATCTACCAGAGCAGCTACTATTCGTCTATCATCAACGCGGCGGTGGATGCCTCTAACAGCAGCGGCTACTATGTGCTCATCCATACGGTTTATTCAGCGGAGGATTATTACCGCATTACACAGACCTTTTTGCAAAAGCGCATCAGCGGAGGAATCCTTGTGGGCAATGAGAAGGATACGGGGGAGATAAAAAAACTATTGAAAACCGGCGTACCCATCGGCATTGTCGATTATGACCCTGCGTCAATTGACAAGGTGCCCGAGGACTGCAAGGGGCTTGCCATTCTCAACTCAGCCGATTACGACGCGGCGCGCCGTGCGGTGGAGTACCTGTACTGCCTCGGGCACCGTCGCATTGGGGTAATAGCGGGACGCCTGCAAACCTTTTCGGGGCGCCAGCGCTATCAGGGCTATCTTGACGCCATGCGTGCCATGAAGCTTACGGTGGATGAGCGGTATGTGATGCACGGCGATTTTCTGCATAAGACCGCGCGGGCGGAGGTGATGCGAATGCTCGCACAGGGCAGCCTGCCCGATGCCATTGTTTCCTGCAACGACGACATGGCGGTTGCAGCCTTAGATGTTTTGCGGGAAAACGAGATCTCCGTTCCCCGGGATGTCTCCATTATCGGCTTTGATGATTCCCCCATGTCGGCGCAGTCCTCGCCGCGTCTGACCACTTTTCGTGTTCCGCTCTACGAAATGGTGACCCGCGTGACCGAAAAGGTAATAGCAAGCATAGAGGGGGAAGGTGAGGGCTATTATCACAGTACCCTGCCGCTGGAGCTTATCGAACGTGAGAGCTGCCGGACAGCAACCGAACAGTAACCAGAAGAAAGCAAGAAGCAAAAATGTAACCCGCAATAACCTGTAACCGTTATCCATTGCCGGGGTGCCGGCCGTATCGAGTAAAATGAGAGCATATCGGGCAGCAAACATAATTAGGGGGTAATACAAGTGAATTTCGGTTATTTTGACGACGCGGCAAGGGAGTATGTTATCACCTCGCCAAAAACACCCTACCCGTGGATCAACTATCTCGGTTCCCAGGACTTTTTCTCGCTGATATCAAATACCGCGGGTGGCTACAGCTTTTTTATGGACGCGCGGTTACGGCGCATTACCCGTTACCGCTATAACAACGTGCCCATCGACGTAGGCGGCAGGTACTTTTACCTGTGCGACGGTGAGGATTTTTGGAGCCCCGGCTGGTCGCCTGTGAAAAAGGAGCTGGAGCATTACGAGTGCCGCCACGGTATGGGCTATACCACCATTACCGGCAAGCGCGGCGGGGTAAGGGCGCAGGCTACGTTCTTTGTGCCGCTTGGCTTTGCGGGTGAGGTGCAAAAGCTGGTAATAACCAACGAGTCGGGCGCTAAAAAATCGCTGAGGCTGTTTTCCTTCCTGGAATGGTGCCTGTGGGAAGCAAACGACGATATGACCAACTTTCAGCGCAACTTCTCCACCGGTGAGGTGGAGATTGAGAACTCGGTTATCTACCATAAAACCGAGTATAAGGAGCGGCGAGACCACTACGCGTTTTATTCGGTTAACGCCCCGCTTGCGGGCTACGATACCGACCGGGAAAGCTTTGTGGGTCTGTATAACGGCTTTGAAGCGCCTCAGGCGGTAGTGGCAGGAAAACCCACCAACTCTGTGGCCGATGGCTGGTCTCCCATTGCCTCCCATTGTGTGGATATTGAGCTTGCCCCCGGCGAAAGCCGCGAGCTGGTATTCGTGCTTGGCTATGTGGAGAACAAGCAGGAGGAAAAATGGCAGTCAAAGGGCGTTATCAACAAAACCAAGGCGTATGCGATGCAGGAAAGCTTTAAAACCTCCGCGCAGGTGGAGGAGGCGATGAGGGAGCTTGCCGCCCACTGGGACGGGCTGCTGTCGCGCTATACGGTGCAGTCGCCAGAGGATAAGCTCAACCGGATGGTGAACATCTGGAACCAGTATCAGTGTATGGTTACGTTTAACCTTTCCCGCAGTGCGTCCTACTTCGAGTCGGGTATCGGGCGCGGCATGGGCTTTCGCGATTCCAACCAGGATATTCTGGGCTTTGTGCATCAGATACCCGCGCGCGCAAGGGAACGACTCATTGACCTCGCCGCCACCCAGCTTGAGAACGGCGGCGCGTACCATCAGTACCAGCCGTTAACCAAAAAGGGCAACGATGCCGTAGGCGGAAACTTCAACGACGATCCGCTTTGGCTTATCCTTGCCTGTGCGGCCTATGTCAAGGAAACCGGCGATTTCAATTTTCTCAAGGAGCGGGTTGCCTACGAGAACGATGAGAGCAAGGCACAGCCCATGCTCGACCACTTAAAGCGCGCGTTCTACCACGTTGTAAATCGCAAGGGTCCCCATAACCTGCCGCTTATCGGGCGGGCGGACTGGAACGACTGCCTCAACCTCAACTGCTTTTCCAGTACTCCCGGCGAATCCTTCCAAACCACCACCAGCAAGGATGGCAAGGTGGCGGAATCGGTGATGATTGCCGCGATGTTCTGCTACATCGGTCCGGAGTATGCCGCGCTGTGCGAGCGTATGGGGCAGAAGGAGGAGGCCGATACCGCCCGGGCACATATCGCCAAAATGCGTGAGGCGATTCTCACGAGCGGCTACGACGGGGAATGGTTCCTGCGCGCCTATGACGACTTTGGCAAAAAGCTGGGCAGCAAGGAAAATGAGGAAGGCAAGATATTCATTGAGCCCCAGGGCTTTGCCGTTATGGCGGGTATTGGCCTTGAGGACGGCAAGGCGGTCACAACGCTTGATTCGGTAAAGAAGTGTCTGGATACGAAATACGGTCTTGTTCTCAACAATCCGGCGTTTACGCGCTACTATATTGAGTATGGCGAAATTTCCACCTATCCCGCGGGCTACAAAGAGAATGCGGGCATCTTCTGCCACAACAACGCATGGATTATCTGCGCCGAGGCGGTGCTCGGCCGCGGCGACCTTGCCTATGAATACTATGCGAAGATTGCTCCCGCCTATGCGGAGGATTTCAGTGACATCCACCGCACCGAGCCCTATGTGTATGCCCAGATGGTGGCGGGTAAGGACGCGAAGCGTCATGGTGAGGCAAAGAACTCCTGGCTCACCGGCACGGCGGCATGGAACTTTGTGGCGGTTTCCCAGTTTATTCTCGGCGTCATCCCCGATTACGACGGACTGAAGCTCGACCCAAGCATACCCGCCGCGTGGGACGGCTTTCACATCGGGCGCGACTACCGGGGAGCTCGATATGAAATCGACGTAAAGAACCCCAGCCATGTAAGCAAGGGTGTCATAGAGGTTTTGGTGGACGGAAAGCCTGTAGAGGGCAACATTCTGCCCGATTTTGGTGATGGCAAGACCCATGCCGTCACGGTGACACTGGGTTAGGTCTTATTTATACAATAAAAAAGAAACAGAAGCCATAAATTAAGGCTTCTGTTTCTTTTTTTCACCAGACACAGGCTAATTTATTACCCGAACGGCATTGATAGCGTTTATATTAACATTATTGGCAATTGCTTTATAAAAAAAGACAGAAGCAATAATTTACTGTACCGCAACAATTGGAGAAACTAAACATTTGAAAGTGGAATTTTAAATCGAATTATGGTATACTGGTGCTAACTTATACTTATCACGTTTTAAAAGAATTATGACGATAACCCGCAAATCGGTTATAATTTTACGGATTATCATGAGGTTACATCAGTAGCCTTGCGGGGAGTTTAGAACGAGAAAAGTACTAATTTCAAAAGGCTCAGAAACGTCGCGCAGCGGTGAAATGCACCGTTGTATTCTGTGGGGCATGAGCTTCTTTTTCGCATTTTAATACACTGTTGCATAGGCACAACGCCTGTGGAGAGGAGCTGCCCGATATGGTATTTCTGCCCACGTCTCAGGTAAGGCAGGGTATGAGGCTTGCAAGGGACCTGCGCATGTACGACGCGGCTTACGGACACTCGGTGCTCTTGCGCAAGGGGCAGGAGATTACCCAAGGCGCCATTGTCCGCATTATGTCTTTGGGCTTCTCCGGCTTATACATCGACGATGGAACGGAGGACTTCAACCCCGATGATATGGGCTTGCCGGATGAGCTTCGCGTCGAGTGCATCACCGCCATTAAGTCGCTGTTTGTAAGCTTTCAGGGTTCGCTGGACCGGGAGATTAACAAGAGCTTCGAGCGCCTTTCCGCTACCGTGGATGCGCTGATACATGAGATAAAGAATAACGATGATTATCTGGTAAACATTGTGGACCTGAAGATGTACGACGATTACACCTACCATCATTCGCTAAGCGTGGGTGTGGTAGCCATAACCGTGGGAATGGGATTAGAGCTGGATGACGTCTATCTCAGGCATCTTGGATTGAGTGGAATATTGCACGATATTGGCAAGCTGATGGTTCCGGCGAGCATTGTGCAAAAGCCGGGGCGACTAACCGAAGAGGAATTTGAGCTGATGAAGCATCACCCATCCTTTGGAACCAAGCTGTTAGCCCACCGCGACCAGCTGCCAGTTACGGTTTTGGACGGGATATTCAGTCATCACGAGCGGGTGAACGGGTCGGGCTATCCCATGGGGTTTAAGGAGGAAGAGATCCCCTTTGTAGGACGGGTGTTGGCGGTGGCGGATGTTTATGACGCACTGACCTCCAATCGTCCGTACCGCGCGCCCAGTCTCCCCTCGGAGGCCAGCGAGTTTATCATGGGCGGCTCCGGCACATACTTTGATAGCGCTGTCGTCAAGGCATTTACCCGCAGGATAGCGCCTTATCCCATCGGCACCTGCGTGCGCCTAAGCAGCGGCGATGTGGCGGTGGTCATCCAAAATTCCGAGAGCGCGCCCCTTCGCCCCTCGGTGCGCCTGATGCAGAGCGGCGAAGTTTTGGACCTAAGCGACACTAGGAACATTAAAATAGTCATCAGCGGTCTGGGGTATTGTTAACATAACAGCTTCGACCGCGTATAAACCGGCAAGTACACACATCCATTGCGTGTTTTTTGCATATATAATCCATGGGGGTTAATTTAAACGCAGGCTGTTTAAAACCGCTTAAAAAGAATTTGTGCCGGAAGGAAACAGCTTCATGGTTTTGGTTAAATTGCCGAAAAACCCGAGGAGTATCGGCGATAAATAATACATGGTACTAAATTTAGAACAGTACATTGCATTGTTCAGTAGTGTATGGTATATTATAAAAAAGGGTAAAGTCATTGGTATAATAGGAAACAAGATAAGGAGAGTAAGATTATGTGGGAGAGAGCGGGTCTAAAGTATAACGCAAAGCTCGTACTTAAAACAAATTATTGGATGGCGTTTGCAGTATCGCTGGTCGCGGGCATCCTTACAGGGGGAGCCAGCGGTACCAGCAGCAGGGTGTCCAACAGCATTGCACAAAATTCGGGGAGTTACCCTGAATGGGGAACGCAGAGCTGGGACTCGATTATTGGCAGCATGATTTCAGCCGTGGGCATGGCAACCATTGTTTCGGTGGGATTGCTGTTGTTTTTGCTGGGCGTCGCCTACAGCATATTCCTTGCAAACCCCATTGAGGTAGGTAGAGCAAGGTATTTTGTACAAAGCCGCAAGCAGGTCAGCCGCTTTACGCTGCTGTTTTCTAGCTTCCGCGAGAAATCGTATCTCGGCGCGGTAACCACGATGCTTCTGCGGGATGTGTACCTGTTTTTATGGTTTTTACTATTGATTATTCCGGGTATTGTCAAGAGCTATGCATACCGCTTGGTACCCTACATCCTTGCCGATAACCCCAATATCGGCGCGCAGCGTGCCATTGAGCTGAGCAACCAAATGACCAAGGGCGAGAAGCTGGAGATATTTGTCCTTGACCTCTCCTTCTTGGGATGGTTCCTGCTTAGCTTAATTCCCTGCGGGCTTGGTATCGTGTTTCTCAGCCCCTATATCTCGGCCACCAATGCCGAGCTGTATGCTGCGCTGAAGGAAAAGGCGTACCGCAACGGAATTTGCACGCCGGCGGAGCTCGGTGAATAGGCTAACCCGTTTCCGAAAAAGGGGTATAGCCAGTAATACTAATCTCCTCAAAAAGAGTCGATAAAAATCCGCGTGAAAACCCATAAATTAAAGCTTTTCACTTGATTTTTATACTCTTTTATATCGGATATTAGTATAAAAAAGAAAGGTCGGGGCATTTGCCTTCGACCTTTCTTTTTTTATATTAGTATTCCTTGGAGTATTTCCCCAAATAGTATAGCTGCACCCCATACACCAGCAGGTAGGCTGCCACCATCAGCAGGGTAATCACAAGCTCAGCGTCCAGCAGCACGGTAATCAGCATTGCAGCCCCATAGACGATACTCATCGCGTCGAAACCCTTGGACTTGGCGCGATCGCGTATCATGCGCGATCGCTCATCGCCCGCCTCAATCTCCGCCTGTCGCAGCTGCTCCGGATAGCGGCGCATAGCGGCGATGGTAATTGTGCTTGCAGTTCCCACACCAAACATTGCGGCACCAACACCGACGCAGATTCCAGACAGATTTTTTTGCGCTTCGGCGTGAAATACAAAGCCGCCGATACAAAACAAACCTACCCCCAGAAGTGCCAAAAGAATATACGGCCACAATCGGCGCTTAATCATTCGTTTCATCTCCTTCGTAGATAAAAATTTCTTCAATACGCTTGTTAAAAAATTCGGCAAGCTTAAATGCCAGAAGTATAGAAGGGTTGTATCGTCCGCTTTCCAGGGAGCTGATGGTCTGGCGCGATACCGCCAAACGGTCTGCCAGCTCCTCCTGCCGCAAGCCAAAGGCCTTTCGCAGCTCCTCCAACCGGTTCTTCATCCGTTACTCATACCTTTCGCATTACCTGATAGTCTATTGATGTAAAACATGCTTTACATCAATAGCTTACCAAATAAAAAGCAAAATGTCAAGTAAGCTTTACAAAAGGGTTGAATAATTAATTAATAAAAAAATGACCGGAGAACCTCTTGATATCTCCGGTCATTAATATGCTCGCAAAAGGCGACCCATACCTTAAGACTATAGGGTTTGAGTGAATTTAATCAGATGGAATGCAAAATACCCTGTGCGATAGCGAAGCCGGAGCGGTCGATGTCCGAGGCGCTGATCATATCCTCAAACTCGGTGGGGTTTGGCATAAAGCCCAGCTCGCACAGAACCGACGGCGCATAATAGGTGCGCGTGACCACATAGGTGGAGCGATAAGCCCCCCGCGCCTTGCGTCCCGTAGCGGTGGCAAGCTGGGTAAGCAGGTTGTTGGCAAGCCCGGAGGACGCGCCGGTGTAGTAATAAATCTCAACGCCGGTGGATTTGTTGGTGTTGGCTGTTTCCGCCGCACTGTTAATATGCACCGAAACAAAGAAGTCCGGCCGCACCCGTTCACCAAGTCCCACCCGGTCGCTCAGCGTTGCGCCGTTGTCGCTCACACGCGTGAGATACACAGTCGCGCCAAGGTCCTGAAGGTAGGAACGGGCTCTTTGGCTCACCGCGAGGGTGATATCCTCCTCCATAATCGTGGAGCCGGTGGGGCCGAGCGCGCCGGGGTCGGAGCCGCCGTGGCCGGGGTCAAGCACCACGGTAACACCCTCCAACGGTCTGTCGCCGCTCCGGCGGGAAGGCGCTCTCTTAAAGTACAGCACCGCGTCGGAGCCGCGATAATAAAGGCTGTAGCCGCCCAGTACGGCGCCGCCGCGCAATTGGAAGGTTGCTTTCCCGCCCGACACAGTGCAGGAATCGAACAGGATGCTTTTGGATACGTCTATCTTGCTAAGTCCCTCCAGGTTATACAGCGAGACACTTAACGAACTATCCTCGCGGGAGAATACAAACGGGATGTTTGCACCGTTTTTAATGACATAAGCCTCACTGTCCGCACCCTTTTCATAGGTGGCGCCGCTCGTTTTGGCCTTGGGCAGCGTCGGACCCGCAACCAGTGTTACATCCGATTTACGGACATACCCTCCCATGGAAAGCTTAAACATGGTATCGGTTTCATCCACAATATAGTCGGTGGTATCCTTGCGCAGGTTGGTCAGCGTACCTGCGCTGGAGGAGGTGGATTTAAAGATGAGCGTCACATCATCGTTCATGCGCGCCGAGGGCGTGGTGCTGCCGCCGATATAAAATAGGTCTCCGTTCGAATCAAATGTGGTGGTATTGCCCTCGTAAGAGAGCTTATAGGTTATGCGCCCCAAATTTGTGGTCTCCGATTCGGTGTAATCCCCCCGGATTGTCAGGGTGCCTTTATAGGTGGCGGGTACGCCGCTTTCCGCGGTAGCTGCAACCTGGGTTAAGGTGCAGGTGTTGCCATCCACCGCGGCCGTCACCGTCGCGCCGGAGGGAGCCACACATTTTACTTCGTAGCTTTGTCCGCTTTTGATAATACCCATGGAGGTTGGCAGCATGGAGCTTTGGGTAATCCTCGAGATCTTAGTCACCCCGCTCGAAACTGAGCGGGAAAGAACCCGGTTAATTACGGAGGAGCCTTGGGTTACCGTAACCTCGGTTTTGCCGGCGGGGGTTTTTATTAAAACACCAAAGGTTCCGCCCGGCCCTCTCTCTGTAACCAGCTCGCCGTTGACGTATAAATCCTGCTTGGGATTCGAGGTACCCATAATAAAGTAGCCGTCGCCCGTTACCGTAATATCGTCGCTTGGGCGTGTGACGGCCAGCTTGGTGCTGGGGGTAAAGGAGGTGTTGCGTACACTGACGGTGTCGTCAAGGTATATGCGGTTAAGCTTCGAGAACATGTCCAGCGGGTTTTTCATCAGAGAGGTGCTGTCGCTAAACACGTGACCGTCGCTGTAGCTGCTGCGCGCCATCATAATCTGGTACATCAATTCTGCGGGGTCCATGTAGCTGCCGCCATCCACCGACTCCACCCCTACGGCGGCACTGTTTAAGGCAGGCATAAGCAGGACGGGGGTACCGTAGGTTGCGTTCTTCCAGCCCTCCAGCTGGGCCTTAAAATCGGTAACGCCATAGCCAATGGCGGTGTAAAGCTTTGGCACAAGATAATCGGTGAGCTCCTGTGCAATCCATGTGCCGGTATCATATTCGTTATCGAGTGAATATGCGGTGCCCGTGGCAGTAACACCAAAGAATGCCGAGGCTTTCGCGGACTTAACCCGGGCGGCAACCTCCGAGATCAGGGCGGTGACGTTATCACGCCGAAACTCCTCAATCGAGCGCGTCCCGCCATAGGCTGTGTAGGCTTTGCTGTCGTCCAGGTCGTATTCATAAACATCCGAGTCGAGGTGGATACCGCTGATGCCGTAGTTTGCAAGCAGCTCGGCCGCCGCGTCCGCAAACAGCCTGCGCGCCTCGGGGTTTGCAAGGTCGTAGTACATCGAGCCATCCAAGCCGTTGATGAGGTACTGCGGGTGTCGCGACAGAGATGCCTGCTCGCTGTCCTTATCCGGCAGCTCCGCGCCGCCTTGGGATGAGGCCAGCTGGGGCGGCAGGTAGCTTTGCGTCGTATCCACATATTTTTGCAGGCTGGCGGCTCCCTGTGCCTGCGGCGAGCCGGGTGCCGCGCGTACCGGGTCAATCCACGCCTGAACACGCAGCCCGCGGGATTTTGCCGAGGTGACGAGATAGGCAAGGGGGTCAAAGCCAATGGAAGCCCCCTGTTTCCCCGTCAAATAAAACGAGGCGGGGAACACCTGGGATTGGTACAGCGCACCGCCCGCCGCACATACCTTGAAAAAAATCGTATTTAGTTTTTTGTCGGCGGCAAAAGCGACAATGCCGTCAAGCTCCGCCTTCATAGCCGCCTCGCTTAACCCGGGCTTTGAGGGAAAGTCACGGTTTTCAAAGGTATCCACAAAAACGCCGCGCAGCTCCTTGCCGCCCAGCGCATCCGTCACCGCGTTGGCGGCTGACAGGCAAAGGGATGATACCATCACCAAAGCCAAAGCCATTGCCAAAATAGACCTCATCAGTCGCTTAATCATACTTTGTCACCCCGTTAGCACGAATTCTTACCATAAGACCTCGTGTAAAATAATGCCCATATATTCTTTGTGTCGAATCCACCCGGTTTTCCTGCGAAGGCGGAGAATTTTCCCACGCATAGAGCAAACATGGGATTTTAGTCCAATTCCGTCTCGCTACTTACCAACTATTATAGCATAAATTTCGACGGATAATGTTAGGAGATTTGTGTTAATTCCATATTTTTTACGCCCTTATCCGATTAGGCTGACGTGGTTATCATTTGAGAGGCTCTCCGAAGGAGCCGCAAAATCATCCGGTCATTGACGGGGCAATTCTGCCGCGATATAATAAAACAGAAAAAACGACAAGAATTGGGCAAAATTATACCATTATTTACCCTTCAATTCAACAGCAAAGATGGGACTTTTCAACCCGATTATAAGGAGGAATACACCATGAATCTGCTTAAATGCTCTGCCGCGGCGCTTGCATCCGCGCTGATTTTCGCTTCCTGCGCAAGCACGGGCGCCCAAAACGCAGGGGAGGTTAAGTCGGGCGGCAGCGAACAGAACTTTTTGGATGGAGGCTATTCGCTTGTTTTCCCAACATCGTACTCGGAATATGCCGCACAAGGGGTGTTTGCCACGAGTGAGACGAAGCACGGAGAGGAAGCGGACGGCACGCCGTATTTTCATAAGCTTTACGCAGACTTTATGCCCTTTGAAATGCTCGAGGATATCGAGGAGCTTTCTCAAGCTAAGGGTGAAATGGAGGCGGCAGAGTATACGGCGAGGATAAATGAAATCTACACCTCAATTCGGGCGGTGTTTGTCATTACCGCCTATGAGAAAACAGCGGTTGCGGGCAAGGAGATTTCTGACGTCACCGGCTTTCAGGAAAACACCCTGCTCGGCGAAAGGGAGGGGCTGGTGTATTACCAAAGCAAGCCGCCCCGCAGCGAGGATGGCCTGAGCGAGCAGTCGCTGACAGTGTACCGCACCCTATATGACGGGGTGAAGGATGTGGTGGAGACCATAGCGCTGTTTGAACCCTCGGTGCAATAATGCCCCCATATATAAGGTAAGAAAGCGCAAAACGTTCCCAGCACCCTTGCATAATGCCTCCGTTTACAGGGCAATAACCGGCAGTTATTACTTTTTTGATAACAAAACGGCCACTTTGTTGAATAAGGTGGTGCGGTATGCTATAATTTAATAAAACTACAGCGCGACGGTGTGTCATGTGTTAGATTGCAGCAGCTCAATACACCGGCTGCCGCTCTATATGTTAAAAGGGGTTATGACAATGGACGTCTTTATTGAGCATCTCGTAAAACGAAAATCAACGGTAATAACCGCCCTGCTTAAATCCGGTATTGTCATCCTTGGTCTGGTGCTGATGGCGGTGCTGTTTATCCTCTCCACCATGTTGGGCGATTTTTCTATGATTGCCATCGCCGCGCTGGTGGGCGTTGGCTACGGGGGATGGTACCTGCTTACCGCGCAGAACGTGGAGTTTGAATACTCCTTTACCAACGGCGAGATCGATATTGACCGTATCGTCGCCCAGCGTAAGCGCAAGCGCCTCATTACCATTGTGTGCCGTCAGGTGGAGGGCATTGGCAAGTATAAGGCGGCCGCTCATACCCATACTACCTTTAAAACAAAGGTCTTTGCCTGCGCCGACCAAAACGACGAGGAGAACAATTGGTATGTGGTTTATAACAGCGTAAACTTCGGCAAAACTCTGGTGGTGTTTAACCCCACCGAGAAGATGCTGGCAGCGATGAAGCCTTATTTGCCAAGACTATTGCAAAATGATTTACAGCGGAACGGACTTATGTAGTATTGCCCGAATTGAAAAAAGTGTAAAAAACCCTCGTTTTTTAACGAGGGTATTTTCGCGTGAGGAAATTAGCCTGTTTGAGGCGCGCGGCAATAGCGCCGCCACCATAGCCGCAAACTGGGCGGGCAAGGAGGCCTTTAGCAAGGCGATGGGAACCGGTCTGCGGGGCTTTGCCCTGCGCGATATATCGGTGCTGCGGGATGAGCTTGGCGCACCCTATTTATCCCTTTCGGGCAAGGCCAAGGAGGCGGCAGAAAGGAGGGAGCTTTGCTTTTCCGTCAGCCTGAGCCATACCGAGGGGCTTGCGCTGGCGTTTGTGATTGCCTATCCGGCGAAAATGAAGGAATGAGGGAGTGATGGAAATGAGCGTAAAACCGTTTTCAGAGGTAGAAGGGATGCTCAGGGAGTCCGCGCCCGCGTGGGTGGAGCTTGTGGCGTATGTTCGTACCCACTACATAATGGACGAGCTGTGGAATGATAAGGATGAGTTTAAATTCCGAAGAAGCGGCAAAACTCTGGTTACATTATATATACGAGACGGATATTTTACTGTGCTGCTTATACTAATATCCGATTTAAAAGAGTATAAAAATCAAGTGAAAAGCTTTAATTTATGGGTTTTCACGCGGATTTTTATCGACTCTTTTTGAGGGGATTAGTATTATTTATGGCAAGCAGGAGAGGGCATTGTTTGAAGAACGGCAAAACGAGTTCCCGCCGCCCATATTGGAATACTATCAAAACAGCAAAACCTACCACGATGGAAAATGGATGTTTATTGACGTTCATCACGGGGAGCTGGTAAAGCCGCTGATTCAAATGATAGCCCTGAAGAAAAAGCCGAACCGTAAAAAGGAGGAGCTTTCCCGTATCGTTATGGGTAAATGCGGGAACCGCTGTGACGCTTGCCTGTTGCATGAGAGCAACAACACCACGGCAAAGGGCAATCTGATTTTCCAGCAGGGAGACTGCAGGTGCTATCACTCCGCAAATCCCGAGGATGAGACCGATTATTCCGCCGAAATCTGCAAGGGCTGCCATGACGACTGTGAAGCCGCAAAATGCACCGATTCCCGCGGCCACCAAAGCTGTATCGAGTGTAATTATCATGAATGCATAATAACAACCAACAATTTTATAAATTCAGGCAGATGCAACCTGGGGCTTACCTACGAGGAGTTGGAGCAGTTTGTGCTGCCATACTGCGGCAAAGAGCGCTTTGACAAAATAAAGAGCACCGGTGAGAAGTATCCTTAAGGGCTGCGCTTATCCTGATTCCAGTTGGAGCCTGGTTTATCGGGATGGCAGGGTGAGCCTTTAGCGGCATCCCAACAACGGCAAAAGGAGAGTAGCAGATGAGAATTCTGACCAGCCGGCAGATGCGAGAGGCGGAGCGGGCCTCCCTTGACCACGGACAAACCTATCTGCGCCTGATGGAGAACGCGGGGGCGGGAGCCTTCGCCATCCTCGCCCGACGGGAGGAGTCTCTTGCGGGCAAGCGCTGTGTCGTGCTGTGCGGAGAGGGCAACAACGGCGGGGACGGCTTTGTGGTTGCCCGCAGGCTTGCCTTGGCGGGTGGGGATGTAACTGCGGTGCTTGCGGGCGGCGATCCCCGCTCGGAGGAGGCGAGGGAGATGCTGCGCCTGCTGCGCGCTCAGCCCGTCTCCATTTTGCCGTTGCGCGAAAACCGCCCCGCAATGGGCGCGCTGATTTTAGAGGCAAACATTCTGGTAGATGCGCTGTTTGGCACAGGCTTTCGCGGCACGCTGCCTGAGGACTGCGGCTTTCTGGCGGAGATGTGCGCCCTCTCCAAGGCAAAAATCTATGCTCTGGACATCCCAAGCGGCATCAACGCCGATACGGGGGAAACGCAGGCAGGCGGCAGAAGCTTTCGCGCCGATTGCACTGTTGCGTTTGGCTGTCTTAAGCCCGCCCATATCAACCCCGACGCCGCCCGTCAGCTGGGGGATGTGGAGGTGTGCGAGCTGGGCATTGCCGAGGAGGTGTACGCCGGCACGGGGGCGAATACCTACCTGATTGACAGGGAGCTTGCCGCCTCTATGTTTCACAAGCGTCCGGATGACTCCCATAAAGGCAGCTTTGGCAAGCTGCTTGCGGTTGCGGGCAGCCTTGGCATGACGGGCGCGGCGGTGCTCGCGGCAAGCGCTGCCTCGCGCAGCGGCGCGGGGCTTGTGTATCTGGCGGCGCCCCGCTCGGTTCTTTTTTCCCTGTCCGCCCATCTCGTGGAGCAGGTGATGCTGCCAATGCCCGAAACAGAGGAGGGAACGCTGTCCTCCGACGCGGTGCCGGCGTTGTGCGCGGCGCTCAAGGGTAAAAGTGCCTGTCTGTTCGGCTGCGGGGTAAAACAGGGCGCAGGCATTCAAACCGCTCTGCGGGCGGTGGCGGAACAGGCGGAAGGCCCAATGATTTTGGACGCGGATGGTATAAACGCACTGTGCGGTGACATAAATATAATGGAACAGGCAAAACATGGCATGGTGCTAACCCCGCATTACGGGGAGTTCTCCCGCCTGACGGGATACCCCATTGAGGAAATTGCGCAAAACCGCGTAGCTCTTGCCCGGGAGTTTGCCGCAAGGCATCGAGTAACGCTGGTGCTTAAGGGCGCTTACACCGTTGTGGCGCAGCCCGACCAAAGCGTATACCTTTGCCACGCCCCCAATTCCGGCCTTGCAAAGGGGGGAAGCGGCGACCTGCTTGCGGGTATAGTGGGCGGGCTGCTGGCTCAGGGTTATTGCACCCGGGATGCAGCTGTCTGCGGTGTTTATGTGCATTCTCAGGCGGCAGAGCTGACCGCGCGCCGACTCTCCAAGACCTCTATGCAGCCTTCGGACGTGTTGTGTGACCTGCATCCGGTATTTGCCGCCCTGGAAACGCCGTAACGTTTCCCCGTGCGGGAAACCGGGTAATACCAAGGGAGGTAAAATCGAATGAAAAAGGTGTTAACCTGTTTTGCGGCGGCGGTGGCTTTTTGCGCCCTGTGCTCCTGCGGGGCGGTAAAGCCATCGCCCGAAAGGGTGACGGAAAACCTTAATTCCTCCTACAATACCCGAGCGGTGGTTCAGTATCAGGATATCAAGGCGGATATTGAATTATTAAAGGAGGAGGGGCGGTGCCTTGTGACCTTCGACAGCCCCGCAAGCCTAAAGGACCTTTCGTTTGATTACGACGGGGAGCTGGTAACCGTCAACTACGGCAGCCTGAGCTTTTCCGTGTCGCCCGATTCCGTGCCGGGGCAGGCGCTTTCCTCCCTGCTTATCTCCTCCCTTAATAAATCGCTGGCTGACAGCGGTGTGACAATAGAGGACACCGGCGACGCTATTAAGATTTTAGGGCAGACCGATACCACCCAGTTTGAGCTTGTGCTGGACCGTCAGAACGGTAACGCCCTTTCTCTCTCCATCCCGGAGGATGAGCTAAACCTTGATTTTTATAACTTCAGCTTTTTGCAGTAGCAGCTGCTGTTCACCCGTGAGCTTCGGTTATTATACTAATCCCTTCAAAAACAGTCGATAAAAATCCGCGTGAAAACCCATAAACTAAGGCTTTTCACTTGATTTTTATACTCTTTTAAATCGGATATTAGTATTAGTTTTAATGCGCATGGCTTGAATCTCATGCTTAGCCGCACAGCGGCGATACGGTTCGCCGCTGTGCGGCTAGGCGTTTGAGTTATTAAAAACGGCATTTTTGACTTAAAAAGAGGAAAACAAGGCCGTTCACGCAACTTGTGAAAAGGACAATCATATACTGTTCTAAGGGCATTCTGTAGCTGCCCTGCCCGGCACCGCTTGTCACCGGTGCCGGGCAGGGTATAGCGACGGCAGTTACAGATACGCCCCCGAAAGGACGGTTGTATATGAACGATGCTTCGCCCAATAATACTTCGCCGAACAATACCGCGCGAAAGGATAACCAATGCTACCCGTATGAGCTGCTTCCACTCCCTTACGACTACGACGCGCTGGAGCCGTATATTGATGAAGAAACCATGTATCTGCACCACGACAAGCATCTGCGCGCCTATGTGGAGGGGCTAAACGCGGCGCTGGAGGATTACCCCGCGCTGCAAAAGCAAAGCCTGACCACCCTGCTTTCGCGCTGTGCCGCCCTGCCGGAACGCATCCGCACGGCGGTGCGCAACAACGGCGGCGGCGTGTACAATCACGACATGTATTTCACAAGCATGGCTCCCCCGGAAAAGGGCGGCACTGCTCCCTCCGGTCCGCTGCTGGAGGCCATTAACCGCAGTTTTGGCTCGGTAAGCCTCCTCAAGGAGCGCATGAAGGCCAGTGGCATGGGGCGCTTCGGCTCCGGGTGGGCGTGGCTCTCGGTCTGTACGGGGGGATGGCTGACCATTGGCAGCACCGCGAACCAGGATGTCATCTTCACCACCGGCGTGTGCCCTATTCTGCCGCTGGATGTGTGGGAGCACGCCTACTATCTCAAGTATCATAACCTGCGCGGGGATTACATCGACAACTGGTTTGAGGTGGTAGACTGGCGGGAGGTTGAGCGGCGTTACCACGCCTGCACCTGTCTCAGGTAGCCCCCTTGCGGCGGATGTACATAAAAAATGAGTTTGAAAGCGAAAGGACGTAACAACGATGGAACATCAAAACGAAGCAGGCACACCGGGCTTTTTGTACGAGGAAGAACGCATTTACCTACTCGATGAGGATGGCAAGCTGGTCGCCGAGGTTACCTTTCCCGCGGAGTCGGAGACCACCGCGAACCTTAACCACACCTTTGTGGATGTCTCCCTACGGGGGCAGGGCATTGCGGACCAGCTTTTGCGCGCCGCCGCCGACCACCTGCGCGCAAAAGGCAAGCGAATTGTGCCCACCTGCTCCTATGCCGTAAAGTGGTTTGAGAAAAACAGCGGCTATGCCGACCAGCTGGCGCGGGAATGAAAGAAGGTTTTTCCTACTAATCCCCTCAAATTCTGAGGGGATTAGTATTATACTAATATCCGATTTAAAAGAGTATAAAAATCAAGTGAAAAGCTTTAATTTATGGGTTTTCACGCGGATTTTTATCGACTCTTTTTGAGGAGATTAGTATTACTCACTGCGAAGCAGTCAAAAAGTGTAGGAGCATCGATTTTTCATACAAGGCCTGGTAGGAATGCGGTACAAGCGACCCCAAGACGGATTTTTGCGGTGCGGGTATTGCAAGACAGCGCGGGATGTGCTAGAATCTAGAAAACGAGATAACGTGCCGACTGAGAGAGTAACGGTTAAAAGGACGCATAACAGAGAGTGCGCGCCGCTTGGCTGAAAGCGCGCCGGACGATTCTTTTTCTGTGAAGTTCACTCACGAGCGGCGGCGCTGAACGGGATTGCACCATGGTGCGGCGTTCCCCAGTAGGTGCCGACGGTTTGCCCCGTTACAGGCACAGAGAGTGTTTGCTCTTTTTCGGTTACCCAACCGGAGCAGGAATTTGGGTGGTATCACGGAGGTCGTTACGGCTTTCGCCCCATAGGTCGCGTTCGCGTACCTTGCGGGGGCGAAGGTCTTTTTTGTTGCCCTGGCGAAAATGGATAAAAAAGGGAAAGGACGGGTTCTTGAAATTATGAAACAGGCAATTGAACAGATTAAAAAGAACGCGCTGGAGGAGCTTGCGCGCATCGGCGATTTAGTTTCGCTGGATGGGCTGCGGGTAAAGTACCTCGGCAAAAAGGGAGAGCTGACGGCAATCCTCAAGCAAATGGGCGCTTTAAGCGCGGAGGAACGCCCTGTTATCGGGCAGCTGGCCAACGAAATTCGCGGCGATATTGAGGCGCGCATTGAGCAGTTTGCCGCAGAGCTTAAGGAAAAGGAGCGGGAAAGGGCGCTGACCGCCGAGCGCATTGATGTCACCATGCCGGGCGAACGCCACGGCATAGGCAAAAAGCACCCCCTTAACGCGGTGCTGGATGAGGTGACAGAGATATTTCTGGGCATGGGCTTTTCCGTCTCGGAGGGGCCTGAGGTGGAATACGACTACTACAACTTTGAGGCGTTAAACCTGCCACAGGACCACCCTGCCCGGGATACGCAGGATACGTTTTATATCGCCGACAATATCATGCTTCGCACCTCCACCTCCCCGGTGCAGGTGCGCACCATGGAAAAAAAGAAGCCCCCCATTCGCATCATTGCCCCCGGACGGGTGTACCGCTCCGACGCTGTGGACGCGAACCACTCCCCCCTGTTCCATCAAATTGAGGGACTGGTGGTGGATAAGGGCATTACAATGGCGGATTTAAAGGGTACGCTCGATACATTGGCCAAGGCCTTATACGGCAAGGATGTGGTGACCCGTTTTCGCCCCCATCATTTCCCCTTCACCGAGCCGTCGGCCGAGGTGGATATTATGTGCTTTTCCTGTCAGGGTGCCGGCTGCCGCCTGTGTAAGGGCGAGGGCTGGATTGAGATTCTAGGCTGCGGCATGGTTCACCCCAAGGTGCTGTCCATCTGCGGCATCGACCCGGAGGAGTACAGCGGGTTTGCCTTTGGCATAGGTCTTGAGCGCATCGTTATGCGGCGCTATAACATCGACGACCTGCGTCTTTTGTATGAGAACGATGTGCGCTTCCTCGGGCAGTTTTAACAGGGGCTTATCATTTAACAGGAAAGGATGGTCTTGGTATGCATTTATCAATGAAATGGCTCAATGATTATGTGAAGATAGACAACACCCCCCGGGCTTTCACCGAGGCGATGACCATGTCCGGCTCCAAGGTGGAGGGCTACGAGATTGAGGGCGAAGAGATTGTAAACATTGTGGTGGGCAAGGTGCTTAAAATAGAGCGGCACCCCGACGCAGATAAGCTGGTGATATGCACCGTGGATGTGGCAAAGGACGCACCGGTTCAAATCGTTACCGGCGCGCAGAACGTCACCGAGGGCTCACTGGTGCCTGTGGCGCTGGACGGCTCTGTACTGCCCGGGGGCGTCAAGATTAAAAGAGGCAAGCTGCGCGGCGTTGAATCAAACGGTATGCTTTGCTCCCTTGGGGAGCTGGGGCTTACGGTAAACGACTTCCCTTACGCTATGGAGGACGGCATTTTTCTGCTGGAGGAGGAATGCCGTATCGGGCAGGATATTCGCGAGGCCATCGGGCTTAACGATGTCTGCGTGGAGTTTGAGATTACCTCCAACCGCCCCGACTGCCTTTCGATGATCGGACTTGCCAGAGAGGCGGCCGTCACGTTTGATAAGCCGCTTACCCTCGGCGAGCCGCAGGTAACGGGTGCGGGGGGAGACATTGGCGAGCTGCTGCGTGTGACCGTGGAAAACACCGTGCTTTGCCCGCGATACAGCGCGCGGATAGTCAGGAATGTGCGCATCGCCCCGTCGCCCCGCTGGCTGCGGGAGCGTCTGCGCGCCTGCGGTGTGCGTCCCATCAACAACTTAGTTGACATAACAAACTACGTCATGCTGGAATACGGCCAGCCCCTTCATGCCTTTGATCACCGCTTCCTTACTGGCGGCCAGATTGTGGTGCGAAACGCAAATGAGGGGGAGACCATAACCACTCTCGACGGTGCGCTGCGCCCGCTTTCCCCCGAAATGCTGGTAATTTGCGACAGCGAAAAGCCGGTGGCGGTTGCCGGCGTCATGGGCGGCGAGTACAGCGGCATTATGGACGATACCTCCACTGTGGTATTTGAGGCAGCCGCTTTTAAGGGCTCCTCTGTTCGCACCACAGCCAAGAAGCTGGGGATGCGAACCGAAGCCTCCGCCAGGTTTGAGAAGGGTCTTGACCCCGCGGGAACCCTCACCGCGCTGGAGCGGGCCTGCGAGCTGGTGGAGCAGCTGGGGGCGGGCGAGGTCGTCGGCGGGTTCATCGACGAGGATCACTCTGATAAAACCCCACGCGCGCTCTCCCTGGAGCCAGACTTCATCAACCGCCTCTTGGGCATCGAGCTGCCCGCCAAGCGGATGCTAGAGATGCTATCCGCCCTGGGCTTTGGCTGTGACGGCGAGACGATTACCGTCCCGAGCTGGCGCGGGGATGTCTCCCATAAAACGGACCTTGCCGAGGAGGTCGCCCGCATATTCGGCTACAACAACATCCCCTATGCCCAGCTGCGCGGCCTTGCCGATGGAAAATTGACTCCGCACCAGCAGTTTGAGCGGGAGGTAAGCGATACCATGCGTGCCTGCGGGTATACTCAGGTACAGACCTATTCCTTTATCAGTCCCAAGTATTACGACCGCATTCGCCTGCCCAAGGAAAGCCCGCTGCGCGATTGTGTCACCATCAAAAACCCGCTGGGCGAGGATACCAGCGTAATGCGCACCACCATGCTGCCCTCTATCATGGAGGTGCTGTCGCGCAACTATAACAATCGCAACCCAAGAGCTGCGTTATTTGAAGTCGGCACCATATACCTTAAAAATTCGAATATTAATAAGCTGCCCGAGGAACGAAACGTGCTGGCCTTTGGGATATACGGCGAAGGTGCGGATTTCTTCACCTTAAAGGGAGCGGCAGAGGAGCTGCTGGCGGCGTTTGACATCGAGGCGGATTACGCGGCGGTGACGGACGACCCAAGCTTCCACCCCGGTCGCTGCGCCGAGGTGCTCATTGGCGGGGTGCGCGCGGGGCTTATTGGCGAGCTGCACCCTCTGGTGGCTGAGAACTACGATGTACAGGCGCGCTGCTATGCGGGCATATTGGAGATAGAGGCGCTGTTTGCGGCAAGAAGGGTGGAAAAAGCCTACACCCCCCTGCCCAAATTCCCCGCAACCACGCGTGATCTTGCCCTTATCTGCGACGATGGGCTGCCCGTGCTGACACTGGAGAAAGCCATTAGGGGCGCTGCCGGTAAGCTGCTTGAGAAGGTGGAGCTGTTTGACGTATATCGTGGCAAGCAGATTGAGACCGGCAAAAAGAGCCTTGCCTTCAGCCTCACCCTGCGTTCCGGGGAGGGTACGCTCACCGACGAGCAGTCCGATGCGGTGATAAAGCGCGTCCTCAAGGCTCTGGAAACACTGGACGTGCAGCTGCGCGCGTAACACTCCACCCCCAAGTCCATGCGAAGCGGGCTGGTGGTAGCCTCTGCGCTTATTCCTGCGAGCGAAGCGTCCTTCGCGGGAGCAAGCGGCGAGTGGGTTTATTTGAAAAAAACGGTATGTACAGTTTAGCAAAAACTCAAACACGAATTTTAGGGTATATACGCATATACTGTACATTAAAACAAGAACGCGGTCGATTGTTCGGCCGCGTTTGTGTATTATTGACTATTATTTTCCTCGTGCGGAGGGTTGGGAGAAATCGATTTCATAGAATATTAATAATTTTGATCTCTCGTAATATTGATATATTCTGCTAATTGGTGTATGCTATAGAAAAGGAAAACGAACAAACTTTTTCGGTTTTATACTGATACGGCTTTTGTAGCCTGCCATGTTATCAGTATTTACGTTGCGATAATAGCAAAACGCCGCCGAAAGTCATACTACTCATCTATGTTTTTGCAGAGGAGGTTTTCACGATGAACGAACCGACCATCTCCTTCTCCATCCATGACGACAAACAGGTTGAGATGAAAAAGGTCTTAACAACTATCTACGACGCTTTGCGTCAAAAGGGCTATAATCCCATTAACCAGATTGTCGGCTACATCCTTTCAGAGGACCCCACCTATATTACGACACACAATAACGCCAGGAGCCTGATTCGCCGGATTGATCGGGACGAACTGTTGCAAGCACTCGTAAAGTCTTATCTAGACGACTGACGGGTCACTGGCGACGCGGCGCTGTCTGTCATTAACGGTTTGCGGGGAACTCGAAGGTAAGGTTCTTCCCGGCCGTTTTTTATTTTTTCCGCAAAATATTTACATGATATAACATTAATAGAAAAAATATAAAATTTGTGTGTTATAGCTTATGCAAATAGGTCGTAACGTTTGGTCGGTTTTCACCTAACCGGCTTAATCAATAATCACTGGAATTTTCTGATGCTTACGGAGATGGGTCAAGACGGCAGGGTCAGGCTGTCGGGCTTTGCCGATGGTTAGGGCTTAGTACCGGTAGTCCTCCGGCATCAAATAAGGGATTAAAGAAGGAGTGCTGATTCATGTCTACGGAAGAAAAGAAAACAGCGGTAAAAAAGGATAAGGCCCTGATGTACCGCGGCAAACCGCTTGTTCGCTGCGGCAATACCATCTATTATGGCGCAGCAGAAGAAAAGTATATGGTAAAGATTGAGGTGCTGGAAACCAGGCAAGCCGACGGAGAAGAGCTTGCGACCCGCGTTGCGGTTAGCCTGGTGAGTTTGGAAAATGGCGCGCAGCGTGTCATTAAGCACGGGGAAAAGCAGGGTGTGTTTGACGCGCTGGATATCGGCGGTGTTTGGCTTGAGCGCACATTATCCGAGCACGGCGTAAAGCCGCCAGTGAATGCGGTGAAAAAGTAGCGACACGATTTTGAGCAATACCCGAAGTTAACGGGCAGGGTGAAAGCCCTGCCCGTCTGATTAACCGTATATTATACTTTAAGTTTATTTTTATAAAGATGAACGCCTGATTTTTATCTACACAAACACCCGGGAAAGGATGCAGTTTACAATGGAACAACTTCACACCAAACAATTTCTCCTCACGGTTTCGGCTGGAAAGAGGCTGATAGCAAAGGCCGCCGCCACGCTATCACAGGTAACCCACGCGCTTGAGTTTGGCACCATAGCGGTAATTGCCGGAACCACCAACGCCTATGTGGCGGAGGAGCTGCTGCTTCGTATCGGTCAGGCAGATGATTTTTGCAAGGATCATTTTTTTCGCGGGGCAACCACCATGCCGGGGAAAACGGGACCACAGCCCAACCACGCGGATGTGATTATTGAAAAGGGACAGTGGAAAAAAGAGCAAACCATCTTTGACTGCGCCGACCGGCTGGGCGGCGGGGATATTGTCTTTAAGGGTGCGAATGCCGTCAATCTGCAAAAAAGACAGGCGGGCATTCTGGTGGGCAACCCAACGCTGGGGACGGTGGGCCCGGCAATTCAAGCGTCGGCGGGCAGACGGGCGGAGCTGATTGTTCCCGTGGGAATGGAAAAAAGGGTGACTGCCGATATTATGGAGCTTGCCGTTCAGCTTAATTCCCCCACCTCCTCCGGGTTAAGGTTTCTGCCGGTGTGCGGAACGGTGTTGACAGAGCTTGACGCGGTGAGGCAGCTTACCGGCGCCGTCGCGGAGCTGATTGCGGGCGGCGGGATATGCGGCGCGGAGGGCAGCTGCTGGATTGCAGCAACCGGCAACGATCAGCAGCTAAAGGCGCTGTCGGGGCTGATGGAGAGGGTCGGCAAAGAGCCTTCCTTTTGCAAAGAATAAGAAGCGGTCCAAACCAATCGAATTTCCGCCGCGCGGTTTTTAACCGCAAATTTATAAAGCGAAGGCAATAACACACACCCCCCTGCAATCGCAAGTGATTGCAGGGGGTGTGTGTTATAATGTATTTCCCATCAGAAATCTTTGGCGGTTTGCTTTTGCCGTATGCGAAATAGGACTAGTATGACGGCAGGAATCAAAACAAAGTTAACAAGAAATATCCAAGGGACATATTCCAAGAGGGCGAACAGCCGAATCGAGGTATACGCCGCGAGATATGACCCAATAAATACAAGACCAGAGAAAACAAGGATAAGGACGTGTATGGCGCGTTCTTTTAATCCAAAGCTTCGCAGGATAATTAAGACAGCATGAAAGGCAACCAAGTATTTAAGCAGCCAGCCTCCCAGTATTTGCAGCATAACATATAGCTCCCCAAACTCCAGCATCTCATAATAGCTTACCAGGTGGGTTTGTATGAGCTTTGGGTAATAATATGACTCTGCGGTAGGCAGGTTAAAGGTCATAATCACGCCGGTTACGGAAACGATAATCATCTGTATTATAATAAACAGACCAACTAAAACATATTTGGTCATGCTTTTTCGCTTATACTGTATAAACTCCACATAGGGTAGCGTGAGGGAAATACTGCCGTACAGCCCCAGCGATTTGACGACGGAGAGCCAGAAGCCCTTGGTAACGCCGTATTCCATAATAGGCAGCAGGTTTGAAAGGTCCTTTTGCTGTGTCGTAAGGATCCCAAGGTGTATTCCCGCCAGCATGATGAGCGAAATACCGATTATGGAGATTACTACAACGGCCACCAGGTTTTTTCTTACGACGTAAATGGCCGGAAGGATAAAGAAAAGCATGAAGTACCAAATGGGTGTCTCCACCAGCATGTTCTGGTGCATACTGTCCGCCTCAACACAGGCCGATTCCACCAAAACGAGCAAGGCGGTGACGGTGTACAGAATAAGCAAAAATCCCCCAAGCCATTTTCCGCAGGCCGTTTGGTAAACCTTTAGGAGCGAAGGGTTGTCGGCTTTGTTCATTGTTTTCGTGGCAAACACAAAAAACACGGCGATTAGTGCGGAAGAAACGATGACGGCAATCCAGCTGTCCCTGCCCGAATCATTCATATAAACAGTGGGGTAGGTTTTAAGCCCCACAATTGTAGCGGCAAGCATTAAAAACACAAAGTGCTTGGGAGAAAAGTTATCCATACGCTCTCACTTTTTAATCGGATATCGGATAAAGCGCAGTAACCGCGCGGGTCTGCATCCGGTTTGATAAGGCATGGCACAGGGTAACCCAAATGTCTGTATGAGGGACGAGGATACGATTTCAGACCGGCCAGGTTTCCATGCGCTATGCGTATAATATTGAGTTTGGTTTCAGAAAATATACAAGGGTGATGATTATGGAGACGATAAATCTTGAGAATCTTAAAAAAGCGCTTGAAAACGTGTGCGATGTGCGTTATCGCAAGCTAAATTGCAGGTTTTGCACAGTATATATTGTGTTTTCGGCCTCAATGAGCGATGTAAAGCAGATATCCGATTTTGTAATCCGCCCGCTGCTCCAGCGCTATCACCGTTTCAGCTCTGTTAATACCCTGCTAAACGGAATCCTGCAAAGCAGCTCGGTGAAGCTGCTCGATAGCTTAGACGGCGCTGTAGACAGTGTGTTAAGCGGCGCGGCGGTGGTACTGCTGCCCCATTTGAATCAGGCGGTATGCTGTCAGGCGCAGGGGTATGTTAAGCGCGCTATCGATATCCCGCAAACCGAGACTGTCATTAAGGGTCCGCGCGAAGGCTTTACGGAGGATATTAAAAGTAACCTTTCCGAGATTCGCCGCCGCGTTAGATCCCCAAAGCTTAAAATGGAAAGCTACAGCCTGGGAACCGAGACACATACAGAAACGGTGCTGGTCTATTTGGAGGGCGTTACCCCACAAAAGCTTCTTGACTATGTGCGAGAAAAGATAAGCCGGGTTGAAAAGAAGTATGTGTTTTACACAAATTATCTCGAGGAGGAGTTAAAGTGTAAATATACCCCCTTTGATACCATCGGCTATACCGAAAAACCGGATGTGGCGGTTTCAAAGCTTTCAGAGGGGCGTGTGCTAATCGTTATGGACGGCAACCCCATTGTCATAACCGCGCCCACCTTTTTTATAGAGAACTTTCAAACAACCGACGATTATACCTTAAACCCCATTATGGCCAACATGGGCAGGGCATTTCGCTGGGTGGCATTTTTTATGTCCACCTTCATTCCGGGGCTTTACCTTGCGCTGGTTACCTACCACTTTAAGCTGGTACCCAATATCTTTTTATATCGTTTGGCGCTGTTTCGCGCCGGCGTGCCGGTACCCACGTTTGTGGAGCTGCTGTATATGATTCTGTTTTTCCAAATTATCCGCGAGGCTGGAGTGCGTCTGCCGCAGCCCATTGGTCCCACCTTAAGCATCGTGGGTGCGCTCATACTGGGTGAGGCTGCGGTGACCTCGGGCCTTGCCTCACAGATTACCGTTGTGGTTGTTGCAATCACCTCCATCGCTTCTTATCTGGTTCCCGTTGTTTACGCGCCCATTTTTGTGTGGAGCGTGGGGATCGTTTTTATTTCTTCCCTCATTGGTCTTCCCGGGTTTTATATGGGCTTTGTGCTGTTTGTTGCTCACATTGCCGGGCTTACGAGCTGCGGGTATCCGTATCTTTATCCATTTGGAACAAGAAAAAGCTTTCGCTATAACGATATCTTTATGCGTGGCGACCTGCAGTCCGAGGTACCCGAACCGCTTGCCAAACCCCCAAAAAAGCAGTAGGCCCTAACGCTTGGCAGCAAACACAAAACATTTCTAAAATCTAAATTACCCAAGGGAAGGTAGGGTCAAATGAATGAGAAGGCTTCTTCGTTGTGCTGCAATTAGTGTTTTGACCGCCTTTCTTTGCACCGGTTGCTTTAGCTATAAGGATATGAACCGGTTGCTGTTCTACACCATGGGTGTGGGCGACGTCAAGGATGGCGAATTCCTTTTTTACGGCGAGGCATTTAAGGCGTACCGGGGAGAAGGGGATAAAGCGGGAGAAGAAAAGCGAATTATTCTGTTTGGGAAGGGAGACAGTCTTACGCATGCGGTGAAGGATATGCGCAACTCGGCCAACTACCCCATAGAATATGCTGGGAATAAAGCGTTTATCATTTCTAAGGCTCTCGCGGAGGTGGGAGTTGGAAATATACTTGATATCTTTGACCGAGACCAAAAGCCCTCCCTGAGAATCTACCTGATGGTATATGACGGCGATGTACAAGAGCTGATGAACACTACCATGGAGGACGAGCATTTTATGGGTTTATATCTCTACGAGCTTATGAACTCACAAAGAAATTCCTTGGGGATTGTAGTTAACCAGTATTACGAATTTTTAGAGAATATGAAGGTGGGGAGCAGTGTAAACGTCGTCCCACTCATGCGTTTAACGACCATAAAGAAAGAGTCGGAGGGTGAAAGCGCGGAGGGGGGAGAAAAGGGAGGCGGCAAAGGGGGTTCCCCGCAATCCTTAACCGGTAGCAATCCGGCAGAGGGAGGCGATCAGGGTGCAACAAACCAGCAAAAGCCTGCCGAGCAAAAATATATCCTTTTTGATGGGGCAGCTGTATTCCTCGATGATAAAATGAAAACAACCCTTTCGCTAGAAGAACTGGAGGCGTATAATCTGATAACATCGCCCATGCAGGGCGGACTGATTAACGCTCAAAACCCGAGCAAAGAGGGAAAACGGGTAGGCTTTACTATTTTAAAAAACAAGTATCATCATAAGATTGCGGTGGAAGACGGACGCATAAAGCTTCGTTATAAATTGGATCTGCGGGCGGTCCTGCTCGAGGCCCAGGAGGGCATTGGCGCGGACGAAGAAATGGTGGAGCAGCTAAAAGCAAACCTGTCACAAGTCGTAAAAGATAGAATTACCCAGCTGTATTATCGGATGACCGAACAGGGGATTGACATCTTTAACATCAAACGTCAGCTTGAGATGTCAAACCTTGAGCCACCCGCTGATAACTTTTTGAAAGTGACTGATTTTAGCGTGGACATAAACGTGGTATTGGACGGCATGGGCACCCTGCGGGAGGCTTACTATTAGCGCATCCTTCAGCGACCGTTCGTACTAATACTAATCTCCTCAAAAAGAGTCGATAAAAATCCGCGTGAAAACCCATAAATTAAAGCTTTTCACTTGATTTTTATACTCTTTTAAATCGGATGTTAATATAAGTAAGGACAAAGCAAGGAGAGGCTCTGTGAATGCTTCACAGAGCCTCTCCTTGCTTTGGTTTAGGGCAATCAATTCATTATCCGTTCAATGGGCGCACCGGGCGTGCCTCGATATACCCGCGAAAGCCCTGAGGCTCAAGCTGAAAGCGCGGTGCATCCTCATCCGCCCAACAAAAGCCGTATAGCTCGGGTTTATAGTCCTTTAAGACATCCCAAATTATTGCGATAGCTTCCCCAAAATTCTCATTCTCAAAGGGCTGGCCCTGAAACACCATCATCTTGCATTCCGGCAGGTCAATAAGCTCAAAGCCCTCGGGTACCGTGCCCGCATAATCATGGGGAACCTCTACACCCTGTGCATAAGGGGAGGTGCCGGGGGTGCGATAGCTGTCGGGCATCCACATACCAATGGGTTCGTACAGCGCCTCTTTTACACTGCATAAAAGTCCCCAGACGTCGCAGCCCACCTCCTCGCAATAGGCAAAATAATCATCGGCATCCTTCGCCCGTTTGAGGAGAAGCTTTCTTCTGGGACGGTCTACAACCTGAACGAATACCGTTTGTACCGTTTTGTTTCCCTCCATAGAATAGACCCCTTTCTGTTTCTCTTTAAGTTTTTGGTAGTGGAGGAAGGCATCCCGCAGGGGATAGTGCTTAAACAGATAGACCGGCGACGGGTTCTTGCTGTATTTGTGGGGCGTAACGCCGAATTCCCGCGAAAAGGCACGCGTAAACCCCTCCGGAGAATCGAACACAAAATCAAACGCTACGTCAATCACCTTTGGGCCTTGGTCACGCAGCAGCATTGCCGCCTGCGAGAGCCTCAGCGCGCGGATATAATCAAAAGGAGATTTGCCCACAAGCTCCTTAAAGAGGTGCGCGCTATGAAAAGGGGAGTACCCCGCGCTTCGGGAGAGGTCATACAGGGTAATAGGCTCTTTGATGTGCTCCACAATGTAATTCTGCATTCGCGTTACCGCCTCGACACGTTCAAGCTGATCCAATCTGTCATCCTCCTTGTTTGTATTGTACCGAATATACCGGATAAAATCTTGACCGCGATTGCGAAGCTTGTTGGAAAGTTGCCACGCCTTGTACCTTTTTTCAAACAGGGACTAATGCAAAGCCTGATTTAAAAAAGCAAGCAAGCAGGTTATACGGTTTGGAATATTTTGTGCTCGGGTTACAACAATAAGCAGTGACGAAGCTAGTAGCTTGATGATTGATAATGATGACACCTGATCGTTTATGCGCGTTTTGGTGCGCGAATATCAACCGTGCGAAGAGCCATAGACCGCCGCCCTGTTCTCTGCTATAGTGAAACTACAGAAGCGAGGGGGTTGGAGGTATTCCTCCTCGTGTGGAGAAGCATTGTGTACTACGGTGCCGCGCTGAGTATTTCGCAGCCTGCCTTTGCCGCTGCCTGCTGGTATTCTTCGGGTGGCGGGCTGTCGGTGACAATGTAGTCAAGCCCCTCAAAGCCGCAGGTTTTGCAAAGGTATACCGCGCCAAATTTGCTGTGGTCGCACAGCAGCACACGGATTTTTGCGTTTTGCAGCATAACGCGCTTGAGGGCGGATTGCTCAGGTGAGGGATCGGTAATCCCGCTTGAAAGGTCAACCCCGCCGCAGGAGACAAACGCAAGCTGCGCGTTCATGCCCGCAAGATAGTCCCTTGTATCAATGCCCATCAGCGCGTAGGAGCGCAGGCTGAGCACGCCGCTTGGAACAAACACCTTAGCGTCGGTGGCTTGGCTTAACAGCATGGCGTTTTTCAGGCCGTTTGTAATAACCGCAAGGTTTGTATAGGGCTTAAGAAAAGGGATGACCGCCCGGGCAGTACTGCTGGAATCCATAAAAATGGTAAGCCCCGATTTAAGAAAGCTGCCTGCAAGCTCGGCAAGCGCGCGTTTTTCCCGCACATGCTCAAGCTCCCGTACCGTATCCGACAGCTCGCCGCTTAGGCTTTCCACCAGCGCGGCGCCGCCGTGGGAGCGCTTAAGGTAGCCCGCCTTCTCCATGTAGGAGAGGTCGCGCCGAATAGTAGCGGCGCTGACAAAAAGCTGCCCGCAAAGCTCCTCAACGGTCACATATTTTTTGGCGGTAATCAGCCGCATAATCTGGTTGTGACGCTCCTCGGTAAACATCCTTTTCCCTCACTCACTGTTTCTCTGGTGAATCCGGGCGCTTGTCGCACCGTGTTACCATCAGTCGTTATCCTCTATCATACGAAAAAAACGGGTTTTCATCAACCGGTAATGCCGAGCTTTGATTTTTAAAAGCGTAAATAATGCAAGAAAAACCAAATATCATAGGCTTTTGGGATTATTATCCTTGCACCGCTCGGCTGCATTTGACAAGCTACAAGAAAGGAATGGTCACCTTGGCAACAGAAAGGCGTGTACTTGCGTTTGACCTCGGCGCATCCAGCGGACGGGCAATGCTCGGAGTATATGACGGCAAAACCATCCGTATGCAGGAGGTTCACCGCTTTACAAACGATCCGGTGCTCGCAGGCGGCACCTTCTATTGGGATATTCTCCGCCTGTTTCACGAGATAAAGCAGGGGCTGCTCAAAGCGGCGTCGCTGGGAGGGTTTGAGACCATAGGCATTGATACCTGGGGTGTGGATTTTGGTCTGCTTGATGGGGCGGGACGGCTTTTGGGCAACCCGGTGCATTATCGTGACCAGCGCACAGAGGGTATCCCCCAGGAAGTGGAATCCCTTCTTTCCCGCAAGGAGCTTTACCGTATCACCGGCATTCAGCATATGCGCATTAACACCGTGTACCAGCTAGCGTATCTTTCGCGCCATGAAAAAGAAACCCTTGCGCGGGCGAAAACTCTGCTGCTGATCCCCGACCTGCTTTCCTATTATCTGACAGGGGAAAAGCGGGGAGAGGTGACAAACGCCTCCACCACCTCGGTATTTGATCCCCGCGGGCTGGAATGGAGCAGTGAGGTCTGCGCCCGGCTGGGTATCCCCGCCGCACTTTTGCCAAAGACCATTGCCACAGGGGAGATTTACGGCGGGCTTTCCCCGGCCCTATGCGAAGAGCTGGGCTGCCCTAACGCTAAGGTGGTTGCGGTACCCACCCACGACACCGCCTCGGCGGTCGCAAGTGTACCGACACAGGAGCCGAATTTTGCCTATATCAGCAGCGGCACATGGTCGCTCCTTGGCACCGAGCTGGATGCGCCGGTACTGACCGAACGCGCGCAGGCTGAGAATTTTACCAATGAAATCGGTTTTGCAGGCAAGACCCGCTTTCTTAAAAACATTATGGGACTATGGCTGATACAGGAGTCGCGCAGACAGTGGATTCGTGAGGGCAATGAGGCAAGCTTTGCGGAGCTTGAGCGAGAGGCGCTTGCAGCAGAGCCCTTTCGGTGCTTTATCGATCCCGACGCACCTGCCTTCGAGACCCCCGGCAACCTGCCCGACCGCGTTCGCAGGTTCTGTGCCGAAACCGGACAGTCGGTGCCCGAGACCCGTGGCGAGGTGGTTCGGTGCATCTATGAAAGTCTTGCCCTAAAATACCGGTATTCTCTGGGCCGGCTTTCGGAGCTTTGCGAAAAGCGGTTTACCCAGCTTAATATTGTGGGTGGCGGCATTAAGGATACCCTGCTTTGCACCATGGCGGCGAACGCCTGCGGCATCCGCGTTTCGGCAGGTCCGGCGGAGGCCACGGCGTTTGGCAATATCGCGTCCCAGCTGTACGCGCTGGGAGAATTAAAAAGCCTGAGTGAGATGCGCGAGGTTATCTCCCGTTCCACCCAGCTTGCCGTGTATGAGCCCGACGATACGGAGAGCTGGCAAAAGGCGGCGCAGCGCTTTCAGGAAATGCTGGAGCTCTCCCGTAATACGAACATCCAATGTGGAAGTGTATAGTTTGTATATTTGTATAATTATAAAGTTAAGTGCAAAGTCTTGGTTTATGTGTTTTAGCGCGGGTTAATATTTATAATTCTACACTTTTTAATGAGATTAGTATAAGGCGCAGCAAGGCAATGCGCAAACTTTAATATCCATCCTTCTTCAATAATAAGGAAAAATAGAAAGGTTGTGTTGTAATTGGCTAACCGGATAATTCTCAACGAAACCAGCTACCACGGAGCGGGCGCGATTGGCGCGATTGTAAATGAGGTAAAGTCCCGCGGCTTTCAAAAAGCGCTGGTGGTAACGGATCAAGACCTTGTTAAATTCGGGGTTTCGACAAAGGTTACCGAGCTGCTCACTCAAAATGGTCTTGCCTATGAGCTGTTTGACGAGGTAAAGGCAAACCCCACGGTCGCCATTGTTAAGAGCGGCGTAAAAAGCTTTACGGCAGCGGGGGCGGATTATATAATTGCCATTGGCGGAGGTTCGCCTATTGATACCGCAAAGGCCATCGGCATCATCATTCGCAACCCCGAGTATGCCGAGGTTACCAGCTTAGAGGGCGTGGCACCCACCAAAAACCCCTGCGTTCCCATCCTTGCTGTGCCCACCACGGCAGGAACGGCGGCGGAGGTTACGATTAACTATGTGATTACCGATGAGGAGAAACGCCGGAAATTTGTATGTGTCGATCCTCACGATATCCCTGTGGTGGCGTTTGTAGATCCCGATATGATGGCATCTATGCCCAAGGGGCTGACCGCCGCAACCGGCATGGACGCTTTAACCCACGCCATTGAGGGCTTTATCACGCGCGGCGCGTGGGAACTGCCCGACACCCTGCACCTAAAGGCGATTGAAATTATCTCCCGTTCCCTGCGGGGCGCGGTGGCGGGGGAGGCCAAGGGTCGCTCGGATATGGCGCTGGGCCAGTATGTCGCGGGCATGGGCTTTAGCAATGTGGGGCTTGGCATTGTCCATTCCATGGCACACCCCCTCGGCGCGTTTTATGATACACCGCACGGTGTCGCAAACGCCGTAATCCTCCCCCGCATTATGGAGTTTAACGCCGACGCCACCGGTGAGAAATACCGTGAAATTGCCCGCGCAATGGGAGTTTTGGGTGTAGACGCGATGCCGCAGGACGAGTACCGCAAAGCGGCAATTGACGCCGTTAAGAAGCTTTCGGCGGATGTGGGCATCCCAAAAGCCCTGCGTGAAATCGGCGTAAGGGAAGAGGATATCCCCGCCCTTGCCCAGAGTGCGCTGGCGGACGCCTGCACCCCCGGCAACCCCAAGGATGTTACCGCCCCCTTGATTGAGGAGCTGTATCGTTCCATTTATTAAGGCATAGGCTATAAACCGCACAGCAGCAAAAAGTATTGCCGCATAATGGTTTATCATGATATTTATTCGTCGTGCTCAAATTTTAAAAGCGAAACTGGTATAACAATAAGAATAAGGAATGGTTATAAACCCATGCAAAAAGATGCTATTCTAAAGGCTCCGTTTCTCATCGATATTTGCAGGCTTACAGATAACATGTACCGCCTTGGCTGGGATGAGCGCAACGGCGGCAACATCAGCCTGATTGTCCCCAAGGAGGAGGCGGCAAGGTATGTGGATCCCGCAAAAAGCCTCCGCAACATCCCTATGACCTTTGATGCCAGCGCGCTAAAGGGCATGATTTTCTTAGTAACCGGCACCGGATGTTATTTTAAGAATATCTCCTATGCGCCCGATGTAAACCTTGGACTGATTCAGGTTGCCGAGGATGGAAAGAGCTACGATATCCTGTGGGGCTTCAGTGAGGGCGGCAGACCCACGAGTGAGTTATCCTCCCACTTTATGTCGCACATCGAGCGGCTGCGGGTTGACCCGGAACACCGCATTGTCATTCATACCCATGCAACCAATGTGCTTGCCATGACCTTTGTGCATGATTTAAGCGAACGCGCCTTTACCCGTACTCTTTGGCAGATGTGTACCGAATGCTTGGTTGTATTCCCTGACGGTGTGGGTATTCTGCCATGGATGCTGTGCGGCAACGACGGGATTGGCATTGCCACGGCGGAGAAGATGCGGGAATACCGCCTTGTGGTGTGGGCGCACCACGGCATCTTCGGCACCGGTACATCCATAGACGAGGCATTTGGCCTGATTGAAACGGTGGAAAAGGCGGCGGAAATCTATATTAAGGTAATGAATACCCCCATTCTGCAAACCATTCGCGACGACGAGCTTGCAGTTCTGGCCGAGGCCTTCCGTGTGACCCCCAAGGCGGGATATCTTGAGGCTTGATCAATCCTTTTAAAATCGTGTCGTCCGGAGCAAAAAAAGAGGCGGACCTCGAAGACCCGCCTCTTTTTTCAAAATGACAGGTTATAATACTAATCTCCTCAATAAGAGTCGATAAAAATCCGCGTGAAAACCCATAAATCAAAGCTTTTCACTTGATTTTTATACTCTTTTAAATCGGATATTAGTATAATAATGATCGTATGGTCGGTGTGAATACTGTCCGCTACTTGATAAAAGGGTTTGTCTTCCCAAGAAACGGTCGGCATACTATGTCAATTACGGCGAAGAGCTTTTGTTATGCAGCCTCCCGCAACTCGCGGAATGCCTCCGCTTCGGTGTCGGCAGAGAATAGGAAGCAACCATTCTCATCAAACACCTCCACATGGCCTAAAACATACCGAATCGTAAAACGCATGACCGACACTCCTTTCGAAAACCACAGCCTAAATTACTTGATAGCTTTAGTATATCAAATGAAATGTACAAAAAAACGGATAGATATCGAAATTTTTACCTCTCAATAGCAGATTTTTAAGTGTCTGCTTAAGAATTGCTTAGAAATGAGTTGTAAAATCACAGCCATTATGATAATATTTTCTATAAAATACGCGACCTCGCTTAACTTTCTAACGTTTTGCGAAGCAAAAACACGTCGTATTAAGGAGGAGAAGAAATGTCCAACGATGCCTATAACACCCCTGTCACAGGAGCGCCCGCGCAGCCTTATCCGTACAACCCGCAGGCCCCCTACGGTCAGCCGGGGCAGCTCGCACCCGTTCTCTCAGTCGGCAGTTATATCGGGATGTTTATACTTTCCGCCATCCCGCTGGTAGGCTTCATCCTGTTGCTGGTATGGGCCTTTAGCGGCGGGGAAAACCCTAACAGGAAAAACTACGCGCGGGCGGTGTTAATTATTTCAGTCGTTGGCACCACGCTGGGAATTTTACTGGCTGCGCTAACTGGCGGCGCACTCTTTGCGCTTTTGGGCGATGTCGGTCAGTATTATTACTACTAATATTTTTGCTCTTTCAATCAAGACATTAAAAACGCATGATACTAAAAAATGAACAGCGAAGCGCCGTTGGTTGATGAAGCTTCATCAACCAACGGCGCTGTCTTTACATATCATGCGACTAAACCTGTAAGCCGAGTTCTGTATTTGACTACGATCTGTCTGGGCCCCGCGTTGCCGCTTGGGCTCAAGCCACCTGTTCGGGAATGCCGGGCCGGCTTAGCTCCCGTGTTGGTGTTGCTCCGGATAGGGTTTGCAGGGCCGCGCGGTCACCCGCGCGCCGGTGAGCTCTTACCTCACCTTTCCACCCTTACCTCGAAAAAACGAGGCGGTATATCTCTGTTGCACTTTCCCTAGAGTCGCCTCCGGCGGCCGTTAGCCGTTATCCTGCCCTATGGAGCTCGGACTTTCCTCACACGTCGGCGCAATTGCACCGCGCGCGCCGCAGTCTGGTTTACTCGCAAGCTATATTGTAACGGGAAAGCTGGGTTTTGTCAATTGCGCGGGAACCGAAAGAATGATGAATAAATGGCTACCAAACGGTCCCTTAATTCTTTGTCTTGAGAATAGCGGTGGTTAAAGAGAATGCTGTAAGTATATGTGTTTATATTTGCTTAAAAGTTACAAACAAGTGACGATTTGATGCCGGTGATAACATGTTTACACATAATATTGTTTTTTTTGCTCGGTGACCTACGCGAATCATATAAACAATGATAGGTGGTTGTGCAAAATGCCTATAATTTAGTTACAAAATTATAACAGGTTTTTAACCAAAAGGTCTTGCGCAAATGCACAATATGGGATATACTATGGCTGTGGTTAGAAACTGACCCAACAAAAACTATTTA
>JAEZCT010000065.1 GCA_023433405.1 Bacillota bacterium | reverse complement strand
GCCCTTGCTTTGAGCTGGGTGCAGGGTGTCCCTGCTTCGCTTTACTAAATTGCTTACTTTTCTCGAACAAGAAAAGTAAGCCGCCTGTCGGCGCGGGAGCCGACGTTCCTACAACTTGATGATGATTCCCTAAATGCCAACCATTTCACAACGTTTATAAAATAGGTTTTTGGAAACTGCAATAACCATACAGCATTAAGAACTAAAACTAAACTCATACAATTGAAAGGCAGGATGACGATGCAGCCGCTGTTTATAGGAATTATCGGACTGGGACTCATCGGGGGGTCGTTCGCGCGAGCCATTAAGGCATACACCCCGCACACCGTAGCGGGCTACGATTTGGATGCCGACACCATGCTTAAGGCAAGGCAGGCAGGTGCCATAGACACCGCGCTCGACGACGCGGCACTGGCAGAATGCGACATGCTGCTGTGCGCGCTCTACCCCTCGGCGGCCATTGCCGAGCTGCTTGCCCGTCTGCCAAAGCTAAAGGCGGGGTGCGTCGTCTCCGACCTGTGCGGAGTGAAGCGCGCGCCGTGTGACGCATTGGATGCCCCCTGCCGGGCGGCGGGTATGGTTTTTGTGGGGGCGCATCCCATGGCGGGACGGGAGTTTTCGGGCTTTGATTATACCAAAAGCGAGCTGTTTTCCGGCGCGTCCCTCATCCTCACCCCAACACAGCCCGAGCAAGGCGCACAGGCGCAGGCGGTTTCCCTTTGGCGGGAGCTTGCCGCGGCGGTGGGCTTTGGCAGTGTGACCGTAACCACCCCCGACCACCACGACTGCATGATAGCCTACACCTCCCAGCTTGCCCATGTGCTCTCAAACGCGTATGTCAAAAGCCCCCGCGCGCCGGAGCATCCCGGCTACAGCGCGGGCAGCTTTAAGGATTTGACCCGGGTGGCAAGGCTAAACGAGGTGATGTGGACCGAGCTTTTTCTCGCAAATCGCGACAGCCTTGCCGACGAGCTTGGTATTTTAATTGATAACCTGACGGCATATAAAACCGCGCTGGAGGCGCAGGACGGCGACACGCTCAAGGCACTGCTCAAGGATGGGCGGGAGAGAAAGGAACGGCTGTAGTCTATAGTTTATTGGAGTTTCTAAAAACCAATCGAATAAACTTTGTGAAATGGTCGGCTTTTAAGGAACCATCATCAAATTGTTGGAACGTCGGCTCCCGCGCCGACAGGCGGCTTACTTTTCTTGTTCGAGAAAAGTAAGCAATTCAGTAAAAGCGAAGCAGGGACACCCTGCACCCAGCTCAAAGCAAGGGCAAACGAAGCACGGTTTTTGTGACCAATACTAATCCCCTCAAAAAGTGTTGATAAAAATCAAGTAAAAACCCATAAACTAAAGCTTTTCACTTGATTTTTATAAACTTTTAAATCGGTTATTAGTATAAGCACCTTCGGCAAAATCCTGTTCCCTCGCGTAATTTGCCCTTGCTTTTCGCCCTGGTCTGTAGTTTTTCCTTTTTTCCCATACCTGCCACACAAGGCTATTTTGGTGCTGGGGTTACGGGGGGTACTCAATATCCCATAACACTTAAAACACCCATGCATCTACGGCTTGCGTTTGACAGTCCAGCCGATAGTAGGATTCCCCTATACAGAAATAGATTATACCGTTCTGCTCATCCAGAGGGTCATTATACTTTTCAAAGCTTGGGGCGGCGATGCCTGTTTTGCATTTTTCCAGCGGGATGCCGGTGTCTACAGTAAAAAGAACGTTACAGTCGGTATTGAGTATTGTAACCTGGTAATTTGTCACGCTGTCCTGCGTCCAGACATCCCAGTCCGACGGATATTCACAATGAAAGACAGCAAATAACCCCGATGCCATATGATAGTATGTCGGCAGCATCAGTTTAGTTGTGGCGGCATTAGGCGCTGTAGTCAAATCCCAGCGGGCAATGGGCTGCGCGGGGTTATCAAAACCATAAATGCGCAGTCCGGCGGGATAGGTTGCGCCGCCAACCTCCGGGACGGCGGCGTAAAAGCGGTTGTTGTCAAGGATACCGAAATCGCAATACCCGTTCTGCCAGTCGCCAACCACATTAAACTCACCGGTTGTGTTGTCCACAACCAGCATAGCCGACAGAATATACACAACCTCGTAGCTTGCAAGGGAATACTTGCCGTCAGGAGTGGTTTGTCCCTTGTGGTAGGTATTTATGGTACTGGGGTTTAAGATTTGCCAAGACGTAAACTCTTGCTGCTTTAGCGTTTCGAGCATCTCATCGGTATACCCAACCTGGTAAGCCTGTTTTAGGAATGCGTCGTCAAAGGCTTGCGGCGGCAGGGAGGATGAGGCTTGCTGATGGCCTGACCCGGATACCGCTGAAACGGAGCTTGAGTTTGGGTAGAATTCTGTGATACGCGGTAAAGCGCGAGAGGAGCAGGCCGTTAACAGCATTGTAAAACAGCAAAACGGCACGATGAGGCGTTTGGTCATAGTATGAACCTCATTTTTCTTAATAAATGAAACTGTTTTATTTTAAAACAGAAGTATGGTTACAATATAACACAAATTACTAATCGCTGTCACTGTTATAGCTCGAATGAAACGCGACAGTAATACTATCTTCCGATGAAAATAACGATAAAAAATCTTCGCCAAAACCCATATAGCAAAGGTTTTGACTTGATTTCTTATATACTTTTTAATCGGAAAATAGTATAAAAAGCGGATGTACGCCAAAAACGTACATCCGCTTTTTGATGCCGCGGTAATATTTATCGCATAAAACCCGGCTTGCAGACCAGACTATTATATAACTTGGTAACAAACTATAGAATAACGCTCGGGAGGTTTACGCATGGCCTTTAATTTATCGCCAAACGATTACTCCGACCTTGCAAAGCGCGCGGAGCGGCCGTCCCACACCGTGAGAGAATGCATCTTCGCCTTTTTGTCGGGTGGGCTTGTCTGCACTATTGGCGAGCTGTTAACCACATTGTACCTGCAAAGCGGGGTAGGGCGCGAGATAGCAAGCACACTGACCTCGGTTACGCTTATTTTTGTGGCGGCGGCGCTCACCGGACTGCATGTGTTTGATGACATCGCAAAATTTGCGGGTGCGGGAGTACTCGTACCCATTACCGGCTTTTCAAACTCGGTGGCGGCGCCTGCATTGGATTTTAAAAGTGAGGGACTTGTAATGGGTCTTGGCGCAAAGATGTTTACCATAGCGGGGCCTGTAATTGTCTACGGGCTGACGGCGGGCATTGCGTATGGGGTAATTGTGTATCTGTTCGGATTATTTTAGCGGCAAAACGAACCGGACAAAGTAAAAACAAACAAGACTCAGGAAGATACCGCAAAGAATAGAAAGGCATGGTGCTTTTATGGCGACACGTCAGGGAAGGTATACGCTGCGGCTGGATTCCTGCCCCAGCATCTCGGGTTTTGCCTCTGTAGTAGGCAAAAAGGAAGGCGAGGGGCCTCTGGCACGGCATTTTGATATGATTTGCACCGACACCACCATGGGAGAGGAAACGTGGGAGAAGGCGGAAAGCCGGCTGCAAAAGGACGCGGTAAACAAGGCGCTGGAAAAGGCGCATCTCTCCTCCGCAGATATCGACCTTATTTTTGCGGGGGACCTTCTAAACCAGAGTATCAGCACCACCTATGGTCTGCGCGATTTGAATGTGCCGCTGGTGGGGCTGTTTGGCGCCTGCTCCACCATGGCGGAATCCATCTGCCTTGGCTCCATCTTTGTGGATGGGGGCGCCGCCTCCAACTGCGTGTGCGTCACCTCATCCCATTTCTGCTCGGCGGAGCGGCAGTTTCGCTACCCCTTGGAATACGGCGGTCTGCGCGCACCCACCTCTCAGTGGACGGTAACGGGCTCGGGCTGCGCGATATTATCTGGCAGCGGGGTCGCGCCGTTTATCCGCGCGGTGACAATCGGGCGCATTCAGGATATGGGCATTAACGACGTAAACAATATGGGCGCCGCAATGGCACCCGCCGCCGCCGATACCATCCTGAACTTCTTTCAGGATACCGCGCTTGGCCCGCAAGATTTTGACCTGATACTCACCGGAGACCTTGGGCAGGTGGGCTCTCAGCTGGTAGAGCAGCTGCTGGAGCGGGAGAATTATGATATTGCAAAAAAACACAGCGACTGCGGTCTGCTGATTTTTGATAATGAAACCCAAGGCGTAAATGCGGGCGGCTCTGGCTGCGGATGCAGTGCGTCGGTGCTGTGCTCTTATATCCTAAAGCGCATTCAGTCCGGGGAGCTTAAAAATATCCTGTTTGTGGCAACAGGTGCGTTAATGAGCCCCACCAGCCTGCAGCAGGGGGAGACAATCCCCGGTATAGCCCACCTTGTGCATATCTCCGCGACAAAGCCCCTATGACCAAAACTAGAAACATTGCCGGAAAGGAAAGAGCCTTATGAATTATTTTAACGCCTTTTGGGTTGGCGGGCTGTTTTGCGTTGTCGCCCAGCTGCTTATTAGCAAAACTAAGGTCAGCCCCGCGCGCATTTTGGTTACCTATGTTGTGGCAGGCGTTATCCTTGGGGGCATGGGTATATACAAGCCGTTAGTAGAGTTTGCGGGGGCGGGCGCGACCGTGCCGCTCACCGGCTTTGGCTACCTGATAGCCAAGGGCACCAAGGAGGCGATTGAAAGGATGGGCTTGCTGGGTGCGTTAAGCGGCGGGCTATCTGCAACCGCCGCCGGTATTGCGGCAGCCGTGTTTTTTGGGTTTTTAGTGGCGCTGATCTTTAAGCCCAAGGATAAGTCCTGATACTATTTTCCGATGAAAGTATTGATAAAAAACCTGCGGATAATAGTATAAAGCAATTTTGAGTGTAATACTAATATCCGATTTAAAAGAGTATGAAAATCAAGTGAAAAGCTTTAATTTATGGGTTTTCACCTAAATTTTATCGACTCTTTTTGAGGTGATTAGTATAATACTATCCCCATAAAAGGTGTAGAATTGCAGATAAAAAACCGGCGCTTAAAAGCCACAGGGCTTTTAAGCGCCGGTTTTTTTATAGTTTTTACCGTCTCCCGCCGGTCTTGGCGGGAGACGGTAAAAACTCAATGGAAATCGGCTCAAGGCTCCGCTGTGGGGGGTACCGCCTCCACGGGAGAGGAGGAGGCTGCCAAAGAGGAGGCGGCGGGCCAGGCCTTTTCGTAGTTGAGGTTTTTAATCCAGTTAATCTGCACCGTGGTGTTGGCGGCAAAGCTGTTGTTGATGAACAGCACCTCTTTTATGCCCTTATCCCGGATAAACTGGTCAAAATCCTTCTCAAAATACCGTTGGTCAACCACATAAACCGTATCGTAATGGCTTGCGAGGTAGGGTGCGAAGGCATTGCCGAAGGATTCCTTTACGACGGCAATGGATTTGCCGGTACCTGCATTTGAGCGAATAACAAACAGCGGCCAATCCCCCGCAAGGAACATGCTGTAGCAGTTGGAGCCCTTTACCCCCATGGCATACAGGGAGGTGGCGTAAGGGGTGTTGCGCGCCCCTTTTTTGTACAGCTCGCAGGTGGTTTCGTAGGGTATGAGGTAATAATCCATATAATCGGGGCTTGCCTTAAGCTTAGGCTCCTGGGTCAGACGGTACAGGCTGCCAAGAAAGTTCTCCTTGCGCCCGTAGGTCATGCTCTCAAGCGGGACGGGGTTTTTCCCTGTGTCAAGGCAAAAGCCCACATAGGCGTAATAGGCCGCCAGCGGGGTCCAGTGATGATCGGTGCGGAAGTACAAATACTCGTCGGTGTGGGCGCTAAGCACATCGTAGGCACTGCGGATGGGAACAATGGTGGGTCCAAGCGCATTATAGATCAAATCAATATTCGCCTTTTGCGAGCCGGAAAGATTCTGATACTTTTCGGGCAGATAAAACTCTGACTGGGTAGGCACGACAAGGTTATAGATGGTTACATCGCTGCCAAACTGCTCCTGGTAGCCGGTAATTACCTGCGCGTACCGCTTGCCCTCCTTGCCGTTTGTACCAAACAGGGACATGGCGCGGTCGCCGATGACAAACAGTCCCTCCTTCATTTCACCGTCAAGCTCTATCCCGGAATTTGCCTTAGAGGAGGAGGAAGGGGGCTGCGAGCTGCTAGCCTGAGAGGAGGAAGGCTCGGAGGACGCCGGCGCGGAGGAGACAGCCGCGGGGGGCTGGGAGGATACCGGCTCGCTGGGTACGACGGGTACCGTGCCGTGCAGGGTAACGTCGTCCTCATTAAAGCCCTTCAGCGAATTATAAACCGCGGCAAGCTCCACCAGCCCGTCGCGAAAGGGAAAGGTGTCGGAATAAAACGCGTCAACCTGTGCGGCATAATCTCCGCTCCATAAGCCCTGCCACGTAAAGTCGGGGAACTTTTCAAGCTCGCGCCCCTCAAACTCCGAGTTTGTGGGCTTAGGCAGTATAAACGCCAAAAGCCCGATAACACACACCAGCACCAGCGTAATTACTACGCCGAGGGTTCCCGGCAAGGTCAGCCGACCATCCCTGCTGCGAAAGGATAACCGAGACCCTCCAGGCGGGGTTTTATCGGTTTTAAACTGTATATTAGCCATTGGCGGGAGCTCCTTCTTCGAGCAAATAAAACCCTGCTCTAAAATCGATAGTATAAAAACGGGTTATAGCCCTGCCCAACCAGCAGGAAGGTGCAGATGGCCAAAAGACCCACATTCACAGCAAGCCGGCCCCAGTCAAGCGCGGTATAAACCGGCGAATCCTCATACAGCCGGTCCTCAAGAAAGCGGCGGATATAGGGAATGACAGGCATTGTGCAGACGATGGCGACCATAATCCAGATAAAGTTTGACGAAATGTTAATGCCGACTGCCAAATCGGTAAACGGGTGTCCGATACCAAACAGCGCGCCCATAAAGGTGCCCAGCCGATGGATGTCGGTAAAATAAAACAGTGCCCAGCCGAGCATAACCGCAAAAATAAGGTATAGCCACGAAAAAAAGCGAGGGAGCTTATCCAGTAGCTTGCCCAAAAACAGCTTTTCCAGTATAATCAGCGCGCCGAAATAGAGTCCCCAAAGGATAAAATTCCAGCTTGCGCCGTGCCAAAGACCGGTTAAAAACCAAACGATGGCAAGGTTAAGGTATTGGTGCCTGCGGTTGCCCCCCAGCGGGATATAGACATAGTCGCGAAAAAAGCTGCCAAGCGAGATATGCCAACGCCGCCAGAACTCGGTGGCAGAGCAGGAGATATACGGGTAAACAAAGTTTTCGCGGTAATGAAAGCCAAAAATCATACCAAGACCGATGGCCATATCGGAATAACCGGAAAAGTCAAAATAGATTTGCAGCGCAAACATTAACAGCCCAAACCACGCGCCCATAACCGAGAGGGAGGAAAGGTCGCCGTCCAGATACCTGCCCGCAAGCTCACCCGCCGCGTTTGCTATCATCACCTTTTTGGAAAGACCGATGATAAAGCGGGTAATACCCCGGCTTACCTCCGGCGGGGTAATAACCCGGTTTTCAATCTCGTCGGCAATATGGCTGTAGCGTACAATCGGGCCCGCCACCAGCTGGTGGTACATGGAAACATACATTAAAAATTTAAGCGGGGATTTTTGCGCGGGCACCTCGCCGCGGTAGACATCCGCCACATAGGAAAGGATTTGGAAGGTATAAAACGATATGCCAATGGGGAGTACAACCCCGGGCACCGGCAGGTCTACCGGTGAAATGACGTTAAAATTCTCGACTAAAAAGCCGAGGTATTTAAACATACCCAGCAAGCCCAAGTTAAAAACTACCGATACGGTCAGAGCCGCCTTACTGCGAGGCGTATCACGGTACCGCTCCACCAAGAGCGCCAGACCGAAATTCACCATTACGCTTGCAAGCAGTACCCAAATCATAACCGGCTCGCCCCATGCGTAAAAGAACAGGGAGAACACAACCAGCACAATATTGCGGTAGCTTTTGTTTTTGGAAGCAAAATATAAAACAATGTTAAGGGGAACAAACAGATAAATAAAAAACAGGTTTGCGAAGATCAATGGAGTTCCTCCCCGAAGCAGGATGGGGCGAAGCGGAATACCGCGGTATTCCAGCGCTTGCCGGTGCTGTCTGTCATCATTTTATCCCCATGTCATTTTTAAAATGCAGTCATACAAAAAACGCGGCGCCAATGCTCACCCGGCACAGCTACGGATTGTTTGGTCTTAGTTTCGCGCCTTATTTAGCCGCGTAAGAGCATTTGGACGCAAAAAACCCGGAGCGTGTTCGACCGCCCATGAATCCAAACGGGAGGATAGCAACCGTTCCATTCAAAATATCGGCGGACGCGCTCCAACGACGCTATGTCACTCAACGTCTATTATAAGAGGAATAAAAACATAATTCAATACGCGCGCCTTACATTGGTAATATATTTTTTGGAGTTATTGCGACTCGCTTTGTTAAATAACGGTATTAGTGCTTCGCCCCATAATATATCGCCGCGTAAGCTTGCGAAGCCTCCACTACTACTATTAATAGCAGTGCTTAAATATGCGCTTTTTTTTGCATATTGCATTATTTTTTTGTAACAAATTGCTATGGTCCATTAATAGCCAAGCGCCCGGTGGCACGCTTTTGCCGCCGGGCGCTTGGGAATACGACTAAATAGATGCATTTAAATGGCTAACCGCGATAAAAAATGGGGAAAGCAATTAAGCTTAGCCGACCAGTGCGTTGCCGTTTTTGTCGGTATACTTGCCCGTTGCAATCAGAATAATGTCAACAAGCCACCAGATGCCAAAGCCCGCGCAGGTGATGAGCTTAAGAATACCTGTGCCAATCTTGCCAACATAGAAGCGATCTACCCCAAGACCACCCAGAAGAATTGCAAGGATAAGGGTTGTAGTTTTGCTTTTCATAATTTGTCTCCTCCAAATACTTTAAAATTTATCAAAGCCCCGCGCTCTTACGTATTGGTCAGTGCGGGACTTGTAATTATGAAAAAGGACATTACCATACAATTACGCAGTGATGCAAAAAAAGCAAAGCCTACAAAGTACAGCAATAACGGGTTTATTGAAGTTTCCAAATGCTGATATTATAAGCTTTGTGAATTGGTCGGCTTTTAGGTAATCATCATCAAGTTGTAGGAACGTCGGCTCCCGCGCCGACAGGCGGCTTACTTTTCTTGTTCGAGAAAAGTAAGCAAAAGCGAAGCAGGGACACCCTGCACCCAGCTCAAAGCAAGGG
>JAEZCT010000064.1 GCA_023433405.1 Bacillota bacterium | reverse complement strand
TTAAAAAATGCAATTTATCTTTCATTCTTACTACAGCGTGCGGCGCGGGTTGCTTTACCGCTTAACCCGCTGCGCGTATTTAAAATATAGCCCCCCGCCAAAGGGGGAAATAACAACGTTCTCAACGGTAGGCGAAACCGCGAAAAAGCTGGTCTGGTAGGCAAAAGGTATGAGGATGCCATCCTCCATCAGCAGGCGTTCCGCCGCCATCATACAGGCTGTGGCCTCCTCCTGGGTAATCGCGTAAGAGGAGGCAGCCAGCAGCGCGTCATAGTCGGGATTGCTGTAGCCGTAAACATTGCGCGGCGAGTCGGAGCCGAACTGGGTGAGCATTTCGGATATATTGTCCGAGTCGGGACGAAATGGCACCAATGCAATCTGGTACGCGCCGTTGGTTATCGCCTTTTGAATATCGGCCTCAGAGCGCCGCTCGAGCCCCACAAAGGTGGAAAGATCGCCCTGCCATGTTTGCTGCACATATTGCATTAAAAAGCCGAAGGGCTCGGCGCTGGGGCACAGCACCGTAATCTTGGGCTGGCTGTCCAGTGCAAGCTCTGCAAGACCGTCGTTTAGGTGCTGCAATGCGTTTTCGGGCAAATAGGGCAGCATCAGGTCAAGCCCCGCAAGCTGACGGTAGGGAGATGCACCCGAATAAATCACCGGCGGAATGAACGCCCCCGCCTTTTTCAGCCAAATAGGAAACTGATTGATATATGACGCGCTGGTGAAGGCGTAAGCGTAGGCCAATCGAATATGGCGGTTGGAAAGTGTCGGGTCGCGGGGGTTAATCAACAGCGCCCATGTCGTATCCTGAAATTGCTCATAGCCATAACCCTGTGCCACCAGCGATTCAATCCGGTCCCCCGATACGCTGAGCACATCGGTATCCGCGTTAAGAAACCGTTCGGTGCTTTGCTGTCCGGTATTACCGACGTACAAGGTCACATCCTGCGGGATAACGGCCTCGGGTGTGTGATATAGCTGGTTGCGCCGAAAAATCAAATACCTTCCCGCGCGCCAGGAGCTGAGGGCAAAGGGACCGTTAAACGCAAGGTTTTGAATGTTTGTGCCATATTTGCCCTTGGTCTCGGCAAAGAACGCGCCGTTGCAAGGCGATGCCGCGGTAGATGCCGTTAGCGCCAAAAAGCCGTCGAAGGGGTAGGCAAGCTCCACCGTCAGCTCTCGGGTAGCACTGGCGTACACGCCGAGAGATTCCTTGGGCAGCTTGCCGGCAGCAATCGCGTCGGCGTTTTTAATACACAAAAACTCTTTGATGTAGGGGGACTGCGTGTTGGGGTCAAAGATGCGCTGGAACGCGAAAACAAAATCATGAGCGGTAACAGGGGCATACCCCTGCCCGCTTACCGACCACTTCGCGTCCTCATTTAACTTAAACACATAGGTCGTGCCGTCCTCTGAAACCGTATAGGACACCGCGGCGCCTGTTGTGAGTGCCCCGTTCTGGTCATAGGTCATTAGTCCCTCAAAGGTGTTCTGGATAACCAGCATCGAGGCGGCGTCTGTGGCAAGCTGGGGGTCCAGGTTCTTGGGGTCTGCCGCAATATCATAGGAAAAGGTCCCGCCCTTATCCCGCGAACACGCGGCGGCAAGCAGGCTCACAATCAATATGACGGCGGCGAATCTCTTAAACTTCACGGCGTTGCCTCCCAGATATGGTGTTAGTTCTTTTATTAAAAAAGTATGAAGTATTGATTTTCCAAAACCAACCTTATACACTTCGTGAATTAATCGGCTTTAGGTAATTATCATCAAGTTGTTGGAACGTCGGCACCCGCGCCGACAGGCGGCATACTTTTCTTGTTCTAGAAAAGTATGCAATTTAGAAAAAGCGAAGCAGGGACACCCTGCACCCAGCTCAAAGCAAGGGCAAACGAAGCACGGCTTTGTGACCAATACTAATCCCCTCAAAAAGTGTTGATAAAAATCAAGTAAAAACCCATAAACTAAAGCTTTTCACTTGATTTTTATACACTTTTAAATCGGTTATTAGTATAAGAACCTTCGGCGCAAGCGCGTAAAGCTCAGTGGGGTAGCTGCGTTACGCGCTTGCGAAAATAAAAAATAATTTTTTCCAAAAATTATTTTTTATTTTTACCCTTCGGCAAAATCTTGGTGCCTCGCGTATTTTGCCCTTGCTTTTCCCCCTGGTCTGTAGTTCTTCCTTTTTTCCCACACCTGCCACACAAGACTATTTTGGTGCCGGGTTATGGGGATACTCCAATATCCCATATCCCATTACTATTCATAGCATTTTACATAGCATTTCGCATAGATTTTAGCATGATTCTTGAAAGGGTATATTACTAAATTGTAAACGAGTGTGAGTTTATACGACGAGACGACTAAAAAGCATCTGTCAATCAGGTTAAAGGCGCTGTTTTGTGTATTTTGGCACATAGTACTGGCTTAATGCCCGAATGCGGGCGGGATTAGGATTTTTCGCGTTTTGAGTTATGGGGCGTAAAAACAACAATGAGCTCACCGCATTTACACAACCAAAAGCGGGCGCTTTCGCGCCCGCTTTTGGTTGTGGTTAGATATTAGTTTTTAAGCCCTGTAATAAGCTGTTATGCTTTAATTAGCGGCTGGCTTTTTTCACAGCTACAAAACCTGCTGCTGCAAGAGCCATCGTTGCAAGCACGACCGCTACTGCAATGGTGCCGCCGTCGCCGGTGCTGGGGTTGGTGGTGGAGCTGGTGTCCTTGGTTGCATCGACTACAGAGGCCATCTTCGTCGCGAAGATTGCATACTCGCCGAGTCTGCCCTTGGTCTCAAACACAATCGCGCCGTTCTCAATGGTAGCTACGATGGGTTCGCCAACCAGTACGTCGTTGCTTACCGCATAAACATAAGCGGTTGTGCCGTTCTCATTCTGCCAGTCGTTGTTAAAGTTTACAGAGATCTTGGCAGCATCCTTTAAGTAGGGGTTGCCGGGGAAGTTGATGTACTTCACGTCCTTGCCGTTTGCGATCTTGCTGATGTACTCGGGAACGCTGGTGCTGGCGGCGAGGTAGAGAGAGGTATCCTGCTTCGCTACCTTGGGGAATACAACGCTGTAGGAAGAGTAGTTGATGGTGAGCTTCTGCTCGTAATCGGCAACCTTTGCAAATACCTCAGCGTCGATCACAGGCTTGTTAGCGTTGAGCTTGTAGGTGTCGTCAGCCTGGGGAATCAGGTCATCCTCGTAGTGACGCTCGTTGAACATGATGATTTCCTTGTTCATAGTGCCCTTTACCTTATCGCCTGCGGCAGTAACCTGCGCAACTGCGATAGTAACGGTAACCTTGTGCTCCTCAGCGGTAATGGTCTTCTTGGGGGTGAGTCTCAGGGAGTATCTGACGGTGCCGTCGTTCTCCACATACTTCTTGTAGCTTACGGTAAGCTTAGCGGTGTCGGAGGACGCTACGCTGACGCTCTCTTCGCCGTTCCATGCGTCAAAGTTGCCGCCGGGTGCGAGGTCAACGGTTACAGCCTCTTCAGTAAACTCAAGCTCTTCGGGGAAAATGGATGTGCCGGGAACCGTACCGATTAAGTCTCCGCTTACCTCTGCGGCCGATACAATCGTCGCGAGGCTCAGCAGCATTACGAGTGTCAAAGTCATTGCAATCAGTTTTTTCATGCTCTTTTATTCCTCCTTGAATATTTATACAAATTCCAAGCATACGCACGAAGAGGAGGTTATTGGTAAAACGTTGTTTGAGGCGTTTACGCATAGCTCTTTGTCAGGTGCTTTTGTTTGGAATCGGTATAGCGAGCTTATTGCTCTGGGATTATTATAACCCCCCTCGGCTCGATTGGCAATACCTAAATCGACATCATTATGTAACTACTTTGTAACTTATTTATGTGTAAAATGCACTAACAACAATATATAATTAGTGCAAAACGCAGTAATAATTAACCATGGAGTCTAAAAGGCAATAAACTTGTTACAATTTTCATCGGCGGTTTCCGTCACCTTCCATCGGGTGCAGCACCTTCCGTTTTTATCTCCTGGCAGCACCGGGTTTTCAACAAAAGGGCAAGCGCCTGTTGAAACTTTTTTACGAACATAATACTATTCTCCGATAAAAGTGTTGATAAAAATCCGCGTCAAAATCATTAAATTAAAGATTTTGACTTGGTTTTTATACACTTTTTAATCGGATAATAGTATAAGCCGAAACGCCGCGAGGGATAGCCCCGCGCGGCGTTTCGGCTTATGTCTACTGCAAATTTGTGTTAATGCGGGATTCGTACAATTCGCCTTCAGCTTGTACATTTTAAAAGCGAAGCGGCTTTTGTCTTATCAATTATCAAGCTGGCTTACTGCCACCAGGGGGTTTCGGTGTCGGAGCCGTAGTTGTACCAGTCGTCACTGGAGGCGGAGTTGCCGTACAGGTGCTGTGTGCAGGTCGGGGGCAGGTTGGTGGACTTGTAATAGCCCATGGCGGTTTCAGGGCAAAGGGTGGTTGCAAGGTCACCCGAGGTTTTGCAGTAAAGCTTGGTCACAACGCCGTCGGGCATGGTAAAGGAGCCAGGGTCTTCGTCGAGCTTCACAACCTCCTGCATCACCTGCTTCCAGGCGTAGGGCGGGGGATAGCTCGAATAATGAACCGTCTTGTTGCGGTCATACCCTACCCAGATACCGGCAACGTAGTTGGGGGTAGCGCCGATAAACCATTGGTTGTAATCCTTATCGGAGGTACCCGTCTTGCCGATGGTTTCGACGCCCGCCAGCCTTGCGCCCACACCGGTGCCGGGGGAGGCATTGACAATTTGGTACAGCAGGCGGTTCAATACATAGGCAGTCTGTTCGCTGATAACGCGGTTATATACCTGGCGGTTCTCAAGAATAACCTCACCGGTGGCGGCGTCGAGCACCTTGGTGTAGCTATAGGGCTTGGTGTAGGTGCCGCCGTTCGCGAAGATCTGATATGCCGCGGTCATCTCCAGCACCGTTACGCCGTCGGTCAAGCTCCCTATGGCGATGGGGGAGTAGTCAATATCGGTCTGAACTCTGCCGTCCGCCGTTTTGCGCGCCTCCACCAGTGTCGTCATGCCCAGCTTATTCTTCAAGAAATCAAAGCACCTGCGGGGGGAAACCAGTTCACAAACCTTAACGGCTATTGTATTGGTGGAACGCTGGAGCGCTTCCACCACAGTCATGTCGCCTTTATAATCCCCGTAATGATTTCGGGGCCAGCTTTCGATGATCTCATCACCGTTTTTGACCTCAGTAATGGGGTTATCATCAAAAACGGTGGAATAGGTAATTAAATCGTACTCCATGGCCACCGCGTATTCCGAGATGGGCTTAATGGAGGAGCCGGACTGCCGCTTTGCCATCGTGGCATAGTTAAAGCCGCGGTCGGCTACCTTTTGCCCGCGCGCGCCCGCAATACCAAGAATCTTGCCATGAGGGTCGGTCACCACCATCCCCGATTGCACAGGCTCTTTGTTTAGTACGTTCTTAAAGGTCGCATCATCAAGAAACTTCTCATCAATTATGGCCTGTATCTTTGGGTTAACGGTTGAGTAAATGCGCAGACCGCCGCTGTAGAGCTTTGTGGTCGCCTGCGCGCGGGTCATGCCCTTTTGCGTGACGAGATCGTAAATAATCTCCTCTATCAGGTTCTCCACAAACCAGCTCTGTGTGGAGACAGCCTGCTGCATGGCCTCTTCCTTTTTAAAGGCCATGGTAGCCGATTCCTTCATCGCGGCATCGTATTCCGCCTGCGTAATGCGCTCCTGGGTACGCATCTCCTGAAGGATGTACTCCCGCCGCTGCTTGTTGTTCTTTTTCCCCTCCGTTGAAAAAGGGTTATATTTCACGGGGAACTGGGTTATGGACGCTATCGCGGCGCTTTCGGCAATGGTCAGTTCGCTTACATCCTTATTAAAATAAAGGTTTGCCGCCGCCTGAACGCCGTTGGTGTTGTTCGCAAGACTGATGGTATTGAGGTACGCCTCAAGGATATCATCCTTTGAGTATACCTTCTCCACATTAATCGCCCGGAATATCTCCTGCACCTTGCGGGGGATGGTTACATCGTCCTCGCCGGTGACGTTTTTAATCAGCTGCTGGGTAATGGTCGAGCCGCCCTGAGAGCCGCTGCCCAGCACATACTGCATGGTGGCATAGCCGGTACGCCGCCAGTCCACGCCCGAATGAGCCTCGCCCAGCTGGTTATCAAAGCGCTTGTCTTCTATTGCGATAAACGCCTGCTGCGTATGGTCGGGTATCTTTTCAATACCCACCCAAATGCGGTTTTCGCCGCCAATCAGGCGTTGTAGCTCGTAGTTTTCGCTGGTATCCGGGTTCTCGGCATAGATAATACTGGTATAGTTTTGCTTAAAATTGCGAAGGTCTATAATATCCTCTGTGTTAACCAGACGCAAAATATACACGGACAGCACTGTTGCCACAATGCATCCGGTAATTACTCCTACCAGCAGCACCGTGGAAATAATACGTCCAAGAACCCCAAAGAAGCCCTTGATTACACGAAAGACGGGCGAGCCCTTTTTCGCCTTTCTGTTATCATCCTGTGCCAAGGGGCCCGATTCCGGACCGCCTCGCTTCGAAACGTATGCCATAGCTGTAGCAAGCCTCCTTATCTGTGTTATACTAATTTTGCTAAAAATCACCGCGAGAAAAGCAAAATAGAATCTCATGACAGCCCCTTTGGCGGCAACGCATTCCTTTTGCAGCAGTGCGGCTTATCATGCTTAATTCCTTTTTAAAGCGGGATTAAGGTTATCCCTCGCAGCGAGAATGGATACGCTCGCATCCCCGTTGCGTCAGTGTTGATGTCCTTCTGGGTTCCGACAGTGCTTCATTAATATTTATAATTAGGCTGCGCCATGTGTAGCACATTCCAAATAGTTATTATATCATATTATAGGGCCGGTTGTACAAGAATAATTCGTGAACAGGATAATTTTTGCGAGTTTATTCGGCGGGAGTGTATAAGTTATCCTAGCACTGGCAACAATACATCAAAGGAATGCCCCGAATAGTAATATAATCCATTAATAATTTGACACGGCTGCCGCCGGAAGGGAAGGTCATAGGTTGAAAAAGGTAAAATCGCTACTCCAGTGGGTTTTGTCAATTGCTGCTACCGCCGCGCTTGTGACGGTCTTTGCGGTGTATCCCCATGCAAGCGGGAGCTTGCTGGACGATGGCAGCCTGCATGACGGCAATTTGATAGCAAACGATGTAACGCAGGGTGCGGCCGAAACGGTGTCCATCTCGGGGCAGGACGGCCCTTCTCCCGTCGACAGCGGCAATAGGGGAGAGGATGAAAAAGGCTACTACCTGAGGGAATACGACGGCAGGCTGGCGGTGTTTGCGGCTAACGACGCAAAGCCCCTGTATGTCTTCTCTGTCGCGATGTCTACCATGAGCGATTATGATAAAGAAGCGCTCAAGGCGGGCATTTACGCGCAGGATTTAGTCGCCCTTCGCGGGCTGGTAGAGGACTATACCAGCTGACGGATATCAATTCACAGAACCTCACGAGAAGCCGTGCGGCACCAACACATTTGGCAAGTGCGCGGTTTATGATTTTTGGTCATTTTTAAACGGGGTTTGTATTGCCCCAAAGGGTATGATGCAGGTTTTGCATCATACCCTTGTTTTTATCCTGTTAAAATGATGTTATGCTATTATGCGTTTAAACGCTAGCTTTATTACGCCTTCCATTTGAGCGTTCCCGCAACCGAGAAATCGCTTAGCCGCACACTCTTTGCGCCATTTGCAGAGGCGGTAACGAGCAGGTTGCCCACGCGTACCCCGCGCCGGAGCTCATCCTCGGGGGAGAGGGAGTCGTTCTGAACCCGACCGGCCAGCGTCAGCGTGAAGTCGGTTTCCGAGAGAGCAAACACATAGTACCCCCCATACTGCGGCTCAAGCTTACCGGAGGCGGTTTTTTTGGTTACGGTGACAGGCAAACCCAGCAATCCCTTATCGGGGTCATAGTAAAATGCGTTTTGCAGCCTTGCTGCCTCACTGTAGCTGCCCGAAGCCCCAAGCGTAATACCCGAGAGCCGCTCCGCCTTGCTGCTATTAAACCGCAGCAAGGAGAGTGAAAGGCCTTTCTCCTGACTTGCGGGCAATAGAGAAATTACAAGCTCGTCGGATAGGGGAAGGTATATGCCCCCCGCGGGAATAGCGGCAGAGGTGGCTTTGGCAACAAGGCTTGCCGCATCCGCCGTATCAATCGTTATCATGGACTTGTTGTCGGCAATGAGGTAAATTTGATTCTTTAAAAAGCGCACGTCCGACGGAATAATCTCCAGATCCAAAAGGCTTGCAACCGTCTCCAGGGAGCGGGAGAACACCGTCAACGCGGCTGAGGACACCCCGTTTGCGTCGGTGGCAACGGTCACCATACGCAGCTTGCCGTCATAAACATCGGCAAACCGCTGCCCGGGTAATTCTCCCTCCGTCAAAGCGCGCCCGATACTGACGGAAGCATCCTCGCCAAAGCGAAGGGACATAATTTCGGTGCTTAGCAAAGCATCCTTCGAGACAGAGTTAAACAGGTATACGGCAGAGGGAGCGCATATAACCGACTTCGCGCCGCCAAGCACCGCGCGGGTGGTGATGGGGGCGGTTTCGTCATAGAGCTTAAGAGCGCTTATTGTAACATAGCTTGCGTCCCTTGCCTGCTCAGGCAGTATGATATCGCCCGGCAGCAGCAGGGTAGCGCCGCCCTCCCCCTTTGCGCTGTCAAAAACCCGGGGAACAATGGTATCGACAGGCAGAATATCGTAATATGCAAACGTTTTGCGTTCGGATACAAGGTAAAGCGTATCGCCGCTAACCAGCGAGGTTTTGTACTCCCCCTCTTGGGTAAACTCGCGCACCTTCACGGGGTTTGCCCGGTCGGAGATATCGTAAAACTCCACCGTGGTACCAACACTTTGAACCTTTACCGTTTGGTCGGTTTTATCCATGGGCTTTGAAATGGTAAAGCTGTAATTGTTGCTTAACACGGTCAAGGCGTTATCCTCAAGGTAGATATCCAGCGCGTAACGGTCCTCGCTGGCGATGTTAATTTTAGATATCAGGGATAGGTCTCCGTCTTCCTCAACGCTTGCAATCATCACGGCAGAACCGGTGGTATAGTATATATACTGCCCGTCGGTGGTCATGATGTCGGCGTTCTGTGCGCCCGGTTCGCCGACGGACTGGCGGTCGGCTCCCTGCGACGTATAATTCATACCGCCGCCGGTATCTCCGGCAGAGGAACCGCCGCCGCCTTTTCCTTCTGCGCCGCCCAGTTCGGCGGAGGGCGCGGAGGGAGCCTCCGGCTCACCGTAATATTCCACGGCGCCCAGCGCCTTGCGCACCTGCGTATAATCCTCCTGTGACGCGCCATGCAGGCCGTCCATTGCAAGGGATTGCGCGGCGGAGGAAGCTGCTCCGGCAAATTCCTCCATCTCAACAGAGGGCGATTGCGGTGTCGCGGAAAGATTATCGCCGGTACTGCCTAACCGTAAGCCGGTATATACTAAAACCATGCACCCCGCAAAACCGGCGCACAGCGCAAGCGCCAAGCGCCTGGGGGTAAAGATTAACCGTTTTGCGGCTGTCTGCAAAGTGCCTTCGCTGTCAAATGTTTTAAGCAGGTTCTCGGAGGATATACGCGATGAGGGAACGAGCTCCTGGTTTAAGTCCTCAAAGCGCGCGCGAAGAAACGCGATATCCTCATCAGGACTGTACTTTTTCTTATTGCTTGCCATCCCTCATCACCTCTTTTCCAGTTCAGCCCGCAATTTCTTAAGGGTGCGGTACAGCTTCGATGATACCGTTCCCTGAGGGCAGTTTAAAATATGTGCGATTTCTCGTGTTTTGAAGCCTTCCACTACCGAAAGCACCAAAATTGTGCGCTCGGAGTAATCGATGGTGGAAAGCGCCGAAAGAAGGGCCAAACGTTCGTCGTTATCGGTGTTCAAATCAAAGCCAATAATATGTTCAGAGATATCCTCGGGGTCAATCTTCTGGCGATTGGTCACATACTGGCGAATTTTGCGCTTGCAGCGTATGCTGATAATGCGCATCATCCATGGCTTAAAGAGAGCGGGATCCCGCAGGTTTTTGAGTCCCTTTATTCCTTCCAAAAACGCCTCGGAAACCGCATCCTCCGCATCCTCCCGGTTGCCCAGCGTATAGTAGGCAAAACGATAGAGGTCTTTTTGAATCTCCGCATATAGTTCGCCGAACGCTTCCCTATCACCGTCTTGTGCCTTTTTGACGAGTGATATCATTATGTCCATTGCAGCACCACCTGTTCTATATCGCTGCATCTATATAGTGCAACGCAAGCGAAGTTTTACTGCCGGTACCAAAAAATAGCCGGCAATTTAGTTGGGGGATACCTTTGATACTAATATCCGGTTTATAAGTGTATCGTGTATAAAAATCAAGTGAAAAGCCTTGGTTAAGGGTTTTCACGCGAATTTTTACCTGCATTTCTACACTTTATTGAAAAAAATGTTATAAGAAAACCGCCACAAAATTCCTGACCTTCGTGGCTATGCAAAATCTCACAAATTGCCGCGCAGAAGTGATACGGGCTGCCGCGCGGCAATTTGCAATATTCTTTTAATTTGAAACAAGTATACTATATCATGCGCATAAACCTGTTAACAAAATAAGAACGATAGGCTCTGGATTGTGTTATCCAATTAATGTATTGATAAAAATACGGTCAAAAGGCTGATCCAAAGCGTTTTTTCCATTATCTCATAGTATGTTGGCAATTAACTCAAAAAAGGGGGTTGAAATTTGCCGCCGTTCCAATCATAATATTATCGGTGTTTTTGAGCCAAACAGGGATAAAATAATACTGCTAAAATTTAGACAAGCAAAAGAGGAATGACATGAAAAAGCTGGATAAAGAATGGGTGGAAGGCTGGTTAAGGCGCCTGGGCGGCGATCTTGCCGGAGCGTTTTTATTCTCAACAGGCGTCCACAGCTTTACCTCGGCCCATAATATCGCACCGGGCGGGGCAACGGGAATCTCAATTATTATTAACCACTTAACGGGGCTGCCAATCGGTGTGCTTTTGTTTGCCATTAACGTACCGCTGCTGTTGCTGGGGTGGAGGTTTCTCGGGCATAAGTTTACGGTTCGCACGCTGGTTTCGGTCGCCATACTAACCTTGTTTATGGATTACATCTCGGTGCTTTTGCCCGTGTATACCGGCGATACCCTGCTGGCCGCGCTGTTTGGCGGTGTTATGATGGGCGCGGGGCTTGCCTTGGTTTTTATGGGCGGCTCCACCACCGGCGGTACGGATATTGTGTCGCGGCTGGTGCAAACAAAATACCCGCACCTGCAAATGGGCAGGCTGGTGTTTCTCATGGACCTTGTAGTTATTTTGCTTGCGACGGTGGTGTTCGGCAGCATCGATTCGGCGCTGTATGCCATTATTGCAATGTTTACCAGCGGCGTGGTAATTGACGCAATGCTGTATGGTCTTGATACCGGCAAGCTGGTGATGGTCTTTACCTGCAAAAGCGACGAGCTTGCAAAGCGCATTATCTCCGACCTGCACCGCGGGGTGACGATTTTAAGCGGCAAGGGCGGCTACTCCGGCGCGCAGCGGGATATGATTCTGTGCGCGGTGCGCAACTCCCAGTACTTTAAGCTCAAGCGGCTGGCAAACGAGCTTGACCCGAGAGCGTTCGTAATAGTCACCGGCGCGAGTGAAATTCGCGGCGAGGGCTTTAAGCCGATTGTGGACGAGCATTAGCAGCCTATAGCCAAACGCAACATCCCCCATCAAGCCCAGTTTACCGCGGGGCTTGATGGGGGATGTTTTATACTAATATCCGATTTAAAAGAGTATAAAAATCAAGTGAAAAGCTTTAATTTATGGGTTTTCACGCGGATTTTTATCGACTCTTTTTGAGGAGATTAGTATTATACTGGAAAGGGTCTACTCATTTACCCAATTCTTTAGCTTATCAAAGAAGCTTTTGCGCTTATCGTAGTTTGTGTCCTCCATTTGGCTGTCAAACTCCTTGAGCGCGTTCTTTTGCTTTGTGCTAAGGTTGCGGGGAACCTCCACATTCGCGCGCACATACTGGTCGCCGCGACTGCGGGAATTAATGGCGGTAATGCCCTTGCTTTTAAGGCGGAACACGGTGCCGGGCTGCGTGCCTGCGGGCACCTCATACTCCACCTTGCCATCAATGGTCGGCACGATAATCTTCGCGCCAAGCGCCGCCTGCGCGTAGGTGATGGGGATGTCGCACCACACGTTATAGCCGTCGCGTTCGAACAGCGGGTCGGGGCGCACCGTCACGGTAACATTCACATCTCCGGGGGGGCCGCCGTTTAGGCCGTTATCCCCCTGCCCGCGAATCGCAAATACCTGCCCGTCGTCAATACCGGCGGGGATGGCAATCTCCAGCTTGCGGGGACGGCGTACACGTCCCGCTCCGCCGCACTTCGCGCAGGGATTTTTAATGGTCTTGCCACGCCCACCGCAGCGAGGGCAGGTCTTGGTGCTTTGAATTACGCCAAACATGGTGCGCTGCGAGACGCGAACCTGTCCGCTGCCGCCGCATTCCGAGCAGGTTTCGGGGGTACTGCCCTTCTCCGCGCCGGTACCTGCGCAATCGGGGCATTGCTCATAGCGCGGCACCTCAATCTCCTTGCGGCAGCCCTTTGCCGCCTCCATAAACGAAATGGAGATGCCGGTGCGGATGTCGCCGCCGCGCTGGGGGGCGTTGGGGTTGCGTGCCCGCCCCGCGCCGCCTACGCCGCCGCCAAAAAAGCTGTCGAAGATATCGCCAAGGTCGCTAAAATCAAAGCCCGCGCCGCCATAGCCCTGGCCTGCGCCAAAGTTCGGGTCCACGCCCGCGTGACCAAACTGGTCGTACTTGCGGCGTTTATCCGGGTCGCCCAGCACCTCGTAGGCCTCGTTTGCCTCTTTAAACTTCGCTTCTGCCTCTTTATCGTTGGGGTTTAGGTCCGGGTGGTGCTTCTTGGCAAGCACGCGGTAGGCCTTTTTCAGCTCGTCGTCCGTACAGCCTTTGGCGACACCCAGCACCTCATAATAATCTCTCTTTTCAGGCAAGGTTATCAAATCCTTTCCCACGGGGAATATGGAGTTATACCTGTAATTCTAATTCTTTAAATCGGAATCGGTATTCGGTTTATTAAGGCTATGTATGCATATTCACATGTACACAGATAAGGGCGGGATGGTGACCCGCCCTTATTATTGTATTGCATAAAACCCCTTATTTGCTCTCGTCGTCCTTCACTTCGCGGTAATCGGCATCCACTACCGGCTCACCGTTCTCGGCGGTCTGCTGTGCGGGGTCGCCCTGTGGAGCGGCATCCTGATACACCTTTGCCGAAACCTCGTAAAACTTCTTTTGCAGGTCCTCCTGCTTCGCCTTTATATCCTCAAGCCCCGCGCCCTTCAAGGCTTCCTTGAGTGCGGCAACCTTAGTCTCAAGCTCGCTCTTATCCTCGGCCGAAAGCTTGTCGCCAAGATCGGTGATGGTCTTTTCAGACTGGTACACCATCTGGTCGGCGCCGTTGCGGATATCCAGCTCCTCGCGCTGCTTCTTATCCTCGGCGGCAAACTGCTCGGCCTCCCGCACCGCCTTGTCAATCTCATCCTTGTTCATGTTGGTGGAGGCGGTAATGGTGATATGCTGCTCCTTGCCGGTGCCAAGATCCTTGGCCGAAACATGCACAATGCCGTTTGCGTCAATGTCAAAGGTAACCTCAATCTGGGGTACGCCTCTGGGAGCGGGGGGAATGCCATCGAGGCGGAACAGCCCCAGGGTTTTATTATCCTTGGCAAACTCACGCTCGCCCTGCAAAACATGCACCTCTACCGAGGTCTGGCTGTCGGCGGCGGTGGAGAACACCTGAGACTTTTTGGTGGGGATGGTGGTGTTGCGCTCTATCACCTTGGTGGACACACCGCCAAGGGTCTCAATACCCAAAGAAAGCGGGGTGACGTCAAGCAGCAGCAGTCCCTTCACCTCGCCGCCCAAAACGCCCGCCTGCAGTGCGGCACCCACCGCAACGCATTCATCGGGGTTAATTCCCTTAAAGGGCTCCTTGCCGGTCAGACGCTTTACAGCCTCCTGTACGGCGGGGATACGGGTGGAGCCGCCAACCAGCAGCACCTTGTCAAGCTTTGACGCATCAAGCCCGGAATCCTTGAGTGCCTGCTGTACGGGACCTACGGTGGCCTCCACAAGGTCGGCGGTCAGCTCATTAAACTTCGCGCGGGTCAGGGTTACGTCCAGGTGCTTGGGACCGCTGGCATCCGCTGTGATAAAGGGCAGGTTGATGGCGGAGCTGGTTACGCCAGAAAGCTCAATCTTTGCCTTTTCGGCGGCTTCCTTTAGGCGCTGCATCGCCATTTTATCATTGGAAAGGTCAATGCCGGAATCCTTCTTAAATTCCGCCGCAAGGAACTTAATAATGCGCTCGTCAAAATCGTCGCCGCCCAGGTGGTTGTTGCCCGCTGTGGCCAGCACCTCCTGTACGCCGTCCCCCATTTCAATAACAGAGACGTCGAAGGTACCGCCGCCTAAGTCGTATACCATGACCTTCTGGTCCTGCTCTTTGTCTATGCCATAGGCAAGCGCCGCCGCCGTGGGCTCGTTGATAATTCGCTTGACATCAAGACCCGCAATGCGTCCCGCATCCTTGGTTGCCTGGCGCTGTGCGTCGGTAAAATACGCCGGAACGGTAATAACCGCTTCGGAAACCGTCTCGCCAAGATACGCCTCCGCATCCGCCTTAAGCTTTTGCAAAACCATTGCCGAAATCTCCTGAGGGGTGTAGCCGCGGCCGTCAATATCCGCCTTTTCGCTGGTGCCCATCTTGCGCTTGATGGAGCTGATGGTGCGCTCGGGATTGGTGATGGACTGACGCTTTGCAACCTGACCCACCATACGCTCCCCCGTCTTTGAAAATGCCACAACAGATGGAGTGGTGCGCGCGCCCTCCGCGTTTGCAATAACGACGGGCTCGCCGCCTTCCATAACCGCGACGCAGGAGTTTGTAGTGCCAAGGTCTATACCGATAATTTTACCCATAATCATAATCCTCCCAAATGATAATCTAACCTATCTATTAATAGAAAAAAACATTACTCTGTAACCTGGACCAATTACCCCATTATTCTTTTATAAATGCTAATTTGCCACCTTCACCATCGCGTGACGGATTACCAGATCGCCGAGCCGGTAGCCCTTGGCGAATACCTCGCATACGGTGTTGTCGGGCAGGGCATCGTCCTCCACATGCATCACGGCGTTGTGAAAAAGGGGATCGAAGGGCTGGTCCTGTGCCTCAATCTCCTGCACTCCCAGCTTTTTAAAGGCCTCCTGCATCGCGGTAAATATCATCACCACGCCCTTTTTAAACTCTTCATCCGCCGTTTCCGCATACAGCGCGCGCTCAAAATTATCAAGCACCGGCAGGAAGGCCCCTACCGCGGTTTTCATGGCTTCGGGGTAAATCAGCTCCTTTTCCCGCTGGGAGCGCTTACGAAAATTGTCGTACTCCGCCATGACTCTCAAATAGCGGTCGTTTAGCTCTTTTAGGTCATCCTGCGCCTTTTTTACGTCGGCAAGCGCCTCATAGGACTCATCGCCCTGAGGCTGCGCGTTATCTGCCGGCGTTTTTCCGGTATTTGCGTTTTCGCACCCGGGTGTGCTCTCCACCGGTTTTTCGTTTTGCGAAATATCGGTCATGGGTCATACCTCCTTAGATTGCTTGGGGCTTGGGCGCCCGGTCTTGGGTGGTCAGGAATCCATTGTATCGGATAACAGACTGCCCAACGACAGCGCCAGATATTCGAGATAGGGGATAATCTTTGCATAATCAATGCGTGCGGGGCCGATAATGCCGATGGAACCGCCCGTATTCGCACCGATGTGATACCGTGTGATGATAATGCCAATCTCCGACAGCTCGTTCTTCTTAAGCTCCTTGCCAAGCAGAACATTAATGGAGTTATTCTCAAGGTTTAGCAGCTTTAAAAGCTCATCCTCTTTAGTGAGAAAGCCCAAAAGCTCCCGCGCGGCGGTTAACAGCTCGTGGTGCAGCAAAAGGTTGTTCTGCCCCTCCACAATAATCTGACCCGCTGAGGCTTCTTTTGCCAGCTCATACAGCGCAAACAGCACCGGTGAAAAGATTAAGGCAAACTCCCCAGTTCCTGCCGCCAGTGTCTGTATAAAAGCGGGGGTGATATCCTCAATGGGAATCTTGCCCAGCCGGTCATTGATCATGCGCACAAACTGCGCGGCGGACTCGGGCGAGACCTCGAACTCTATGCGGCAGATGCGGTGCTTGATAATGCCCGCCGAGGTCATTAGCAGCAGCAGGTAAAGCCTGCGGCCGGTGAAAACCAGCTCGATGTGGGCGGTAACGCCGCCCTGAGAGGTCGGGGTGGTGGAGATTGCGGCGCAGCCAGTTTTTTGGGCAAGCACCTGACCGGCACCCTCTAAAATCGCGCTGGGGTTCGGCTCCGTGTTGCGAAACACCGCGTCAATGCCGTGCTTTTCATCCTCTGAAAGAGGCTTTTTGTTCATGAGCTTATCAATATAATACCGAAAGCCCTGGTGGGACGGCACACGTCCCGCCGAGGCGTGGGGCTGCTCGAGATAGCCCATCTCGGCAAGTGCCGCCATCTCGTTTCGCAGGGTGGCGGAGGATACCGACATCCCAAAAATTTCAGCGAGCGCCTTGGAGCCTACCGGCTCGCCGGTGGCGATGTAGCTTTCCACAATCGCGGCTAAAACCTTTTGCTTTCTTATATCCAAGCTGTTCAAGCTATCCTGCTCCACCTGACGTTCACCTCGATTTCTCACCCGTGGTTAGCACTCTAACACACCGAGTGCTAACAATTCTTATAGTACATCCGAAACTGCTTACTGTCAAGGGGATTCACATTTTTTTTACAGTTTCTCCATAAGTCTTTGCATATTAAAAGGCCCTGCCGGTCGCACTTGGGCACGGCGCGTCACAACGCGTGTCGCGGCGGTTTTGGCTTAAGCGAATAACAAAATTTATCGGGTTATGAGTTTTTGGCTAATGGTATTGCATTCATTGTTTCCCTTTTTGTGAGCAATATGAGGGTTCTTGTATACACGGGTGAGGTGTTGGGGTTCATATGACAGCCTTAAAAATGAAAAGCAAAAGCCGCCCTGTCGTATCACCAGGGCGGCTCCTGCCTCGAAGAAAAAATCTATGAAAAATGTAACCCGCAAAGCTTAGTGCGCCAAAGGGGGCGCGAAAGGAGAACGCTTATTTGTTGGCGGAGTACCAGGCGTCAAATTGCGTTTGCATCTCGGCAATCAGTATGTCGGCTCCGGCATCCTTATATTTGGCTGCCATCTGAGCTACGGTGGCGTCTACATCCTTGGCCTGACCGCAGAGCAGGGTTTTGTAGTATTCCTGGGTAACAGCCTTGGTATTAGCAATTATGGTCTGGATTTCGAGAGCATCGGTGTTGAACACAAAGCCCAGGCTTACGAGAGCGGGAGCACTTTCGTTGGCGCTCTTGAACCGATCCCACTTATCAATGCTTTCTGTCTCGAGCAGGAGGTTCTTAAACTGGTCGCCCCATCTCCAGCCGTTGCCGGAGGCGTAGCCGGAGTCTTCGATGAGCTTGATGGCACCGTCTTCATTGCTAGTGTAATCTACGCCTTCCTGGCCGTACACAAGCAGGTTGATGAGTGTCGCGTCAGTGTAAAGAAGGTTAATGAACTGCATCGCCTCATCGGGATGCTTGCTCACCTTAGGAATGGCAACCATAGCGCCGGTTGTTTCACGGTTTGTCTTAACGGGGGAGGTAATGTCTACCTGCACATACTCAATGCCCGTGCTTGCCGACATCTCTTTATCCTTGTCGGGCTTTAAGGAGGAAACGGCTGCAAAGTACTGTCCGGTTTTTAAAAGATCGGATACGCCGGCGGCGCTGGAAGCGTCGGGGCTAATGTAACCCTTGGCGGCATACTCCTTCAACGTCTTATATACAGCCACAGACTCAGGAGCCGTGAACTGATTGACGATGGTCAGCTTGGAGCCGTCGGAATTGGGAACAAGCGCGCCGGGAACATCATCGTCGCCGATGTTATCCCAGTCAAGGAATTTCCAATCGGCAACATCCATGTTTGACTGGCAGATGGGTGTGATGCCGGGCTTTTGCGCGAGAACCTTGTCGTAGAAGGGCTCAAGATCCTTGGAGGATTTAATCTTGGTAATATCCACGCCCAGCTCATCCACCAGCTGTTTTTGCAGCAGGAAGCCCCAGTTATGGAACTTCTCCTTGTTGCAGGGAAGCGCATAGCTTGCGCCGTTAATCTTGGTGCCGTCCACGAAATCCTGACCGAGGATGGAAACGATCTCGGGGTACTGGGTCAGATAGTTATCCAGCGAGAGGAAGTTGCCTGCCAAAGAGTTCATATAAACATTTGCAACCCAGTTGCAGGTGAAAACAATGTCTACATCCTGGCCGGTTGTTACGGCGTTGTTTACCTTCTGGGTATAGCTGTCGTCCCAGCCGAGCTCTTCCACGTTAATCTGGATATTGGTGCCCAGGGTGTCCTTTAAGTAGGTGTTAATTGCCGCCTCCACCCGGTCGCCCTGATCCTGAGCGGTACCCGCCGTCCAGAAATTGAGCAGCACCGTTTCCTTAGGTGCTGGTGCCGCTGCCGAGGAACCGTCGGGAGAGGGCGTGTCGCTGGACTCCGCGACAGGCGTGGTAGCACAGCCTGTGAGAGCAATAGATGCAATTAGTGTCAACATAAGAATAACACTGAGAATCTTCTTAGCCTTTTGCATTTTGTTACCTCCTGCTAAAATTTATGAAAACGGAAACACAAACGCGGTTCCGGCTTCACCCTTTTACTGCGCCGATGGTAAGACCCTTAACAAAGTAGCCCTGAAAGAAGGGGTACGCAAAGATAATCGGTCCTATAGAGAGTACCGCCACCGCCATTCTGGCTCCCTCGCTGGGTAGCGACGCCGCGATTTCGGACGCGGAGCCAACGCTGGTGTTGCTGAGAAACTGTATGTTGGAAAGCATCTGATACATAAGGTACTGAATGTTGTACACCTTTCTATCGGTGATAAACAAGAGCGGCAGATACCAGTCATTCCAGTAGCCGAGCATACAGAACAGGCCGATGGTGGCAAGCCCCGCTTTGCACAGGGGCAGTACAATGGTAAACAGCGTGCGGAACTCACCCGCCCCGTCAATCTTCGCCGATTCAATAATTGCCTCAGGGACTGTGGTCTTAATAAAGGTACGCATTATAATGACATACCACGCGTTCATCAGGTAGGGTATAATCAGCACCCATACCGTGTTCACAATGGGTACAAGCTGGGAATAGACCATAACCCACGGCACAAGGCCACCGCCGAAAATCATGGTAAAAAAAACGATAAAGGAGAAAATGTTTTTTTGCTTGAAGCTGCTGCGGGAAAGGGGGTAGGCATACAGCGTAATGCATAACAGCGCAAGCACTGTGCCCAGCAGCGCAACAAAAATTGAGACGCCGTAAGCGTTAAGGATTAGGCTGCCACCCTTTAGCAGGTATTGATAAGCCTTCAGGCTCACCTCCTCGGGGAAAAAGCTATACCCGTTTTTATAAATTGACTTCTCATCTGTAATTGAGATGATTACCACCAGTAGAACCGGGGCAAAGCATATTACAACCGTAATGAGGAAGATTGCGTTCAGGACGATGTTGCTGCCTATGGATATTTGGTTAAACCCCTTAGCGTGCGGTTTTATCTTCTCCTTTTTGCCGTCACCGGAGGTCGTCTGAACCTGCCTCTTGTTTGCTACTATATTTTCCAAATCTTTACCCTCCTGCCTTAAAACAGTGCCTGTTCTTTATCAATCTTGCGAACAACGAGGTTTGCCGCAAATACGGTAATGCAGCCCACTACCGCCTGATAAAGACTGGCCGCCGCGGTCATACCAACATTATTTGAGTTGCGCAGCATAACGTAAACCAAAGTATCGATTACGTTGGTAACAGGATACAAGGCACCGGTATTGCGCGGAACATTGTAGAACAGACCGAAGTCGGAGTTGAATATCCTGCCGATTAAAAGCAGGGAGGTTATAATCATAACGGTCTTGAGCATGGGAATGGTTATGTAGCGTATTTGCTGCCATTTCGAGGCGCCGTCAAGCGTCGCGGCCTCATAGTATTCCTCGCTGACGCCGCTGAGGCTTGCAATGTACACCACGGTATTGTAGCCGGTGTACTTCCACATCTGAAAAAAGATTAGAATAAACGGCCACGCCTTCAGCTCGTAGTACCAATTCACCTTCTGCATTCCCAAGGAATACATCACATTATTTAAAAAACCTCTGTCGGAGCTTAAAAACGCGAAGGCCAGATAGCTCACAATAATCCACGACAAAAAGTAGGGCAGAAAAAACGCGCTCTGATAAAAACGAGACAGGCGTTTATTCAAAAGCTCATGGAGCGAAATAGCCATTGCTACCGGCACAATTACCCCGAGTGCGATGAAAAGCAGGTTATAAAGGATCGTGTTTCTTGTGGCATCCAGAATATTGGGGGAGGAAAAAAGAAACTTGAAGTTGTCAAACCCCACCCAAGGGCTGTTAAAAAGACTTGAGAAAAAGCCTTTATCATAACGGTACTGCTTAAATGGCAGAATAGCACCAATCATCGGGATGTAGTTATTGATAATCAGTACAATCAGTCCGGGCAGTAGCATTAGGTATAACGGCAGGTTCATTTTAAAGCTCTTGGCAAACCGTCTGCCTTTGCGGGGCGGCGCTGCCTGACGCACAGGCAAAGGCTTGCTCATAGTTTGTTGCGGCATGGTAGTCTCCTTTCAATGCGATTTCTTCTTCGAGCTCTCTTTGGCGGGCAACACTATCCGCCCGCATCGCTTCGTTTATCACACCGTAATGTTACCACCCACGGGCACTTCAAAAAATAAACAGACTTGCGAAATCGTTTGGTATTTTTACCGAGCGAAAGCACAAAAATGTGCAACAAGATTTTACCCTAACCGTCGAAAAGCAAGGTATTTTGTATTTTTTAGAAAATAAACGGGGTCCCCATGGCCGCTTTACCAGCCGGGGGACCCCGTTTGCAGCACAATGGAAGGGTATATTCTTGCACAAAACGGTTTTGAAGCGATTGCGTCTGCACGAACTGTTTTTGTCATATAATTGACAAGAATATAATAATAATGTATGATAAGTACGATTTGTTTGGCTAAATTTACTATTCCCAGCGTTTCGAGTGCCGAATATTTTCTTGCTTTGGCGGCTTGTATTCCGAGCCTGCCTTTCGCACATTACACCATAACGTCGTGGCATGGCGCTTCGTTTATCACAAAGAGGGAAGCCCAAAGCCTTTCGCGGTGCCTTTGCGCATTTCGAGGCAGGGAGGTGTTGCTTTACGAAACGATACGGCTGGATTTTATTGTTTTTGCTCTGCGTGGCAGCCACCTTTGCCCTGATAGCAGGGCTGATGCACAAGGAGCGCACCGCCGTCACCGGCGGTCTGCCAAAGGAAAGACCCGGCGAGGTAGAGCTGGTGTTCTTAAACAGCTGGGGCGGTCTGGACGGCAGAGCCGACGCGCTGCAAAAGCTGCTGGACGATTTTATGGAGAAAAACCCGGGCATAAAGGTTAAAAACGAGTCGGTGTACGGGGACGATTTCCTGCCCAGCATCAAGACCCGCTTTGCGCTGGGAGAAGAACCGGATGTGTTCGGGCTGTGGCCCGGCTCGGATATTCGCAGCCTGATAGCCGCGGGCAAGGTGGCGGACCTGACCGGATTGCTGGAAGAGGACCCAACGTACAAGGCGTCGTTTGACCCGAAGATGTGGCACCATGTGACGGCGGAAGGCAGGATTTACGGCCTGCCGGTGGAAATTATCTTCGAGGCGCTGTTTATTAACAGCCCCATGTTTGATCTCTATGACATCCCGCCCCCCGAGACCTACGACCAGCTGGTTACGGCGGTAAAGGTGTTTCGCGCCAATAACATTATCCCCATTGCCTACAACAGCGAGCCAGAGGGCAGCTACCTGTATCAAAACCTGGTAATGATGCTGGGGGGCAAGGACGGGGTGGAGCAGCCCTTTTCTAACCGCAGGGTCAAGGACTGTTATATCGAGGCCATGTACCGAATGCGAGAGCTGTACGAGCTGGGCGCGTTTCCCAAGGATTATTTTACGCTGACCAGCGAGGAGCGCGACCGTCTGTTTCTCAATAAAAAGGCGGCGATGATTGTACAGGGCTCTTGGTTTATTTCTAATTTTCCGAAGGATAAAGCCGTTGACCTTGTGGCGTTTCCAAAGGCGGAGCCCGCCGAAGGAACGGGTAATATTGTATACGGCATGGGCTGCGGCATCTTTTATGCCAGCAAAACCGCCATGGAGAACCCCGAAAAGACCGAGGCGGTTATTAAGCTTTTAAAGTTTCTCGCTTCCAAGCCGTCCGCCGCGTATCTGGCGGATACCACCGGCATGATCAGTAATATTGATATTACCGCCTACCGCGTGGGCTACAGTGAGGACCGGGTTACCTACAACCCCCTGACACAAAAGGGGCTTGCCCTTGTTTTTTACTCAAAGGGGCTTGTGGGTCCGCCTGATAGCTTCATCGAACGCTCGGTGTGGGAGAGCGTGATTATCAAGCGCTTTCCCTATATGCTTGAGCGAAAGATATCGCCCGAAGAGCTGTGGCAGCTCACAGGACTTACCGGTTAGCCCCAAGGCTTCCATACATATCAATCGAAGAGAATCTATAAGCCCGCGGTTTATACTAATAACCGATTATACTAATATCTGATTTAAAAGAGTATAAAAATCAAGTGAAAAGCTTTAATTTATGGGTTTTCACGCGGATTTTTTATCGACTCTTTTTGAGGAGATTAGTATTACTCAGTATTAGTTAGCCTAAGGTTTACCAAGGCCGGCACGCCGCCGGTACGTTTGGGAAAGATGTTGCCCGCTGAAACCGGGTCTTGTTTGAAAAGTAAAAAATGATTAATCGCGAAATAGAAGCCGTCGAAGAAGGGTTCTTTTTCTGGTTATTCACCAAACAAGTCCTAAATCTTTGCTTAAAACGCAAGTAAAGATGTTGTCAAATACCCGTTGCGCAGAGCGACAGGTATGACACAACCGGTGCGCCCGCCCTGTGCTTTACCTTGGTAGATCACAGGGGACGGAGCGGCAAGGAAAGGCTGGCGGCAGTATGAACAGCACCCTTTTGGCCAAGGTGATCCAATCCCCCCTGCGCGCGGCGCGCGCGTTTTATCAAAACCTTCCTATTAAGTTTAAACTGATGCTTGTGCTTAATATTATGATCTTGGTGCCGCTGGTTGTTATCAGCACCATCAGCTACCGCAGCACCGAGGAGGCGCTTACCACGAAATCCGCGCAGTATTCCCAGGACATTCTGCGTGTGGTGGGGCTTCGGCTCACCGACTGCATCTCGCGGCTTGAGGATGTATCCTCCGAGCTGCTCGCGGATAAACGTATCTTTGAAACCGTAGACAGCTACGATCCCACGGGCGGGCTGTTATCGAGCTACGAGAACGAGATTTTAATTGGCGGCATCCTCAAAAATACCATTGCAACCCGCGACGGGGTGCTGTCCATAGGCATTTTGACCGACCGCGGCGCGCGTTTTTTCGCAAACGACAATCACGCCAGAGAAAGCCTGCGCGGGGTGCTTGAAGCGAAGCCGGATCTGCTTGCCCGGGTGCGGGATAGCGCGAATGAGGCAGGCGGCCTGCCTGTGTGGTTTATGGATACGGACGGCGGGCGGGTACAGCACATTTTGCTTGCCCGCACCATGTTCCACCACGACACCTACAAGCAGACGGGGTTGTTTATTGTCATGGTAAACTCCGCTTACCTCAGCGACGCGTTGGAGGGGCTTATTAGCAGCGATATGCAGAACATCCGCGTGCTGTCTGACGGCGGGGATATCCTGCTGGAGACGGCGGAGCAGCCGGTTAAAAAAGAGCGGGACATCGCGTCCTTGCCCGACTCCACCGGAAGCGGCTGGATTATTGACGCCCCCTCCCGCAGCCTTGTTTCTTACGCAACCATTCAAAAGCTGGGCTGGAGAACCATCTCGGGCGTTTCTTTGGATATCCTTTATGCCGATGCCTACGAAATACGCAGGGTGATTTTAATCTCCTGCGTCATCGCGGTAGCATTTATGTCTCTTATCGGGCTGTTCATGGCGGTGGATATTGTGGGAGCTATCGCGGCACTGGTCACCGGGATGGAACGGGTGCAGAGGGGGGAGGACAACGTGCGCCTGACCCTTGCGCGCAAGGATGAGCTTGGCTTTGTGGGCGAGGCATTCAACCGCATGGTGGGGGAGATCTCCGCCCTTGAAAAGTGGGTGTACCGCGAGCGGCTCACCCGCAGGGAGGCGGAGCTAAAGGCGTTGCAATCCCAAATCAACCCGCATTTTTTGTTTAATACCCTGGAGACCATCAATTGGATGGCCATTCTTGGAAATATGCCGGAGATCAGCCGGACCATTACCGCCCTTTCGTCGCTTATGGAGGCAAGCATTATGCGCAGCGGCGGCTGCATTCCCTTTGCCGAGGAGCTAAGGTATATCGATAACTTTATCTTCATCCTCACCAAGCGGTTTGAGGACCGCCTCTCCGTGGTGCGGCGTATCAGCCCGCAGGCGCTTACCGTAAAGCTGCCAAAGCTTCTTATTCAGCCGCTGGTGGAAAACGCCGTTTACCACGGGGTGGAAAACGCGGGCCGCGTGGGACTGGTCACCATTACCGCCAAGGTGGAGGATGATTTGCTGTATGTTACCGTGGGGGATAACGGCGTGGGGCTGACCGAGCGGGAGATTGGAGAGATTAACAAGCGGCTGAGCCAGAGCGACCGCGCATACTTTGAAGAAAGGGATGCTGGCAAACACAAAAGCGTGGGGCTGGATAACGTGAACCGGCGAATCAAGCTCTTTTACGGCGAGCAGTATGGTCTGCGGCTGGAGAGCAAAAAGGGCGAGTACACCCGGGTGCTTGTCACAATCCCTGTTGTTATGGATGGAGCTTTACCTGTTGAGGGGTTAAAGGCAGCCGAAAAGCCGACGAATGCCGCCAACCCGGCAGATGATGTGAGCAAGGAGTAATTATCGACCTTAATGGGCAGCCAATCACCTAAATCATACGCATTATGCAACGGGTAACGGATGAATCTTGGAAAGGAAGGACTACATGTTTAAAACCGTCATTATTGACGATGAGCCGATTATTCGCAAGGGCATTCGCAGCGTGATAAACTGGGAGGAGCTGGGCTGCACCATAAGCGGTGAGGCGGGGGACGGCTTGCAGGGGCGCGAGATTATCAAGCAGCTTCGACCGGATATTATTATAACCGACATTAAAATGCCCCAGGTGGACGGACTGAGCATGGTGCGCGAAATTAGGGATATTGTGCCCGACTGCAAGATTATTATCCTCACCGGCTACCGTGATTTTGATTATGCCTATCAGGCCATTAAGCTGGAGGCGTTCGACTTTATCTTAAAGCCCACGCGCATAGAGCAGCTTTACGATGTGGTGCGCCGGGCGGTGGAGTCGCTGCGAGCGCGTGCGAGCGCGAATACCGAAACCGAACGGCTCAAAGGTCTGTATGAAAAAAACCTGCCCCTAATCCGGGAGAAGTTTCTTTATAACCTGCTAACCGGCGTTACCCCCAAAACCCCAAGCACCGTGGAGGAAAGCGCGCAGCTGGGTCTTAAGCTGGACCGCTTTTTGCTGGTGGTGGCGGAGAGCGAGGACGAACGCGCCGAGCTCTCGGAGGAAGGAGAGGGCTCGCTGTGTAATCTTGGCATTGCAAGCGCCTTTGAAGAAACCTTCTCGGAGGATTGCAAGGTGCTGCCGGTAACCCTCAACAGCCGCCGCACCGCCTTTATTGTAACGGCGGCGCAGGAAAGCGCGCTGATGCCATATGCGATTAGGGAGCGGTGCGAAACCCTCCAGCAGGTGGTGCTGCAATGCTTTGGGTTTACCGTATCCCTTGCCGTATCCGGCGAAGGCTGCGAACTGTTTGACCTGCCTGTGCGCTTTCGGGAATGCTGCGAGGCGTTTAAGCATAAATTCTACCTGGGTGATAACGCCGTTATTTTTCACGAGCAGGCCGAAAGCGGTGCCGTCAGCGACGGCGCGCTGTATATTCTGCGCGCCCGCCTGTTTGAGTGTGTGAAAGCGGGCGACCAAAGCGGTGTTTCCCTGTGTGTGGATGAGCTGTTATCCTGCATGAACGGCATGGGGCTTTGCGACAGGGAGTACATTCGCAAGTTTTATTTTGATACCATTACGGTTATTAACACCGTAAGAACCTCGGCGCTGATTGAGAACGACTCTCTCACCCCCCACAACGCTGGGGAAGCAAACCTTTACCAGATGATTGAGCGGTGCGACAGCACCACCGATTTAAACGGTCTGCTGGAAAGTCTCGCGCGCCGCGCGGCGGCAAAGATTAGCGACTACAGCGCGGGCAGCCTCAAGCTGCTTTTGCGCAAGGCGGTGGATTACCTTAACAAGCACTACGCAGAGCCGGTTACTCTGGGGCATTTGGCAGGGGAGGTATACGCAAGCCCCTCCTACATCAGCCGCCTGTTTAAAAAAGAGCTGGGCGTGAATTTTGTGGATTATCTTAACGAAATTCGCGTGGGCAGGGCGAAAGACCTGCTATCCGACCCCATGTACAAAACCTACGAGGTGGCGGAGCTGGTAGGTATCCCCAACCCCCACTACTTTTCAAAGCTGTTTAAGCGTTATGTGGGGATGACCCCATCCGAATACCGGGAGCTGCTGGGTGAATCGGCATAGTTGCATCCTATAAAAAAATCATCACGAAGCCCAGGACAAAAGGCTTCGTGATGATTTTTTTAACGCTTTTTAATGGGATATTTGAATAATACTAATCTCCTCAAAAAGAGTCGATAAAAATCCGCGTGAAAACCCATAAATTAAAGCTTTTCACTTGATTTTTATACTCTTTTAAATCGGATATTAGTATAAGTATCATAGCAATAACGCTACACCACCGGTCGTTTGAGCACCGCGGTACCAAAGGGAATCAGCCGGGCCTTCCCTTCGTTTGTAAAATCGCCGTACAGCATATCCCAGCCCTCGGGGGAGAACGGCAAGGAGGCGGGCTGACGGGTAAAATTCTGCACAAACAGGTAGCGTGCCGTATCCGAGCGTCGCTCGGTTACCTCTATGCCGGTTGGCAAGGGAGCGCCGGAAGGCAGCGCAAGGCCTATATTTCGCACAATGGCCTCGGCCAGGTCGTCGTACATCCGCTGCTCCCCCTCCGCGCATAGGTAGTACGCCATGCCGCGCCCGTAGGAGTGGGCGGTGGCGGCAGGGGTGCCCGCATAAAAGTCCTCGGCGTATTCCAAGAGAGGGGTTGCCCCGTCAAGACGCACCAGCTCGCAAAAGCGTTCGCAGCGGTAGGTGTTTTTAAGACCCAGTGCGTTATCAGCCGCCGGGTTGAGGCGGTTTTCCTCCCCGTCGTACAGCGCGTCAATCTCTGTGGCGCGCAGCCCCATCACATCCATGAGGTCATGGGGTCTGCCGCCCAAAAAACAGCGGTCGTTTTCATCCGCAACGCCGCTCCAATAGCCCAGCACAAAGCTGCCGCCCTGCTCCACAAAGGTACGCACCCGCGCGGTAAAATCCCCCCGGAACAGATAAAGCATGGGGGCGATTACCAGCCGGTAGCCGTCAAGCGGCTGCTCGGTGTCAATGACATCCACATTAAGCCCCAGTCTGCGCAGGGCGGCGTATGCCTTTTGCACCGTTTCCTTGTAATAAAGCCCCTTGTTGCGCGGTCCCTGCGAGTCCTCCAGTGCCCAGCGGCTCTCCCAGTCCAGCACCACGGCGGCTTGCGCGGCGGTCTGGGTTCCGCGTACCTCGGCGAGAGCGCCAAGAGCGGCTCCGGTTGCCGTAACCTCCTCAAACACCCGGGTATCCTGCCCGCCATAATGGTCAATTACCGCCCCGTGCAGCTTCTCAATGCCTCCCCGGCTTTGGCGTATTTGAAAATACAGCGCGCTGTCGGCACCATGAGCCACCGCCTGTAAGGAGGCCGCGCGCAGCACACCGGGGCGCTTAAGCTTGCTTACGCTTTGCCAGCTGGTTGCGCCGGGGCAGGACTCCATGAGCAAAAACGGCTGTTTTTTTATGCTGCGCATCACATCGTGCTGCATGGCGCTGTCGGCTGCGGTCACATGCTCGGGACCCTTGTGCCATGTGGGGTAGTTATCCCACGATACAATATCCAACAGGTCGGCGAAGCGGTGATAGTTTAACGGCCGATGGTCGTACATCATGTTAATGGTTACCGGCTTATTCGAGCCCGCTTCCCGCAGGGCGGCAATCTCTTGCCGGGCAAAATCCACGGTGCGGTCGGTGACGAAACGGCGCCAATCCAGGTTTAAGCCGTTAAGCAGCGGTTCGCCGAGGGGAGAGGGGCTTTCCACCTGTTCAAAGCCCTGATAGGTATGGCTCCAAAAAGCGGTACACCAGCGGCTGTTAAGCTCCTCAATGGTATGGTAGCGTGCCCGCAGCCAGTCCCGAAAGGCCTCCTGACACAGGGGGCAATGGCATTCGCCGCCGTATTCGTTGGAGATATGCCAAAGCCTTACGGCGGGATGCTCGCCAAAACGGCGGGCCAGCTGCATGTTAATGGTACGAACCTTTTGCCGGTAAACCGGCGATGTGTAGCAATGGTTGTGACGAAGCCCATAGTGCTGACGGCGGCGTTCCGCGTCCACTCGCAATACCTCGGGGTATTTATCCGCCAGCCATTTCGGGCGTGCGCCCGAGGGGGTGGAGAGGATGACCGATATCCCGTGCCGGTACAGGCTTTCAATAATCCTCGCCAGCCAGTCCAAATCAAACTCCCCTTCGCGGGGTTCAAGGAAAGACCATGAAAATATGCCGACTGAAACGGTGTTGATTTTTGCCAAAATTAAGAGCTCGATATCCTTTTTTAAAATATCGGGGCGGTCGAGCCATTGCTCCGGGTTATAGTCGCCGCCATGCATTAGTGCGTCAGGTAGTAACGGTTGTTTCATTGGTACCTTTTCTCCTTGCTTGCGCGATCCAAGATCTATGCTCAGTCCGTGGAATAAACGGAAAAACCTGCCTGACCACCGTCAAATGCCCTGAAAGCAAAATGAGAAGGTAAGCGGGCGGTTAACATCCAGCAGGTACTCGCCATGGGTTTGCGCACCCCAGCTATTGTCGCCGCCCACACCCATCTGGCTCAGCGCGACCCGCACCACGGTGTAATGCACCCGCGCAAGCTCATAGGGGTGCCGCGCGTTCTCCAGCTCGTGGGGAGTGTAAGGCAGGGCGGAAAAATACAGGTCATTGCCGGTAAACAGAATGCCGCGCCCCTGCCTGTCGGTAAGCTCCGCCCAACGCACGCCGGTTTTGTTGCCGCATTCCTGCGGCACCAGGTATTTCGCCATATTTTCCGCCACAGAGTTTGCGTATATGCCAAGCTTTGCGCCCCTGTTGCGGTCGGCGTAGGTCTCATCCGGCCCAAGGCCGTACCAGCGCAGCCGGTTATAACCCGCGTCGAACTTAAACATTACGCCAAATTCGGGCATATCCCCAAGCTCCTTAACGGGGTTATAGCACAGCGTGGTTTTAATGCTGCCGTCCCCGTATACCGCATAGCTTAACGTACAGTCGGCAGCGGGGGTAGTGGGCATTTGGTAACGGTAGGTAATCACCGCACAGTCGCTGTTTACTGTTACCTCAGGCGGGCAAGAGGCGCCGTTTGCTGCATTCTTGTGGCTCAGGTAGAGGCTTGCAACCTTCCATTGGGCGTAACGGGCGGGCATAAGGGAGCCGCGGTCGTTATCAATGGGTGCACGCCAGAAGCTGGGCATGGGAATGGCCTTTAGCAGCTCCTTACCGCCATACCGGTAGGAAACCATACCCCCGTCGAGGTAGGAAAACAGCACGTCAAAGCCCGCTCCCCGCACACCAATATTCAGCTTGCCGTATACCACCTCAAAGGGTGTCGCGGCATGGGCGGTGGGCTTTGTAACCTTGGTGACGCCCTGCCCAAAGGCAACCTCATGCCCCTTATTCGCCCACAGCACATCCTCCCTTAGAACAAACGAAACGGTTATGCAATACTCTCCCGCCTGGGTGGGTATGGCAAGCGGCAGAGAGTAGGTCTGCTCGCCGAGTGGCGGAACACAGGTGTCGAGTGTGGTTTGGTTTAATAGGCTTCCGTCCCTGTGCAGATACACAAGGCAGTCATACTCCGCGGTGGAGGTAAACAGGTGCTTGTTTTTTACGGTAACCGCAAGCGTTTTCATATCCACCGTAACCGCAATGCTTTGGTAATTAAACTTCACCTCGTTCATTTTGGGAGAGGGGGAGCGGTCGCCGCCATAAACAATGCCGTTGCCGCTGAAGTTGTAGTCGCAGGGACGGTCGTCGAAATCACCGCCGTAGGCCTCAAACTCCTCGCCATAACGGTTCTTTTTGGTAATAGACTGGTCAATATAATCCCAGATAAAGCCGCCCTGGTACAGCGGCTCGGTGTCTGTCAGGTCGGTATACTTGTGCATCGCGCCGCAGGAGTTGCCCATGGCATGGGCGTATTCGCAGCAGATAAATGGCTTGGAGCGGTCGTTTTTTAAATATTCGGCAATCTTGTCGGCCGGGGTGTACATCTGGCTTTCGATATCGCTGGTTTCTGGGAACCGGCGGTCGTTAAACACACCCTCGTAATGCACGGGGCGGGTGGGGTCTAGCTTGCGGAACAGCCGGCTCATCTCATAGATATCGGAGCCGCCGAAGCTCTCGTTGCCGCAGGACCAAATGAGCACACAGGCATGGTTTTTATCCCGCTGGTAGATGGAGTTTACCCGGTCCAGCAGCAGTCCCTGCCATTCCGGTCGGTTACCCGGTACAGCGTTTTCAATAGGCTCCACCTTACGCACCACCGGTTCCCAGGAGCCGTGGGTTTCAAGGTTTGTTTCATCCACCACATACAGGCCGTAGCGGTCGCACAGCGCATAAAGACGGGAATCGTTGGGATAATGGCTGGTGCGGATGGCATTGATGTTGTTGCGCTTCATGGTCAGGATATCGGTGAGCATCTCCGCCTCGGTGACATGCCTGCCCCCCTTGGAGCTGAACTCGTGGCGGTTGACCCCCTTAAACACAATGCGCTTGCCGTTAAGGAGCATGATGCTGTCCTTAATTTCAAACCGGCGAAAGCCCACCTGTTGTGTTATCACCTCTGTAACCGCACCGCTGTCGTCGCTTACGGTCAAACATAGGTCGTACAGCGCGGGGCGCTCCGCGCTCCAAAGCTGCGGGGTTTGGACGGCAAGGCGCAGGTTAACCTGCTCTGACAGCAGCGCGGTTTGTTCGGCAACAACGGTATCCATGGCGTCCCTTAAAACCGCCGTCACCCTGCCGCCGCCTGTGGCCGTAAGCAGAAGGGAAAGCTCACCGGCGGAGAAATCGTCGGCGAGAGGGGTTTGGGTCTTTATATCCGCGATATGCGTCGCCGGCGTGGTGTACAAAAAAACATCCCGATAGATGCCGGAGAAGCGGAAGAAGTCCTGGTCCTCACACCAGCTGCCCGCCGTCCATTTAAACACCTGCACCGCAAGCTTGTTCTCCCCATCCTTTAAAAAAGGGGTCAGCTCAAACTCGTGGGGGGTAAAGCTGTCCTCGCTGTAGCCCACATAGCTGCCGTTGAGCCATAGCGCCATACCGCTCTCCACCCCTTGAAACGAGAGAAAGACAGGCCCCGAGCGCATCTTCTCGGGCAAAGTAAAATATTTAACATAGCTTGCCACAGGGTTAAAGCGTTCGGGGATTTCCCCCGGCGCTATCTGCTCCCGTCCGTCCCAAGGGTATTGTACATTGGCATACTGGGGCGCGTCGTAGCCCTCCAGCTGAATATGCGCGGGCACGCGGATATCCGCCCAGCCCTTGCAGTCATAATCTCCAGCCTCAAAGCCCTGGATGGCCGCGTGATAGTTTACGGCATATGCGAACTTCCACAAGCCGCTCAGAGAATGGCGAAAGCTGCCGTCTCCCCCCTGCCGCGCCTCCTCTGACGTGGCGTAGTACCGGTGGTCGGAATGCGCCGCAAGGCGGTTTTGCTCAAAGCACTCGGGTTTTTTTACAATAGCGTAATCAAAGCTTGACATAATAATTCCTTTCCGAGCCATCCCATAAAGGCTGTTAATGCTGGAAAACCATAAAGTAAGCTACCCTGCTTATAATACTTCACAGATTTCGGTGTTCAGGCATAAAACGACACAAAGTTATTATAGCAACCCCTCAAAGTGCGTAGCAATGGATAATTTCATCATTTACCAGCCTTTTTGACGCATATTAGAGCAATAACGAAGGAAAAAGGACAATAGCGCATGCGGTGCAGTTTATAATATGACTTTTTTTGTCGAATAAAGGGCATGATAGTTTCTTGACAATCATGTCTGCGACTTTTACAATAGGGTTATAATAGTTTATGTCAAATTGGCAAACAAAGCCGCGACAAACATCTGGAAAACTCGCTGGAATAATTCGTTGACAGCTTTCATGCAGGATGGAGTTATCGGCGCACGGGGAGGGCTTCGCCTTGCGTACAACGATTAAGGATATTGCCAAGAAAACCGGATTATCGGTTACGACCGTATCCCTTGTGCTTAACGGCAAACCGAACAAAATTCCCCAAAGAACGCGTGAGCTGGTGCTTTCTGCCGCCCGCGAGCTTCATTACCGCCCAAACCAGCTTGCCGTAGGCCTTGTAAAACGCCAAACAAGAATTATCGGGGTGGTGGTGCCGGATATTACCAACCCATTCTTTGCGCGGCTTGTTAAGGCCATTGAGGATAAGGCCGCGCAAAGCGGCTTTCATATTATTCTCTGCAACTCCTGGCACCAGCGCGAGCGGGATGCGGAAAACATAGAGATGCTCCTCGACAAGGGCGTGGATGGTATCCTGTACCTGTTTTCCAGCGGAATTTCGGAACAGGAGGTGGAAAAGACCTGTATGACCATCCGCGGCGCGGGGATACCCGTGGTGCTTATTGACCACCCGTCCCGCTTTGCGGGGGCAAGCTCCGTTTCGCTGGATAATCAGCTGGGCGGCTATATAGCGGTGCGTCACCTGCTGGATGAGGGGCACCGCCAAATCGGGTTCATCACCGGACCTAAACACTCTCTACTATCCACAGCGCGCTTAAAGGGCGCAAAAAAGGCGCTGCGGGAGGAGGAGCTCCCGTTTCACGAGAGCATGTGCTTTGAAGGGGATTATCAATTTGACTCGGGCGCCCTTGCCGCCGACTATTTTTTACAAAAGAATGTGACCGCCGTTTTCTCCTTTAATGATATGATGGCGCTTTCGTTTATCCGCCGCACAACCGAGGCCGGGAGAAAAATACCGGCGGATCTCTCGATAATAGGGTTTGACGACGAGGTGTTCTGCCAGTATATGGCCATTCCACTTACAACCGTAAGGCAGCCGGTACAGGAGATGGGGGAGGCCGCCGCTCGGGCGATGATTGAGCTGTTAAGCAGAGAGACCGAATGCATACAGCGCGTCTTTTTGCCGAACCTAGTGGTGCGCGCTTCAACCGCGCCGCCCGCCCACCGCAGGGAGCATTCGCTGCTTTATGACCAATAATGATTATCAAGCTTCTTAAACGGACAAAGCCTGACCAAACAGGAGTTGTCCGTCTTTATTATTTTATATATGCTTTCACATACTGGTTTTTGATCATTTTGCGGTGTGACTCTAGCCGGCTGTCTCTCCGGCTTAAACTTAATTCGTAAGAGCGATTTTTCTGTTTATACTATTATCCGATTAAAAAGTGTATAAAAATTAAGTAAAAATCTTAAATTAATGGATTTTGACGCGGATTTTTATCAACGCTTTTATCGGAGAATAGTATTACATAAGTATGGCTTGACAACGTCTGCTTTGGCGGGTACAATATGTGTATTAAAACAACTAGTACAGTTAAGGCGCATAACCGGACAATATAACAAAACAAACCGAAAGAGGGTGAGGAATAACGTGTTAATATCTATTGATCTAACCAGCCGCAAGCCCATCTATGAGCAGCTAAAGGAGAACATCCTGCGCTTGGCTGTACTTGGCCTGCTAGAGCCCAACGAGCAGCTGCCATCGGTGCGCTCACTGGCAAGGGAGCTTACGATTAACCCCAATACAGTGCAAAAGGCATACCAGGAGCTGGAGCGGGATGGGTATGTCTACTCAAGCCCAGGGCGGGGCAGCTTTATCAGCGAGGGCGTAGCAAAAAGCGCGCGGCTGCAAAATGAGGCGACCCAGCTGCTAATTCATGCGTGTAATGCCTGCAAGCTGGTAAATATTAATAAGGAAGACGCTGTCTCGATTGTGGAAGAGGCGTACAGGGAGGGAAAGGCACAGTGATAGCATTAAACGAGGTCACCAAGCTGTTTGAAGAAACCAAGGCGCTTTCGGGGGTAACCCTGCGGGTGGAGGATGGCGGCGTTTACGGGCTGATAGGCTCCAACGGCTCGGGCAAATCCACGCTGCTGCGCATCATTGCGGGGGTGTACCGCGCCGACGGCGGTACCACACGAATTGGGGATGAGGATACCTTTGAGAATACATCGCTTAAGGACAGCATCTTTTTTGTCAGCGACGAGCCGTATTTTTTTAATCAGCACACTATTGATAATATGGCGGTGTTCTACCGCCGGTATTATTCCGGATGGGATGAAGCTACCTACCAAAGGCTTTGCGGCATATTCCCCCTTGACCGCAAAAAAAAGATACACAGCTTTTCAAAAGGAATGAAGCGGCAGGCCGCGCTTTTGCTGGCACTTAGCACCAACCCCAAATTCTTGCTGTTGGACGAGGCGTTTGACGGGCTCGACCCCGTCATGCGCGCGCTTATAAAGCGTATACTTGCCGAAAAGGCGGTGGATACGGGGCTGACCACCGTCATAACCTCCCACAACCTGCGGGAGCTTGAGGACATGTGCACCAAGGTGGGGCTTTTGCACTTCGGGAGACTTGTGCTGGAGCGGGGTTACGACAGCCTAAAGGAATCCATGCACAAGGCGCAGCTGGCCTTTGAGGGTGAGGTGCCCGAAAAAGCGCTGGCGGCGCTCTCCCCCCTTAAAACCGAGATGAGCGGGCGTATGGTTACGCTGGTGCTGCGTGGGGAACGCGAGGTGCTAAAAGGGCAGTTAAACGAGCTTCGCCCCCTATTCGCGGAGCTTATGCCCCTGACTCTCGAGGAGATATTCCTGTATGAAATGGAGGAAAACGGCTATGACTTTAGCCAGATTATCGGCTAAGAGCCGCTTTGCCAGCCTTTACCTGCAAACCCTGCGGTCGGGAACCGGCCTGATGGTCGCCCTATTTATGCTGTTGTTTTTAACCGGCCCGCTGCCGTTTATCCTGCAAAGCCTGCAGATGCTCGCCGTAAAAAGGAATGCGGGGGGCAGCGGCGGTGGATTTGGGGTTGGAACCTACTCTATGGGGAACTTCACGCTCTATTGGTTTGTCGCGCTCATCGGCGCGCTGGTGGTGGGGCTTATCACTACATCGTTTATGCACAACCGTCAGGCCATGGACGTTTACGGCGCATTGCCTGTAAAACGCGCATCCCTGCTGGTTGGCAAGGCGCTGGGCGGACTAACCATGCTGCTTGTGCCCTTTGTGCTGTCGGGCAGCATCTTTTTTATCGGGCAGGGCTTTTTGCAGGCATATCAGGACACCCGCCCGGCGTGGCTTTATGACCTGGGTGCCATCTTTATCTATACCGCCGCCGTGTTTTGCATTACGGTGTTTTGTGCCGTCAATACCGGTACGGTGTTTGATACGGCAATGTTTACGCTTGCCATGTGCGGCGCGCCCAGCATAGCGCTGCTGTTAAACCGCACCTTTTTACAGTTTTCGCTGACGGGCTATGCGGCCTCGGGTGACGTTCAAGTTATTCTTAACCTTTCGCCCATCGGCACACCGGCGGCGCGTCTGCTTGGCGGCTCTGCAAGCATCGGTACGCTGGATTATACCCTCACCAGTTTTTTGTGGTGGCCCATTGCCGCAGGTTTGATTATGGCCGCCGCCCTATATCTGTTTCGCAGAAGAAACACCGAGCGGGCGGGCAACTCCCGTACCGGCGGCGTCATGCAGATGGCGGTTAAGCTTATTTTCTCCTATATCGCGGGCATATTAGTCTCTATGTTGTTTTCGGCCACCATTGAAAATAACTGGATATGCGCAAGCCTTGGCTTTTTGCTGGGCGCGTTTGTGGTCTATTTTATCGCAGAAGCCATCCTTGCCCGCGGGTTTAAGACCTTTCGCCGGATGCTCCTTCAGTTTGCCTTTGTGGCGGCGGCGATTTTATTATTTACCGGCGCGGTGTACACCGGCGGGCTTGGGTTTTCAAGCCGTGTACCTAAGGCGCAAGATGTTGCGTCTGTGACCATAGGCTATACGGGAACAAGCAGCGACCAAAACTATAAACTAAGCTACTTGCTTCAACAAACGGACCAGGCATCGGAATCCCGCTTTACTGAGCCTGAAATTATTGCCGAGGCTCTTAAAATTCACACCAAGATTGTAGGAGCCGACTCCTTTGGGCAGATACGCAAGGGAAGGCACGAAGACCTGATTATGAACTCCACCCGGATATCATACACCCTAAAGAACGGCAGGACGATAACCCGCGATTTTTCGCAAACGCCAATCCAAGCGCGTGACGAACTGTATGTGCTCGATTCCCTCCCGGCGTTTCGTCTTAAAAGCAATTTAATAAGCTATCTTGCGCCCAAAAATATTACAGGGATTACCCGCTCGGATATGACACTTGCCTCCCCTCAAACCCTGTCGCTTACCCCCGAGCAGGCAAGCACGCTGCTGGAGGCGATGAAGGCGGATATTATCGCTATGCCGGAAAGCGAAACGCTCACCTCCTCCGCCCGAGAGCTTTTCACCCTGACGGTTAATACCCGCTACGAATCTAATGCAGGTGGTACGATTTCCACGACGTCTTGGGCCAAAGACACAGGCTTGCCCGCGACAATTCCGGAGGAATGGAATGTAATTGAGGATAGCTTCAGCCTTAGGGTTTATGCCTACCAGAGCAATCTGCTTGCCGTGCTGCGCGACCTCGGTTGGGATATTTCCAATACCGCCGATTTAAGCGGCGTTGGGGGAGCGTACCTGCTTGAGGGACCGGTCGTATCATCAAACTGGGCGCTTGGTACCGCCTATGCGAATGAGAGGTGGGGCGGCGTTTACCGTACAAACGACTACCCAGTAAGCATGACCGAGCTGTATTTCTTCAACACTAAATTTAACCCGGATATGTATTCCGGCGATTTTAAGGCAATTGACGGGCAATGGTCGGATGAAATGGATTATTATTTCTCCTCAAACCGAATTACGGACTTGGCTCGGCTCGAGGCGCTCGAAAGGGTCAGTGTGCCTTATTATAACCGGAAGGAAGGCGAGCGGTTTTACACCGTGGCCTTTGAGAACGCGGCTAACGGCTTAGCCGACCTAAGCCTGGATTCTGCGCATATGGTCAGCGTATATATTATACCCGAGTCGAAGGCTCCCGCGTTTTTAAAGGATATAGCACCCATCTATCAATCGGTGGAGAAATAGTGGCATAACAGCGCTACCACTGGAAAAAAACACAGCAGACAAATAGCACCGCTCAGCGGCAAAAATTCTTGCAGCTGTGCGGTGCTTATACTTATACTATTCTCCGATTAAAAAGTGTATAAAAATCCGCGTCAAAATCTTTAATTTATGGATTTTGACGCGGATTTTTATCAACACTTTTATCGGAGAATAGTATTAGTGTTGTTAGAAAAATGATAAATTGTAGCCTTTTATAAAATATAGTTTACTAAAATTTACAAAAACGACATTATAAACCTCGTGAAATGGTCGGTTTTTAGGCAATCATCATCAAGTTGTTGGAACGTCGGCACCCGCGCCGACAGGCGGCTTACTTTTCTTGTTCGAGAAAAGTAAGAAGCTATACCGTAAATTCCTCTGTAATCCGCTGCATTGCAAAAAACACAATTGCTATGATATCGCGCATTCTGTGCAGCACTTTCTTTTCCTGCCAATTGTCGTTTACTTGTGTTAGGTACTCTAGCAGCTCGTTCATCTCGCTCTCACCCCATGGGATATATCGGCTGTTGTTCATGGCTTTTTAACTCATGCGTTTGGCGTGCCCGTTCATCTCGCCTGTGTTTACTTCCTCAGGCAGATTTGTTATAATGCCGACATAAGCACTATTTTGTAGTTTTTTGTCATATACTGCCGAGCAAGCCGGAACGGAGCACCGTGCCGGGTATATAATTGCATATATTTGCCTTAATAACCAAGCCGTTTGCAAATGCGCGCGGGAGAAGTACGGGCTTTTATACTAATATCCGTTTTAAGAGGGGTTTAGTATTACACGCAGCGCGCCAAACAATCTATTATTGACTGCTGCATGAGGGAATGATGAAAGCATGACAAAAGAAAACAAAGGCAGCCAACAGATAACCGCCGAGGCAAAAAGGGATCGCCGCCTGCTGCCCGACGTGCCGGATAGCGAAAACCGCCGCCGGTCGGACAGGCGCGCCGCCATACAAAGTGAAGAGGCACGGACGGACGCTGACTGTGCCGCAAGACTTCGGCAGGAAGGGCAGCGATATATCACCAATTACAAGGTGAAGCTGCGCAAAAAACACGCCACAGGCCCAAACCCGTGGCTGCGCGCCCAGAGCGTGGATACCTCCTCCACCGGCATGATGGTGGAGTTTGTGGGAACCTCCCCCCCGCTCAAGGTAGGCGACGAGTACGAGCTGCGGTTTGAGATTGTACCCGGCAGTATGCCCGAGGGCTATGAGCATAGGGTGAGAACCTCCGGGTATGTGGTGCGCATAGAGCCCACAGACCGGGTGTACGGCATGTATGCCGCGTTTGAGTTAAACAAATCCCTCGCCAGAAAAATCAAGCGACGTCGGCGGCGGTACGCCTTCAGCTTTGCGGCGCTGGTTATGGCCTTTATGGCGTTTACGATGCTGCTAATGCAGGTGGAAAGCGCCTTCTCCTTTGGGTACAACCGGGTTTTATACTGCTACAGCCTTATCGCCGCCGCTTTTTTGCTGTCGCGGTATCTGTTTGGCGCAATGTATCGTTCGGTGCCCGTCAATGCGGCGTATACGCCCGGGGTTACTGTCGTTATCCCTTGCTATAACGAGGGGCAGACCATCTCGCGCACGATTATCAGCTGTGTCAATCAGGATTATCCCATTGACAGGCTGGAGGTTATTGTTGTGGATGACTGCTCCGCCGACCGCTCGGTGGATCGCATAGCCGCTACGCTTTTAAAGCTGTACGGCGATGGCGACCGGTATAAAACCAGCGAACGGGTGCGGCTCATTGTGCAAGATACCCGCCAGGGCAAGCGCGCCGCCCTTGCGCGGGGCGCCGAGCTTGCAAAGCACGAGCTGGTGGTGTTTGCCGACTCGGATTGTCTTCTGGCCCCTACCGCCATTAAAAACTTGGTGCAGCCCTTTCAGGATCCGCGCATGGGGGGCGTCACAGGGCGCGCCGATGTGGAGAACAAGTACACGAACCTTCTTACACGGCTGCAATCCGCGCGCGGATATGTGCTGTTTCGGGTGATGAAGGCGGCGGAGGCGTATTTTGATTGCGTTACCAGCCTGTCGGGCCCCATCACCTGCTACCGCAGGGATTTGGTGCTCCGGTTTCAGGAGCAATGGATTAACCGGCGCTTTCTTTGTCGAGGCGCAGGCTGTGAGGATGGCAAAAGCATGGCAAGCCTAATGATGAAGGAGTACCGCACAGGATATCAGGATACGGCGGTATGCACCGCCATGGCGCCCTCCTCCGCCAGACTGTTCATGAAGCGGCAGGCGGCGTGCAGACGCTCCTGGCTGCGAGAGTCCTTTCTTTCGGCTCGTCATGTGTGGAGAAAAGAGCCGTTTATGGCCATTTTCTTTTATATTGGCTTTCTGCTTCCCATTACCGCACCTTGGGCAGTGCTCTTTTTGGTGGTGATTGCGCCAATAGCCAGCGGGGTGTTTCCCACCGTTTTTTTTGCGGGCCTGCTTACATTAATTGCTTTACTAAGCATTGCCGAGCTTTTGCTGCGTAAAAGCGCGCTTTGGCTGTTTGGGCTGCTCTTTGGCGTTTTATATGAAATATTTTTGCTTTGTCAGGTCTTCGCTACAGGCGGTACGGGTGCCGCCTCCCACAAGACCCAGGGACATGGCTGCCATGACCTTCAGGAAGCTGACGCGAAGCCCGCCAATCGGCGCGCCCGAAAGAAGGGGGCGTGAGGCAATGCCAGGCAAAGGCGTGGTGTTTAATTATGAAAGAAAGCTTATTTCAAAAGGCGTGCGCACGCTGCTTCAGGTTATTCTTTTAGCGGCGCTTACCGTTGTGCCCGTGCTTCACTTTTTACAAGTAAAACGCTACGAGCCGGTAAACCCCGCACTGATGGAAAGTGACAAGGGCTTTGTAGCGGTGTCTTTCCCCGGGGCAAACCGCACGCGCAAAGGCGCACGCATGGATGACGGGATGCTTTTTGAGCAGCTCTCGGCACTTAAGGAATCGGGTCTAGTGACGTTAACGCAGCAGGATGTGCTGGACTTTTACGGCTCGGGCGGCAGGCTGCCCGAAAAGGGTATGCTTTTGCTCTTTGAGGATGGGCGAAGGGATACCGTCATGCTGGTACAACCCATGCTGGAACGGTTAAACTACAAAGCAACAATGCTACGCGAAGCGGGGGGCTTAACCCAAAAGGAAAACGGCAAGCTACAGCCTAACAACCTCCTGGACATGGCAAGCACCTCCTTTTGGGAGCTGGGCTCCAGCGGCTATGGGACGGATTACGACAGTATCAATACCATCTATACCAAACAGCTGGGCTATGCGCCCCTTTTGTATGCCATCCTGCCCACAGAGGGAGCCGACGGCGACGCGGCTCAAAATACGCGGGCACAAAACCCGGAGGGAACGCGAAGGGCTGGTCAGATGGCCCTCAGCCGCGAAGGAGAGGCCTTTAACACCCGCGATTCCAGCCCCCTTGAGCTCACCCGCATCCAGGCTCAAAGCTACTGGTATACAAACCACCTGCTCATGCGAATACAACAGGATACAGGGTATCCCATGGCCTTCCAAACGGGAGACAGCCGCCGCGCGGCCCATTGGAGCATCCAATGCGGGCGGGCGGAGTTTCGCGCAGGTACCATCATTCTGACCACCCCGCCCGATAGCCCGGCGGAAATGCACCTAAGCCACAGCGAACGCTTCCAAAACGTATCCCTTCGTGTGGATCTTGACGGCAACGTGGTGGGGGAACAAGCAATATTCCTGCGCAGGGATGCTCAGAAAAACAGCTTTATAAAGGTTGCTCTCAAGGACAACAGCCTGCTGCTATCCCAAAAGGAGTCGGTGGGCGGCGAGACGGTGCTTTCCACTGTCGCTCTGCCGGTGCCCGCCGAAAGCGATGCTCATTGCTTTGAGATAGCATGGCTCAACACCGCAAGGCCGGAGGATGCGGCAGAAATAGCACCCACGCCACCCGTTTTGGAAGCATTGCAGCCGGATATCCACGCCGTGGGCAGCAGAAGGCTTGAGATTATACTCATTGGCAGCCTTCTGGTCGTGCGGGTTGACGGGGTGGAGGCAGCGGAAACACCCGTATCGGGTGAGATTGAAGGGGGCCTTATCAGCCTGTACGCCGACAAAAGCGAAAGCAATACCTGCGACAGCGTGTACGATGGTGTATTCACCGATTTGCTTCTTCAACAACCGGAAGTAAACGCCAAAAACCAGAGAACGCTCTTTGATAACCGCTCAAGTTTTATGGAAATTGCGGCGCACAGCATCCATAAGGCTTACGATATGGCGATAGACCGGTTAACCGAGGGCTTTTAGTCGGTGCTTCTGCCTGCAAGTAAATTTCTGTAAACCTTATGATTTTGCGAAATTTCTTGAACTTATCATATAGATTTACTGTCAATAGTTTAATCAATAAAATTTTTGTAAAACCACTGCATTTCACCTATTTAACAGTTTTGCTACTAGTATTATTCCAGCTAATTCTGTATAATTATAATAATTATCATTACAATTGAGCTGGATGAAGAAGGCTGCGTAGTGACTCATAAAAAATATAGGGATGTGTTGATTATGAAGGATTACAGTATACAAAAAAAGTTGCTTGTTTCCTTTGGCGTAATCGGTATCGTTTTACTTTTGGTATGCGGCGTTGCATTTTTTGGGGTATTGCAGGCAAACGACAGGCTACACAAGCTGCACGACAAAAACCTGACGGCGGTTGCCGCCGTGGGCAATATGAGCGAGAATTTTCAAGAACAGCGCGTACTGACACGGAACCTGTTAATGTATGAAGTGAAGGATGATATCTTTCAGAGCAGCATAGCAAAGCTGCAAACCAGCGACGACCAAATGAAGGCAGAGTTTACGGTCTATGAGCAATCAGTCCTTCTGGAGGAGGACCGCGCGCTGTTTAAGGAGCTTGAGAGCTTTTATTTGGGTGAGTATACAAGCTATAAAAACCAGCTGCTTTCACTGGTTTTGGCCAGTAAAAAGGCGGAGGCCTATACCCATATGGAGAATGCGCTTTACATAAACAATAATCTGGTGGATTTATTTGAACGCCTGACTGTGCTCAACGAAGATTATGTAATAGAAGCCATGGCGGATGCCGACAGAGGACTGTTGGTATTAATGGGCATCGGCATTCCCACCATTATTTTTACGGTGCTGCTGATTCTTTTTCTCATCCGCTATCTCAATCAGGCAATCGCCCTAAAGATTAAAAAGGTGGTAAACGCGGCGGATGAGCTTGCGGTGGGCAACCTGGATATTGAGCTGACTGTGGACAGCAAGGACGAAATAGGGCAGCTTTTTGACGCGTTTATCCGCATGACAAACGCCATACGCGAGCAGGTTCGTCTGCTCGAGGCAATGGCGCACGGCGATCTTTCACTAAAGGTAGAGCCCCGCTCGCAAAACGATGTGATGTCCGTTGCTTTAAACCAGACACTTAAGAACCTGAACCGGCTGCTCGAAAACATCGCGCAGTCTGCCGCACAGGTAAACGTCGGCTCCGAGCAGATAGCGCTGGGCGCACAGATGCTCTCCCACGGCGCGTCAGAGCAGGCGGCATCGCTTGAGGAGCTGACCGGCTCGATGAACGAGATTGGCGAGAGCATACGAGAGAATGCCGAGAACACAAGGCTTGCCAACAAATATGTGGAACATACGGTAAACGAGGTAAGCCTCAGCAATGAGGTAATGGCGCGAATGCTCAACGCAATGGAGCAGATATCCGCCGCCTCCGGGCAGATTAGCGTCATTAACAAGGTGATAGAGGATATCGCGTTCCAAACAAACATCCTGGCCCTGAACGCGGCGGTAGAGGCCGCAAGAGCGGGGCAGGCGGGCAAGGGCTTCTCTGTGGTAGCCGATGAGGTTCGCACCCTCGCCAGCCGTTCCGCCGAGGCGGTGAAGGGAACCGCCGAGCTGATAGACGCCTCCTTAGCCGCCGTAAAGCTTGGCTCAAAGCTTGCGGGTGACACCGCAAAGTCGCTCTCCGCCGTATCGGAGAATGCGCAGAAGGTGCGCGAGGTGATGGGAACCATTGAGCTTGCGTCGGCACAGCAGGCGACCGCCATTGCGCAGGTAACCGGCAGCACCGAGCAGATATCGCTGGTGGTGCAGACAAACTCCTCAACCGCCGAGGAGAGCGCCGCCGCGAGCGAGGAGCTTTCCACACAGGCAGGTCTCTTAAACCGCGAGATTGCGAAGTTTAAGCTCGCGAAAATAGCTGTATAATACTAATTCCCTCAAAAAGAGTCGATAAAAATCCGCGTGAAAATCCATAAATTAAAGCTTTTCACTTGATTTTTATACTCTTTTAAATCGGATATTAGTATAATACAATTACCCATTCTGTCAAAATAAGAACCTCATGATAAACCACAAAGCAGCAAGACGTATTGCAGCCGCACGGTTATTATGAGGTTCTTTCTGCTTATTCGAATTCCAATGAAAGTGTTAGTCCATGCATTTTCATGCGGATTTTTATACACTTTTCAATCGGATAATAGTGTAAGCGGGTCGTCATAGTCTTTAAAAGCGGAGCACAAATAATTTGACAAATTCTTACGCTAGAGATAAGATAATGAAGAGAAAAAACAAGGGTATTTGGATTAATACAGTATTTCTAGCTACGTTGCTTTTCGTGCAGTTAACGGCGGCGCCATTACAAGCCGATGAAACAGTATTTACCTGTGAGCAATCGGTCTATGCGCAAGATTCCGAAGAGATTTTAAAAACGGCGGGAAGCAGGAAATATATAAAGGCTTCTCTGGAACAGATGAACGTGAAAATTAACGCGAAAACCATCATGCCCATTTATCACGGCAGCTTAATCGCTTACGCACAAACAGGCGATTTCGATTTTGCGCCTTACCTGATTGAAGGCGGGCAGGGGTATCTTGCCGAGGTGACGGACACAAAAGGTGGCTTCGCGGGTATAGTGGAATTTTCTGTGGATGGGAAAGACCCCAATATTCATATGTATATGGAGACAACCAGCCGGGATAAATCCACGGACTTTAACGCAAACCAAAAGTCTATTCTGGCGCTTATGAAAAAGCACCAAATGAACACCGAAAAATACGCTGCGAGGATGATGTGGGTGACGGGTATGGGTTATGTCTATTACGTCACGGACGGTGCAAAGGAGGCGTTTATTGCCGCAAACCTCAAGGGTACAAACGGGGATATCTTTACCGAGCAGAGCGGCGGTATTGTTCTTGTGGATGAGCAGCTAATGCAAATGGGGAAAAAAGAGATTGAAAAAAATACACAGCTTGAGGCGGAGCGTGCCGTATATGCCAAAGGCGAGATTCCCATGACGGGTGGGATAGGCGTTCCCGCATATACCGCAGCCTACTCTAATCGGCTTTTCGCCGCGGGTGTTTGTCTTTTGGCTTTTATTGCGTGTATTGCGGTGCTTGAGCTTTTTGCTAAAAGGGCAAAGCAGAAAAGGTAGTACAAGCTAAAAATAGGAACACCCCGCTATGTGACTTGTCACACAGCGGGGTGTTCCTATTTGTTATATACCGCAGAAAATCTCAAAGAGAATGAATTATTTCGCTTCCGCCAGGCGCTTCTCAAGCTTTGCAAGCTCATCCGCAAGCTCCTTGGGCAGCTTGTCGCCAAACTTGCCAAAGAACTCGTGAATGCCCTTGGCCTCTTCCTTCCACAGCTCAACGTCGACGCCCAGAAGACCCTTAACAGTCTCAAGGTCAATATCCAGACCCTCGATGTTGATGGACTCCGCCTTAGGCTCAAAGCCGATGGCAGTTTCAACCGCGTCGGTTTTGCCCTCACAGCGGTCTACAATCCACTCGAGAACGCGCATGTTGTCGCCAAAGCCCGGCCAAATAAAGTGGCCTTCGTCGTCGGTTCTAAACCAGTTGACGTTAAACACCTTAGGAGCCTTATCGCCCAGCTTCTTGCCCATCTCAACCCAGTGCTTGAAGTAGTCGCCCATGTGGTAGCCGCAGAAGGGCAGCATAGCCATGGGGTCGCGGCGTACAACGCCTACGGCGCCGGTAGCGGCAGCGGTGGTCTCACTGGCCATGATGGCGCCTACGAATACGCCGTGGTTCCAGTCATAGGACTGGTACACCAAGGGAGCGGTCTTGGCGCGGCGTCCGCCGAATACGATGGCGCTGATCGGCACGCCCTGGGGAGCCTCAAACTCACTGCTGATGCAGGGGCAGTTTGCGGCGGGAGCGGTAAAGCGGCTGTTGGGATGCGCGCCCTTCTCGCCCGACTCGCTGTCCCACTTTTCGCCCTTCCAGTTAAGAGCGTTCTTGGGGGGGTTCTTATCAAGACCTTCCCACCAAACGGTGTTGTCGTCGAGGTTATGCACAACGTTTGTGAAGATGGTGTTTTTCTTGGTGGAAAGCAGAGCGTTGGGGTTCGATTTCATGTTGGTGCCGGGAGCTACGCCAAAGAAGCCAGCCTCGGGGTTAACCGCCCACAGTCTGCCGTCGGGACCAACGCGCAGCCAGGCAATATCGTCGCCAACAGTCCAAACCTTATAGCCCTTATCCAGGAACTCCTGAGGGGGGATAAGCATGGCAAGGTTAGTTTTGCCGCAGGCAGAGGGGAACGCCGCCGCGATGTAGGAAACCTCACCCTTGGGGTTCTCAAGACCGAGGATGAGCATATGCTCTGCCATCCAGCTCTCGTTCTTGCCCTGGTAGGATGCAATGCGGAGCGCAAAGCACTTTTTGCCGAGCAGAACGTTGCCGCCGTAACCGGAGTTGATGGACCAGATAGCGTTATCCTCAGGGAAGTGCATGATATAGCGGTTCTCTTCGTCAATATCCTTCTTGCCGTGGAGGCCGCGAACAAAGTCGTTGGAATCGCCCAGCTGCTCAAGCACCTTTACGCCGATGCGGGTCATAATATCCATGTTCAGAACAACATAGATGGAGTCGGTGAGCTCAATGCCGGCCTTGGCAAAGGGCGAACCGATGGGACCCATGGAAAAGGGGATGACATACATGGTGCGACCCTGCATCGCGCCGTCAAACAGTCCGCGGAGCTTTGCGTAAGCCTCCTGGGGGTCCATCCAGTTGTTGGTGGGGCCTGCATCCTCTTTGTTGCGTGAGCAGATAAAGGTGCGGTGCTCTACACGGGCAACGTCGTTGACTGCGGTGCGGTGAATGTAGCAGCCCGGCAGTTTCTCTTCGTTAAGCTTTAGGATCTCGCCAGATGCTACAGACTCGGCACGCAATGCGTCAAGCTGCTCCTTCGAGCCGTCAATCCATACGATCTTGTCGGGCTTTGTCAGAGCCTTCATCTCTTCAATCCAGCTCAGAACGTGTTTGTTAGTTGTCATCCTGTTTAGCTCCTTTCAAAAGCCTTGGAAATTGGCCGGGGTTATCCCCCCGCCGTGATGGGGTGCGGTGTGGGGTTATTATTACGGCGTTACCCTTCTGCCGGCGAAAATAATCCCTGTGTGCCGGGAAATAGAACCATTGCTGGTATAACGATGGCTCACTTGGGTAAAACCTTATTGCGCGCATAATAATTGTGACGGAGGGAAAAAGCGAAAAGCAAAAATGCAAAAAAATAAAACGAAAATTGCATAGAAAAAAGATGAGGGTTTTAAGCAAAAATAAAAGACCTGCATTCGGTTCTTGCGCAAAACAAAGCGAACGAAGCCGAAATCAGTCGGCTGGGCTATGCTTTGCCTCGCAAGGCTTGACGCAAGCCCGTGCCATTTCAAACACTCAAATCTTCCACGACTATCATTATATCGGGTTGGCGTAAAGAAGTCAATGCGTTTTGTGTTAATTAGTTGTCAATTATTCGGTTTTTGTTGCAGCGCCAAAACACAAAAATGAATGAAGAGAACATCATTCCTGCATAATTGCATATTTATAAGTTCACACAGCTCTGTTGCGACCTTTCTTGTCAGGCGAAACAGGGAGGGGGGCGCGGGAACCCTATTTCAAATCTGTAGTATTTCACAGACATTGTAAACTATGTAATACGAATCCCCTCAAAAGGTGTAGGGTGGATTATACTACTCTCCTCAAAAAGAGTCGATAAAAATCCGCGTGAAAACCCATAAATTAAAGCTTTTCACTTGATTTTTATACTCTTTTAAATCGGATATTAGTATTACGGCTAAACAAAGAGTATTATTAATAAAAAACACTACAGAAAGCCCGTGAAAACAGATTGTTCATGGGGTCACTGTAGTGTTATGCTATTCCGTTATAAATTCACGCGTCTATGGGCAGGGCGGCTCGGGCGTTCAGGGACAAATCTGCGGTATTGCCAGCCAGCCATTCATAATAGCCCTGCGCGCCAATCATGGCGGCGTTATCCCCGCAAAGGGAAAGCGGCGGCATAAAAAGACGCAGTCCGTTCTGCGCGCAGGCCTCTGTCAGCCCCTTGCGCAGGCCGGAGTTTGCAAGCACCCCGCCCGCCGCAGCAACGGTATGGTAGCCAAGCGCGCGCGCCGCCGCCATCAGGCGCGTAGTAAGCGCCTCGGTGACCGTGCGCTGAAAGGAAGCGGCAAGACCGTCAATATCCACCGCCTCCCCCTTTTGCCCGGCATTGTGCAGCAGGTTAATCACGGCGGTTTTCAGCCCCGAAAAGCTCATATCAAACTCACTGCCGCTTACCTTGGGCTGGGGCAGGGCGTAGGCGGCGGGGTTCCCCGTTTGCGCCGCGCGGTCGATATACATCCCGCCGGGGTAGGGAAAGCCCATGGAACGGGCGGCCTTATCAAACGCTTCCCCCGCCGCGTCGTCCCGGGTACGACCCACCACACGATAGCGGGCGTAATCAAGCACCTCAATAATATGGCTGTGCCCTCCCGAAGCCACAAGGCACAAAAACGGGGGGCAAAGCTCCGGGTATGCGATATAATTTGCGGCAATATGCCCCTTGATGTGATGAACGGGAATAAGCGGCTTGTTTGCCGCAAGGCATACTCCCTTTGCAAAGTTTACGCCCACTAACAACGCGCCTATCAGACCCGGCGCATAGGTAACGGCAATTGCGTCCAGCTCCTCAAGCGTGGTGTTTGCTTCTATAAGCGCCTGCCGTGTCAGCCCCACTATCGCCTCAGCATGGCGGCGGGATGCAATCTCGGGTACTACGCCGCCGTACAGGCGGTGTTCCTCCACCTGTGAGGCAATCAACGAGGAGAGCACGGTTCTGCCGTCCTGCACCACGGCGGCGGCAGTTTCGTCACAGGATGATTCTATTGCGAGCAGTTTCATGGGACAGTCACCTTTCCGATCCGGCACAGGGACAAGCATCTCAAGGGCGCGGAGTAAATTAACAAATAAATACTAGGCAAGAAGTGTAAACATTAAAATGCCCGAGAGATTCGCGGCATAATGGGAGATGGCGCTTACCCATACATTGCCCGATTTTTTATAAACAATGCCGTATAGCAGGCTGTTAATAAACACAAAGAAAAGGTCGTAAACCACAATCTTCGGGTCGCCCACCGAGATATGCCCCAGCGCAAACAGCACCGAGGTAATAAACAGCGCGGCCTCAAAGGGCAGTATTTTTTTAAGCTGTGACTGAAAAAAGGCGCGCCAGGCAATCTCCTCGCCCAGCGCGAGGATAGAGAGCTGCCCCACCAGCATGACCATGTTATCAAGGGTGAGAACCGAGCTGCTCCTATTTAGCACATGGGCGACAAACTCTGGAAAGAACAGCAGGGAGATGCCGATACACACGGCGTTTGCCACAATGGGCAGGGGAAGCCACAGCCATACCGACTTATTTTTTAGGGCCTTGCCCAGCGTTTTGATGTTTAGGGGGTTTTCCTCAGCCGTCTGCTTTTCTTCGCGGGAGCTAAAAAAGCAGAACAGAATGCCTACCAGCACCGCGATGCCGGCGGCAGGAACACCAAAGAGGTTTGTAAGTGACAAAATTGCCATTGCAACAAGTGCTGCAAAAATCGATATCCTTAGTGACTTCATGTTGTTTCCTCTTTCCTTGCTGTTTCTGCGAGCAATAAACAGCGGATTGAATACAAGGCGCGAGAAAAACCTAAAATTTGTAGGTCATAATCAGCGCGTCCTCGGTGGGACCGGTATAAAAGTCGGGGCGTACGCCCTGCTCCTTAAAATCCAGCGAAGCGTACAGCGCAATCGCGGCGGCGTTGGAAACGCGCACCTCCAGCGTAAGAAAGCCCATATCAAGCTTTTTGCCGTATTCCAGCAGCTCCGTCAGCAGGCTGCGGCCAATGCCCTTTCGCCGGTGCGCCGAGGAAACCGCAATATTGGTTATGTAGCCCTCATCCAGGATATGGTGCATACCCGCGTAGCCAACGGCCTGCCCGTCCAGCACAGCGACGCGAAACACCGCCAGAGGGTTAGAAAGCTCCTCCGCCAGCCCCTCATGGCTCCACGGGGTGACAAAGCACTCCCGCTCCAGCCGCGCGACATCATCCAGGTGACGGGCGGCAAAGGTCTCGATGAAGATCGGTTGTCGATCAATAGAATCCGCCATAGTTTCTAAACAGGTCAGCTTTATGCTGCTGTTCTTCCTCCAACTCCTTCTTTTTCGCTACTTCTTCGCGCAGGTCGTTCATAGCGCGGTTCACCTTATCCCTAAGACTATCCCGCGAAAAGCGATAAAAGTCCAGGTTTTGACCATACGGGTCAAAAATGGGGTGCCCAAGTATCTGCACCTTGCCGCTGTTCTCGGGGAACAGGGTTCGCAGCATGTTCCGGTGGGTGGCAGACATGGCATATACAACATCTGCCTGCTCCATCATCTCCCGCGTCACCCGCTTCGCGCGGTGCGAGGTCATGTTGATGCCGATCTCGTTCATCACAATTGCGGCGTTGTCGCTAATCGGCGAGCCGTCCGCCACATCCAGCCCAGCGCTGGCACAGCCGTACTGGCCAATCAGCTCGTTTTCGGTAATGTATTTTTGGCACAAACCCTGTGCCATAGGGCTGCGGCAGGTGTTCCCTGTGCAGACAAAAAGAATTTTGACCATAGATAATCCCCTTTGCACCCGAAATGAAGTCATTAGTTTTAATGTTTTCGGCTGTACTCATGCGTGATATTAGGTCTTGTAAGAGGCTATCCCTTTGCCGTGTACCAATTGTCGCCCGTGTGTGCGTCCGCGAGCAGAGGAACCCGAAGGTCGGCGGCGTGCTCCATCTCTTCCTTGAGAATCTTTGTCGCGGTCTTAGCCTCGTCAAGGGGTGCTTCGACAATCAGCTCATCGTGAATCTGGAGAATCAGCCGCGCGCGCAGTCCTTCGCGCCGCAACCGCTCGTAAACCCGTATCATCGCAATCTTGATGATATCGGCGGCGGTGCCCTGTATGGGTGTGTTCATTGCCACACGCTCCCCAAAGGACTTGATGTTGCGGTTGGAGGCCGTAATCTCGGGCAGGCTTCGCCGGCGGGCAAACATGGTTTTTGCGTAGCCGTGGGTACGGGCAAATTCAATGGAATCCTCCATATACCCGCGCACCCCGCTGTAGGTTGCAAGATAGCTCTTTATATACTTATCGGCCTCTTGGACGCTAACATTAATGTCTTGAGATAGGGAATATGCTCCAATTCCGTAAACAATGCCGAAATTCACCGCCTTGGCGCGGCTGCGCAGCAGGGGGGTGACCATATCCTCCGGCAGGTCAAACACCTGTGAGGCGGTTTTGGTGTGAATATCCACCCCTTCGGCAAAGGCGTCAATCATGTTTTGGTCGTTTGAGATGTGTGCAAGCACCCGCAGCTCTATCTGGGAATAGTCGGCGTCCACAAGGGTCCAGCCCTCTCTGGCAACAAAAAACTTGCGCAGCTCGCTGCCAAGGGCGGTGCGGACGGGGATGTTTTGCAGGTTCGGCTCGGTGGAGCTGATGCGCCCCGTGCGGGTTTCGGTTTGGTTAAAGCTGGTGTGCACCGTGCCGTCGTCTCTCGCCACGCGCAAAAGTCCCTCTACATAGGTGCTTTTTAGCTTGACCAGCTTGCGGTATTCAAGGATGCTATCCACCACCTCGTGCTTGCCCCGCAGGGTTTCAAGCACCTCGGCGTTGGTGGAAAAGCCGCTTTTGGTCTTTTTGCCCGAGGGCAGCGCAAGGCGAACAAACAGCACCTCTCCGAGCTGCTTTGGGGAATTTATGTTAAACTCGGAACCCGCCAGGCGGTGAATGTCCTGCTCCAGCCGACTGATGTCCGCGTCAAGGCTTTGCCCAAAGGACGCGATGGCCTTTGTATCCACCAAAAATCCTGCGTTCTCCATAGAGGCAAGCACCTTTGCGAGGGGAATTTCAATATTGCATAGCAGGGCTACCTGCCCGTATTCGTCAATCTTCTCCCACAGCCTTTGGTACAGCCCATACAGCGAGGCAATATCCGAGAGCTCGGGCAGCAGCTGGGTATCAAAGGGCACCACGGCGTATTCCGCGCACAGACGGGCAAGCTCATAGCCGCTTGCCAGCGGGTTTATCAGGTAGGCGGCCAGCATGGTGTCGCACAACAGGTTTTCAACCGCAAAGCCGCGGGCCAGCGCCCACGCGTACAGGGGCTTTGCGTCGTGGGTAACCTTTTTTACATCCCCCGAGAGGATATGCGCAATCACGTCGTCGCCCGGGTTCTCTACCACGGCGATGGTTCCGTTTGCATACAGCTCCACAGAGGTAAGCGCGTCGCCCTCCACGCGGCACAACAGACACAAGGGGTCGGCGGCCCTTAAAAGCGCGTTCAGCTCCTTACCGGAGGGGGAGAGCAAAATCTTTACGCTTGCGGCTTTCTGCTCCTGCGCCTTCGAGGGGGAGGAAAGGGCGGCGGCGGAAAGATTGAGGCGCTTAGTAAGGGCAAACAGCTCCAGCCGGCTTAACAGCCCGGCGGCCTGAGAAGGCTCCCCCGCCGCCCTTCGGTAGCCGCTAAGGTCAGGGTCAACGGGTACCTCCTTGCAGATCTTGGCAAGGGTGTAGCTCAGCCGGGCGTTATCGGCGCCCGCCGCAAGCTTTGCCTTTACAGAGGCGGTCGCCTCCAACGTCTCAAGCTCCGCGTACACCTGATCCAGCGATTTGTACCGCCCGATGAGGGAGAGCGCGGTCTTTTCACCAATGCCCGCCACTCCCGGGATATTATCCGAGGCATCGCCCATCAGTGCCTTTACGTCGATAAGCTGAAGTGGCGCTATGCCGTAGGTTTCTTTTATCTTATCCGTATCGTAAACAGTGGTTTCGGGGCGTCCCATCTTGGTGGAGGCAAGCCGGACGGTAACCCGGTCGGAGACCAGCTGCAGGCTGTCCCGGTCGCCGGTGACAATCACACACTCATTCCCGCTTTGCTCACACAGCGCGGCAAAGGTGCCCAGAATATCATCGGCCTCATAGCCCTCTTTCTCCACAATGCGGTAGCCAAGCGCGATTAAAAGCTCCTTGATAAGGGGCAGCTGAACGCGCAGCTCCTCGGGCATTCCCTTGCGCTGCGCCTTGTAGCCGTCGTACATCTTGTGGCGAAAGGTGGGAGCCTTCAGGTCAAACGCCACTGCCACCGCGTCGGGTGCGACCTCGTCCAGCACCTTTAGCAGGATATTCATAAAGCCAACTATGGCGTTGGTGTAGGTGCCGTCCTTTGCCGTCAGCAGCTTAATGCCGTAAAAGGCACGGTTTAATATGCTGTTGCCATCGACCGCGAGCAGCCTCATATGCCGCCCTCCTTCTTTTACGTCTTTTTATAATACGAGACGGTTTTCTTTTATAAGTTAGAGTACTCAATTACTCATAAAGGGCGAACTAACAGCATGGCAAATCAAAAGGCAAACGCTAATTAAACCTTCAAAGACCCACCAAACAGCCATTATATTATAGCATAAACCGAGCGGGAATACAGATTAATTTTGGTTGTCACACAGCTTGTCACAACCGGGCAGCAATATTTTAACCCGTGTTTGCGAAAAGGACAAGGATTATTTATAGTATCAACAATATTCGAACACAAATGACAGGTATTATTGTAAAATATATAGGCTTATGCTTGCGCGGGGAGGGACTGCTATGGAGACCAAGATTTTAATTGCGGAGGATGAAGAAAGGATACGCCGTATGGTGGCAAGCTACCTCATTCACGAGGGCTACCGCGTGATAGAGGCGGCGGACGGGGTGGAGGCACTGGAGAAATACGGACAAAATGAGGATGTGGCACTGGTGATGCTGGATGTGATGATGCCCCGCGCAACCGGCTACGAGGTATGCCGAGAGATTCGCCGCCGCTCGGATACGCCGGTGCTGATGCTTACGGCCCGGGACTCGGAAGGCGACGAGCTTGCGGGCTTTCATTGCGGCGCGGATGAATACATTGCAAAGCCCTTCAGCCCCACCATTCTGGTCACCCGGGTAAAGAACCTGCTGCGGCGAACCGCCCTGGGGGATATGAGCGACCTTGCGCTGGGCGGCCTGCACATCCATTACCGGGAACGGGCGGTCAGCATTGAAGGCAGCCGTATTAAGCTCACCCCCCGGGAGTTTGACCTGTTATATTTTTTGGGAAAGAACAAGAATCTTGTGCTGTCGAGGGACCAGATTATCGGGGCGGTGTGGGATATGGACTACGACGGAGACGACCGCACCGTTGATACGCATATTAAGTGCCTGCGCACCAAAATCGGCGATTACGCAAGGTGCATCATCACGCTGCGAAAGGTGGGGTATAAGCTTGAGTGGAACGGCGAGCTTCGGGATTAGAAAGAAGCTGTTTCTCATTGTTCTGGTTGTGCTGGGGCTTAATCTTGCCGTGCTGCTGTTTATGGGCTCCGCGCTTTTTGAGTCGTTGTACCTGTACTCCAAACGGTCGGAGCTGCGCACCAGCGCCTTGAAAATACAGGTGGCATACCAGCGGGAGCCGGAGGGCATATACGAGGAGCTGTATGCGCTAGAGGGTAAAAACAGCATGGCGTATATCTTTACGGTGGGGGAAGACGGCGTAACGGTAGAATATGAGTACGGCCCACAGCCCCTGGCGCGCGACGACCATGACCGAAACGAGCTGTTTTTGCCCCGCCAGCGTTATCGCGCGTTTGCCGAAAAGGAGCTGCTCGAAAGGGTGGGCGAGCTGGCGGGCCTAGAGAAGGGTATTCTGGTAAAGGACGCAAACGACCCTCAGCCAAAACTGTATGCACTGGCAAGCCTTGGGGGTAACCGGTATCTCTATGTAGAAAGCCCAAAGTCGTATATCAAATCCATCGCCGACCTTGCGGTGCGTTATACCGCCATGCTTTCCATGGGCATATTCGCCGCGGGCGCGGTGCTTATCTACATCGTGGTAGGTCGCATTACCCGGCCGCTTCGCAGCATGCAGCAGGCGGCGGAGCGTCTGGCACGCTTTGATTTTTCGGAGCGCTGTGAGGAAAAGGGGGATGATGAGATCGCGCTCTTGGCAAAGAGCGTCAACCATATGTCCCGCCAGCTGGAGGCCAATATTGCCGAGCTTATGAAGGCAAACGCCGTTTTGCAAAACGACCTTACCCGCCAGCAGGAGATTGACCGGATGCGCAAGGAGTTTGTGGCCAATGTCTCCCACGACTTTAAGACCCCGCTTACCCTCATTATCGGCTACGCCGAGGCGCTGCGCGACCGCAATGGGGACGGTCTTGCCCGGGAGTATGCCGACACCATTATTGACGAGGGCAACCGCATGTCTGTGCTGGTGGCAAGGCTTTTGCGCCTTTCACAGCTCGAAAGCGGCCGCGAGCGGCTGGAGCGGGATAACTTCTGCGTTACCGATGTTGTGGATGAGGTTCTTAATAATCTTAAGCTGCTCGCAAAAAAAAAGTCGCTGACAGTCCGGCGCGATATCCCCGAGCCGTATATTGTCAACGCAGACTATCATAAAATCGGGCAGGCGCTTACGAACCTGGTTGAAAACGCCGTAAAGTACGCGCCGGTGGGCGGCAGTATTGCGGTGTGCGCCAGACGGAAGCAAAACAGCTGTGTGCTATCGGTATACAACTCGGGTTCACATATTCCCGAGCAGGAGGCGGAGAATATCTTCATCAGCTTCTACCGCGCGGATAAGGCCAGGGAGCGCGCCACCCAGAGCTATGGTCTTGGGCTTGCCATTGTCAAAACGGTGATGGAGCTGCACGGCGGGGGGTACGGCGTGCGCAACCTTAGCCAGGGAGAAGGCGTGGAGTTTTGGATATCCCTAGATCTTGCGGAGCTGGAGGGATGACTGGCATGAAACGCCATTCGTCCCTTGCGCCCGTGTCGGCGGCATGGTATAGTATTGATAGAGCAGAACAAGTAACCCTTTGCAAGCCTGCTTGTGAAGGGTTTTTTGTCCCAAAAATCACGGCTCGCTTGATGGCTTGGGAAAGGGCTGATGCAATGATACTCATCAAGGGCGGAAGGCTCATCGACCCCCTGTCGGGGGTGGATGCGACGCGGGATATCGTCATAGACGACGGCAGAATTGCGGATATGGGCAGCTTCTCCCGCGACGGGGAGCGGTTCGGTTGCGTGATTGAAGCGCACGGGCTCGTGGTCTGCCCGGGTCTTGTGGATGTTCACGTCCATTTTCGTGACCCCGGGCTTACCTATAAGGAGGATATCGCAACCGGTGCGCGCGCGGCGGCAAAGGGCGGCTTTACCACGGTGGTGTGCATGGCAAACACAAAGCCTGTGGTGGATAACGAGAATACCCTGCGGTATGTTCTGGATGAGGGTAAAAAAACCGGCATTAATGTGCTCAGTGTGGCCGCTGTTACCAAGGGGATGGCGGGCAGGGAGCTTACCGATTTTGCCGCCCTTGCGGCGGCGGGTGCGGCGGGCTTTTCCGACGACGGTGTACCCGTTGCGGATGAGGCGCTGCTGCTTATGGCGATGAAGGCCTGCAAGGCGCTCGACCTGCCCATTAGCCTGCACGAGGAGCACCCGCTTTTGGTGGCGCAAAGCGGTGTAAACCTTGGTGAGATATCCCAAGCGCTCGGGCTGGCGGGAGCAAGCGCTGCGGCGGAGGATGTAATGGTTGCGCGTGACTGTATGCTTGCCCTGCACACCGGCGCGCGTGTAAACATCCAGCACGTCAGCTCCAAAAACGCGGTGCGGCTCATAAGGCTTGCAAAGGAAATGGGCGCGGATATCGCCGCCGAGGCGACCCCGCACCATTTCACCCTGACGGAACAGGATGTGCTAAAACACAGGACCCTTGCAAAGGTCAATCCCCCGATCCGGACCGAGGAGGATCGGCAGGCGGTCATCCAAGGGCTCAGGGACAGCACGCTAAGCCTGATTGCCACCGACCACGCTCCCCACAGCCCGGAGGAAAAGGATAAGGGGCTTGCCGAAGCACCCAGCGGCATGATTGGGCTGGAAACCGCTCTTGCGCTGGGTATTACCGAGCTTGTGCGTGGGGGGCATTTATCCCTGCCCGCTTTGGTGGAGCGAATGAGCCTGAACCCCGCGCGGCTGTACAAGCTGGAGGCGGGAACCCTTAGCAAGGGCAAGCCCGCCGACATGACCATTTTTGACCCCGACGAGCCGTGGGTGGTTTCGGATTTTGCTTCAAAATCCCGCAACTCACCGTTTATCGGGCGCAAGGTATACGGCAGGGTTAAATATACCATCTGCGGCGGCTCGGTGGCTTACGGGTTTCAGCCGTAAGCTTGCAACGCCGCCACCGTTAAATTTATAGTATTTGGGGGAGGTTTTTATGGAAAACGCGGCAGTTCTACGCAATACCCGCCTTTCGGAGGACTTTTACCTGATCAAGGTCCGGCATAAAAACACAGCGGCAATGGGCCAGTTTTACATGCTGCGCGCCTGGGGCGATTTCCCGGTGCTTTCGCGCCCTATCAGTGTGTTCGACAGCGACGGCGAGAGCGTCAGCTTTTTATACAAGGTAGTGGGCGAAGGCACCGAGCTGATTGCCGCGCTGCGGGAGGGCGCCAGCCTTTCGCTGCTGGGTCCGCTGGGCAGAGGGTTTCCCCTGGTGGAGGGACGTGTGGCGATGGTAGGCGGCGGGGTAGGCATTGCGCCGCTGTATTTGGCGGCAAAAACCATACGAGCCCACAGCCAGAAAAATTTGGTGGATCTTTATCTTGGCTTTTCCAGCGCCTCGGTGCTGTCGCGGGAGTTTTCGATGGTTGCGGACAGGCTGACCACCGATGTGGGCGGAATTATCACCGACCATATACGTCCAAGGGATTACGACGTAATCTTCACCTGCGGCCCCATACCGATGATGCGGGCGCTATATAATAAATGCAAAGACTATGATGTGCGGTTGTATGTTTCGATGGAAAGCCGCATGGCCTGCGGGATAGGCGCCTGCCTAGGCTGCAGTTGTCCTACGATAGACGGTAACCGTAAGGTTTGCAAGGATGGGCCGGTCTTTGAGGGAAGGGAGATTTTTGAATTTGAATAGACTGAAGACGACCTTTGCGGGCGTTGCAATGAAAAACCCCGTAACGCTTGCCTCGGGAACCTGCGGCTTTGGACAGGAATTAAACGAGTATTATGATATTACACAGCTTGGCGGCATCGCGACAAAGGGACTGACCTTAAAGTACCGAGCCGGCAACGCCGGCATTCGCATCTGGGAGACTCCCAGCGGGGTGATGAACAGTGTTGGGCTAGAAAACCCCGGGGTGGAGGGCTTTATCGCCCGCGAGCTGCCATGGCTTACCGAAAAAGACCTTGTTAAATTTGTAAACGTCGGCGGGCATTCCCATGAGGATTACCTTCAGGCAGTCGAACTCTTAAATCCCTGTGACCTTGAGTTTATAGAGCTAAACATCTCCTGCCCCAATGTCAAGCAGGGAGGCATGAACTTTGGCATAAAGACCGAGGCCGCCCGGGAGATTGTGCGGGCGGTGCGGGCAAAATGCCGTCACCGGCTGGTGGTGAAGCTTTCACCCAATGCCGAAAGCGTGGTGGCGCTTGCGCGCATGTGTGAGGAGGAGGGCGCGGAGGGGGTGAGCCTTGTAAACACCTTTTTGGCAATGGCCATTGATATCCGCGCCCGCAAGCCGGTGTTTGATAACCGCTATGCCGGCCTTTCCGGTCCCGCAATCAAGCCCATAGCTCTGCGCATGGTTCACGAGGTGGCACATGCGGTAAAGATTCCGGTAATGGGCCTTGGGGGCATTACCACATGGCAGGATGCCGTCGAATTTATTATGGCGGGCGCGACGGCCATACAGGTCGGCACCGCATCCTTTATTAACCCAAAGATCGCGCTCGATATTCTGAGCGGGATGCAGGGCTATATGGACGAGAACAGGATTGACGATCTCGCCGAAATACGGGGGATTGTGTAACGATACTACCCCTTTAAAAGAATGAAAAATAATAAACCGCACGGCTGCAATACGTTACGCTGCCGTGCGGTTTATCTTTTACTTATTTTTTTCTAAAAATGATAAGCTTGCTTAAAATATAGTTAACAATAATTACAAGGATGTTTGAAAGCACCTTAATGAGCATATCATTAAACTGAAGAACATCTATAAACAGGTACATGATGCCCATATCCATCGCCCCAGAGAATAGGCGCGCGCCCACAAACAGTACAAACTCACGGGCAAGCAGCACGGGCGCCAGACTTTTGCTCTCAAACACGAAAAGCTTGTTGGTGACAAACGCGAACAGCACCGAAATAGCCCAAGCAAGCGCGTTGGCGACCATAAAGTCAATTCCAAGGGGTGAGCTGAGCGCCCAGTAGCACACGATATTAATAAGGGTGGTCAGCCCGCCGAATATCAGGTATAGCAGCGTCTCCTTATATCGCAAAAAAAGAGCCAAGCACTGTTCATATAGCCTTTTAAGCATCGCAATATCCATCCCTTTCCCGCATAAGCCTGACAGCATTCATCATAATATCATATTGCAAGGTCAAATGGAACAAAAAAATGAAAAAAACAGTTGGCTATCATGGCGATATACGCTATACTTTATAGTGTGTTTTTTGGGCATTTTATTGAATAGGCGGTATATGGCTATGCGGCACATTTTTATCATTAACCCGGTTGCGGGCAAAGGCAAGCATGTGACGGGTTTAACGGAGCAAATAAACACAGTATGTAAAGAAAAGGGCGTCGATTATGAGGTTTATGTAACCCAGTCGGTGGGGGATGCCACACGGTTTGTGGCAGAACGCGCAAAAAGCGGCGAAAGCCTGCGCTGTTATGCCTGCGGCGGCGACGGCACTCTGGGCGAGGTGGTGAAGGGCGCGTATCCTCACGACAATGTGCAGGTTGCGGTGGTGCCCTGCGGCTCGGGCAACGATTTTGTGCGCAGCTTTGAAGGGGTACCCTTTCGCGATATTGCCGCGCAGCTAGCCGGGGATGTGCGGCGCATTGACCTTATACAAACCGGCGCGGGCATCTGCGTCAATTTGTGCTCGGTGGGGTTCGATTCCGCCGTGGCGCTTAATATGTCGCGGTACAAGAAAATACCGCTGGTTACCGGCAGCATGGCGTATATCCTCGCGATTGCCCAGTGCTTTTTTCATCGTATCTCCAGCCCCCTTACCGTGACGGTGGACGGCAGGAGCCTTGATTCCTGCGAGTATGTCATCGGGGTTTGCGGCAATGGTAAAAGCTACGGCGGAGGCTTTACCGCGGCACCCCTTGCCGACCTTGAGGATGGCCTTCTTGAGATTATCTTTGTCAAGCGCCTTTCCCGCGCGCGTTTTCTTGCCCTGATCGGTAAGTATAAAAAGGGGCTGCATCTCGCGGATAAGGGCTTTGCCGACGTCGTTACCTATGTGCGGGCAAAGGAACTTGTGGTTAGCGCCGCTCAGGATGTTGTGGTAAATTACGACGGAGAAGCGGAGGTAAGTCGCGGGATGAAAGCCGCCGTGCTGCCCAAGGCATTGTGGTTTTCGCTCCCTCTTGCGCACCAGCGCGACCATAGTAAGGCACGCGCCCTGCCCCTGCGCGCCGTGCGCGTGCGCAGCTTGTGCGAACCAAGCTGGTTGCAATACCGCATAAGACATACCAAAGCGCGACGCAACTATCTTAAGGCGAAGCCGCCGAGCGGCAATGCTTCGCATTGTTAGTAAAAGCTTCTCATCTGATATTGATACACTTCTAAATTGAAGCAGTATGACTCTGCATAACCCCTGCCGCCCCGACCGTTATCTTATACTATTATCCGATTAAAAAGTGTATAAAAATCAAGTCGAAATCTTAAATTAATGGATTTTGACGCGGATTTTTATCAACACTTTTATCGGAGAATAGTATTACAACGTCGGGCGGGGTTTCGCGAAACGGCGAAAGAGCTTAAAATATGCCAAAAAAACAGAACGCGGCGGCCATTATATTTTTTAACAATTTGTAAAAAATAAGCCCATGTGAAAATCTCCCCTTGATTTTTATGAAAAATAGGCTACAATAGTACTTAGTTAGCACTCTTGACTGTTGAGTGCTAAAAATAAGCAGACAGCGTCTGGTACCATGCAGGGGCGGCAGTCTTTTAACGACGCCCCGAACGGAGGGAAGGCGCACAATTATTGTTATAGGAGGAATAGACATGACTGTGAAACCTCTTGCCGATAGGGTAGTCCTCAAGATGGTGGAGGCGGAAGAAACCACTAAGAGCGGCATTATCCTCACCGGCGCCGCAAAAGAAAAACCCCAGGTAGCCGAGGTAATTGCCGTAGGTCCGGGCGGGCTTGTTGAGGGAAAGGAAGTTACCATGTACGTTGCGGTGGGCAACAAGGTGCTTACCAGCAAGTACTCGGGAACCGAGGTTAAGATTGACGGCGAAGAGCTTGTGATTGTACGTCAGTCCGATATCCTTGCAATTGTTGAATAATTTATAATTTTGATAAGGGGGCATATGACATGGCAAAGCAAATCGCATACGGCGAGGAAGCAAGAAAATCCCTTCAGGCGGGGCTTGATAAGCTTGCCGATACCGTTAAAATTACACTTGGTCCGAAGGGCCGCAATGTGGTTCTGGATAAGAAGTTTGGCGCTCCGCTCATCACCAACGATGGCGTAACCATCGCAAAGGAGATAGAGCTGGAGGATGCGTTTGAGAACATGGGCGCGCAGCTGGTAAAAGAGGTTGCCACCAAAACAAACGACGCGGCGGGCGACGGCACCACCACAGCCACCCTGCTTGCTCAGGCGCTGGTTCGCGAGGGCATGAAGAATGTTGCCGCGGGCGCAAACCCCATGGTGCTCAAGAAGGGCATTCAGAAGGCGGTGGATATCACCGTCGATACCGTAATTAAGAACTCCAAGAAGGTTGGCAGCAGCGAGGATATCGCCCGTGTTGCCACCGTATCCGCCGGGGATGAGTCCATTGGCAAGCTGATTGCCGACGCGATGGAGAAGGTAACCGCCGACGGCGTTATCACCATCGAGGAGAGCAAGACCGCCGAGACCTACAGCGAAGTGGTCGAGGGTATGCAGTTTGACCGCGGCTACGTCACTCCCTACATGATTACCGATGCCGACAAGATGGAGGCCGTCATCGACGACGCCTTTATTCTGATAACCGATAAGAAGCTTGCCTCCATTCAGGAGATTCTGCCCCTACTTGAGCAGATTGTTCAGGCTGGCAGAAAGCTCGTAATCATTGCCGAGGATATCGAGGGCGAGGCGCTCTCCACCCTTATCGTCAACAAGCTGCGCGGCACCTTCACCTGCGTTGCGGTTAAGGCTCCCGGCTTTGGCGACAGAAGAAAAGAGATGCTGCGCGATATCGCAACCCTCACCGGCGGCGAGGTTATCACCGACGAGCTGGGGCTTGACCTTAAGGAGGCGCAGGTTTCTCAGCTGGGTCGTGCCCGTCAGGTTGTTGTCCAAAAGGAGAACACCATTATCGTAGACGGTGCCGGCGACAAGGATGCCATTAAGGCGCGCGTCAACCAGATTAAGGCGCAGATTGAGACCACAACCTCTGATTTCGACCGCGAGAAGCTCCAGGAGCGCCTTGCAAAGCTTGCGGGCGGCGTTGCCGTCATCAAGGTGGGCGCTGCTACCGAGATTGAGATGAAAGAGAAGAAAATGCGCATCGAGGACGCGCTCTCCGCTACAAAGGCAGCGGTAGCCGAAGGCATTGTTGCGGGCGGCGGTATCGCGCTTGTAAACGCCATCCCCGAGGTTGCGAAGCTGGTTGCGTCCTCTGAGGGCGATGAAAAGACCGGTGCTAAGATTGTGCTGCGCGCTCTTGAGGAGCCCCTGCGCCAGATTGCCCAGAACGCCGGCCTTGAAGGCTCGGTTATTGTGGATAAGGTGCTTGCCGCAGGTAAGGTAGGCTACGGCTTTGACGCATACAGCGAAACCTATGGCGATATGATCTCCCTTGGCATCGTTGACCCCACCAAGGTAACGAGAAGCGCCTTGCAAAACGCGGCAAGTGCTGCCGCTATGATTCTCACCACCGAATCTCTGGTGGCCGACAAGCCGGAGGAGCATCCCGCCCCCGCTATGCCAAACCCCGGTATGGGCGGAATGTATTAAGAGAGTGCAAAACCGGAGTAAAAATACAGACCCGCAGGGCGCGCCGAATCCGGCGCGCCCTGCGTTTTTTTGCAGTGCGAGGTCTTGTTAATAAAGCTAATTTCAAATGGAGCAGAAAGACAGATTAAAATCCGCGTGAAAACCCCCTTGCACATGATTTACACTTTATCGGATATTGGTATTCGCATATGCAGGATAAATATCACAGTTTGTTCATTGTTCCATCTATTGCAATGTGGTATAATAGTGACTGGGCGGTGACAAATATCGCAAATGCTTTGCTTTATGCAAACCGCAAAAGAAATAAGAGCATGTTTTCAGAAATAATATATATAATTACTACGCTGCAAACTGTTTTATAAACGAAAGGGGTATGAGGTATGGAGGCTTATTCACCGCTCTTTTGGCTGGGAGCGACGATTTTATTCTGTGTCATAGAGGCCGCTACGGTGCAGCTGATTTCTATCTGGTTTGGAGTAGGCTCATTGCTTGCACTGGTTTCAAGCATGTTCGGCGCGCCGGTATGGCTTCAGCTTATCGTATTCTTTTTCAGTACAGCCGTGGTGCTGGTTGCCACCCGTCCGCTTGCCAAAAAGCTGATTGGCGCCCGCAAAACCGCCACCAACGCCGACCGTGTTGTTGGAACCACCGCAATCGTTGAGGAGCCCATTGACAACCTGCGGGAAACAGGGCGGGTATTTGCCGACGGTCTAAGCTGGGCGGCACGCACCGAGGACGGTAACATTGTGGCTCAGGGGCAAAAGGTGCTGGTGGAGCGCATAGAGGGCGCAAAGCTCTTCGTGCGCGAAATTACCGGCTAAACATAGGGTACGCAGTACAGGGCGTAAGGCTCGAAACATAAAAACAGTGCCGCAGAGCGGCAGAAACGGAGTGATTGTATTATGCCACCAGGAGTAATTTTAGCAGGGGTACTAATTTTTTTGTTCATCCTTATCATCTCCAACATCAAGATTGTGCCGCAGGCAACCGCCTATGTTGTGGAGCGCCTTGGTACCTACAGCACCACTTGGCAGACCGGACTGCATGTTAAGGTTCCCTTTATTGACCGCATTGCAAGGCGCGTCAACCTTAAGGAGCAGGTGGCCGATTTCCGTCCCCAATCGGTAATTACCAAGGACAACGTAACGATGCAGATTGATACGGTTGTGTTCTTCTTCATAACCGACCCAAAGCTTTACGCCTACGGTGTGGATAACCCCCTTTCCGCCATTGAGTTTTTAACGGCGACCACCCTGCGTAACATCATCGGCGACATTGAGCTTGACTCCACCCTTTCCTCCCGTGACGCGATTAACAGTAAGATTACCACCATTCTCGATATTGCCACCGACAAATGGGGCATTAAGGTAAACCGCGTAGAGCTTAAAAACATCCTTCCTCCCCGTGAGATTCAGGACGCTATGGAAAAGCAGATGAAGGCGGAGCGTGAGCGCCGCGAGTCCATCCTGCGCGCCGAGGGTGAAAAGCGCAGCCAGATCCTTGTGGCGGAGGGCGAGCGTGAGTCCGCCATCCTGCGTGCCGAGGCGGAGAAGCAGTCTGCTATCCTGCGTGCCGACGCCGTAAGAGAGCAGAAGATTCTTGAGGCGGAGGGTGAGGCGCAGGCGATTATGACAGTGCAAAAGGCGCTGGCCGACAGCATCAAGCTCTTAAACGAGTCAAACCCCAGCGATAAGATCCTGGCCCTTAAGAGCTTTGAGGCGTTTGTGAAGGCTTGCGACGGCAAGGCCACCAAGATTATCATCCCCGCCGAGCTGCAGTCCCTTGCGGGATTTGCTACTTCTGTAAAGGAGCTTATGACCGATACCGGCGCGAAATAAAAAGGTAATGGCTAACTGCACAACTGCGCTGTGGAGCAAAGAGCTTTTTTGGTGCAACGAAACGATTTTGACAGTTTATCTTGTTTTTGCGCGTGCGATGGTTTAGAATAAAGACCTAATCGTTTTACGCAAACTTGACAGGTTCATGAATGTCAACACCGTATGTTTCGGAGGCTAGAGGCTAAATGAATCATCTGCGCGTGTCCGGTTATATTCAAAGATGTTTAAACCGCTGCACCAGCGAGGGCGGCTGCGGGTGTTGCGGCGCACCCCAATGGCAAAACCGGCCGGGCATTATAGCAGCCTATGGCAGCAAAGCTTCCAACGGGAGTAGTGCATTCTCAGGCATCAAAATATCTTTTTAACTATTGATAGGCTATGGCGTATACCGCCATAGCCTGTTTTTGTTTTACCATTGTAATAATAAAGTCCTCCGCCCTGTGTCAAGGCAACGAAATTAGTGATTAATGGCAGCGGCTGAGTTCGCGGGCAAATTACGGTTCATACTAATACCAATCTTTTCAAAAAGTGCAGAAGCTTAGCTGAAAATATAACAGAAAAGGATGCGGCAAGATGATGGAAACTAAAAAAATCGCAATTGTAATGGGCAGCGACAGCGACCTTGACACCATGAAGGGTGCGATTAAGACACTGGAGCATTTTGAGGCGGAGTACACCGTACACATCATGTCGGCACACCGCACCCCCGCCCGCGCCATGAATTTTGCATCCAATGCGCGCAAGAACGGCTATGGCGTAATTATCGCGGCGGCAGGTAAGGCGGCGCACCTTGCGGGCGTACTTGCGGCCCACACTACCCTGCCGGTTATCGGCGTACCCATAAAATCCTCAACGCTTGACGGACTCGACGCGCTGCTATCCACAGTGCAGATGCCAAAGGGTGTACCGGTTGCCACCGTCGCCATTGACGGCGCGGCAAACGCGGCACTGCTAGCGGTGCAGATGCTGGGCATCTTTGACCCGGCATTCGCGGACAAGCTGGCGGAGGAAAAGGTGAAAATGGCAAAGGATGTAGAGAACGCGGAAACCGCCGCACTGGAAAAGCTTTCAAAAAAATAAGGTCATACAGGAAAGGATAGGGTAACAACATGCAAAAGGGTAAACAGCTTTATGAGGGCAAGGCAAAAAAGGTTTATGAAACCGACGACAAAAACCTGTATATCGTCGATTACAAGGACGACGCGACCGCGTTTAACGGGCAGAAGAAGGGGACGATTCTGGGCAAAGGCGTTATTAACAACCGCGTGACCAACCACCTGATGAAGCTTTTAGAGCAAAAGGGTATTCCCACCCACCTTGTAAAGGAGCTTTCGGAGCGGGAGACCCTGGTCAAAAAGGTAACCATCGTACCCATCGAGGTTATTGTGCGTAACATAGCGGCGGGCTCGCTATCCAAGCGGCTGGGCTTGCCCGAAGGCACCAAGCTTGCCACCACCGTGCTGGAGTACTGCTATAAGGACGATGAACTGGGCGACCCGATGATTAACGAATACCATATTGCGGCCATGAAGCTTGCCACTAAGGCGGAGCTTGACATCATTGCCGATTACTCGTTTCAGGTCAACAGCATCCTTGCCGATTACCTAAAGGATTTGGGCATAGAGCTCATTGACTTTAAGCTGGAATTTGGCCGCCTTGAGGATGGCACCATCGTGCTGGCGGATGAGATATCCCCCGATACCTGCCGCTTCTGGGACAGCAAGACGGGCGAAAAGCTGGATAAGGACCGTTTCCGCCGTGACCTTGGCGGTGTTGAGGACGCTTACCACGAAATTATGAAGAGGCTTTTGGGAGAATAGGTACCGGCTTTGCGCTCATGGCAAACAAACGTATTTTTCCGGATTTAAAGAAAGGGCATAAGGTTATGTTTGATAAGATTAAGGAGGAATGCGGCGTTTTCGGTATCTTTACCGAAAGCCGCAGTCCGGTTGCGGCAAGCGCTTATTTTGCGCTTTATGCCCTTCAGCACCGCGGGCAGGAAAGCTGCGGTATTGCGGTAAATGACGACGGACTCATTACCGCCCACCGTGACCTTGGGCTGGTGCCCGAGGTGTTTACCGCCGACATCCTGCGAAAGCTGGGTGAGGGCAATATGGCGGTAGGGCATGTGCGCTACTCCACCACCGGCAACCAGAGCCGCACCAATGCTCAGCCGCTGGTTATTCAGCACATTAAGGGCAAGATGGTGGTGGCGCACAACGGCAACCTCGTGAACGCGGGAGCCCTGCGCGACGAGCTTGAGATGGGCGGCGCTATCTTTCACAGCACCAACGATACCGAGGTTATTGCCTACATGATAACCCAGGCGCGCATTAATACCCCGAGCATCGAGGCTGCGGTGGAACAGGCCATGACGCGCATTAAGGGTGCGTATTCGTTGATTATTATGTCCCCCCAAAAGCTCATAGCCGCCCGCGACCCGCTGGGGTTCCGCCCGCTTTGCATGGGCAGGCGGGGCGACGATGTTGTGTTTGCCTCAGAAAGCTGTGCCCTTGACAGCCTGGGCGCGGAGTTTGTGCGGGATCTTGACCCGGGTGAGATTGTGGTGGTGGATAAGAAAAAGGGACTGCGCAGCATTCGCACCCATTGCAATGACAAAAGGTGCGGCAACCTGTGTGTGTTCGAGTTTATCTACTTCGCGCGCCCCGATTCTGTGATTGAGGGCGCCTCGGTACACAACGCAAGACTTCGTGCGGGGGCTTACCTTGCACTGGAACATCCGGTACAGGCGGATGTGGTGGTTGGCGTACCCGATTCCGGCTTGGATGCGGCGCTGGGCTATTCCCGTCAGTCGGGTATTCCTTACGGCATTGGGCTTATTAAAAACAGGTATGTGGGGCGCACCTTTATCCAGCCCTCTCAGGCGCAGCGGGAGGATGCCGTGCGCATAAAGCTTAACGTATTAAAGGCCACGGTGGCGGGCAAACGCGTGGTGCTGGTGGATGACTCCATCGTGCGCGGCACCACCAGCGCACGCATTGTGCATCTGGTGCGCGAGGCGGGCGCGACAGAGATTCATATGCGCATCTCCGCCCCTCCGTTTATCAACCCCTGCTATTTTGGCACCGACATTGACAGCAAGGAAAACCTGATAGCCTGCCGCATGACAAACGAGGAAATTGCCAAGGATATCGGAGTGGACACTCTGGGCTTTATCAGTGTAGAAAACGCCAAAAAGATTGCGGAGGGCGCGCGCTGCGGCTTTTGTGTGGGCTGCTTTACCGGAGAATACCCCACCGAGACCCCCACCGATATCCGCAAGGATAAGTTTGAGTCGCGCATTGGCGAGTCGAAAGGCGAAAACGATTAGAAGCGCCCGGTGGTTTTCGGCGCGCTTTCTACATAACCTACTATAACTTCACGGACTATAAGGGCGTAAAAGCATCTGTGCCGCAACACCTAAACCAAAGCTGATGGATGCGGTTTTATACGAATAACCGATTTACAAGTGCATAAAAAATCAAGGTGAAAAGCTTTATTTTATGGGTTTTCACGCGGCTTTTTATCTGCCATTCTGCACTTTTTGAGGGGAATAGTATTACGCCCTTTACCGGGGAATGGTACAAAAACTTTTAAAATGACGGAGGAGTATTGCCCACATGAAAAGCTACAGTGAAAGCTATAAGGAAGCGGGTGTGGACGTTACCGCGGGCTATCGGGCAGTGGAGCTGATGAAGGACGCGGTGTCCTCCACCTTTACAAAAGGCGTACTGGCAGGGCTGGGCGGCTTTGGCGGCCTTTTTGAACTGGACTTATCCGAAATAAAAAAACCCGTGCTGGTCTCGGGCACCGACGGCGTGGGCACCAAGCTAAAGCTTGCGTTTTTGCAGGGCAGGCACGATACCGTGGGCATTGACTGCGTTGCCATGTGTGTCAACGATATCGTGTGCTGCGGCGCGAAGCCCCTGTTCTTTTTGGATTATATTGCCCTAGGCAAAAACGTACCCGAGCGGGTGGCGGCGGTGGTTTCCGGTGTCGCGGAGGGCTGCCGTCAGGCGGGCTGCGCGCTGGTGGGCGGCGAAACGGCCGAAATGCCCGGCTTTTACGCCCCCGACGAGTATGACCTGGCTGGATTTTCCGTGGGCGTGGTGGATAAAGAGAAGATTCTGGACAGCAAAAATGTGCGGGAGGGCGACGCCATTGTGTCTATCGCGTCCTCCGGGGTGCATTCCAACGGCTTTTCTTTGGTTCGAAGGGTGTTTGATGTGGAAAACACCGACCTTGACGCGTTTTACCCCGAGCTTGGCGGCACACTGGGCGAGACACTCCTTACCCCTACGCGCATCTATGTAAAGGCGGTGCTGGAGCTGTGCGAGCGGGTGGCTGTCAAGAGCGTCTGCCATATCACCGGCGGCGGGTTTTATGAGAATATACCCCGCGCGCTGCCCGAGGGGATGGCCGCCAGAATAGAGAGGCAAAGCCTTGATATTCTGCCCATCTTCCGTCTCTTGCAGGAAAAAGGCGGTATCGCGGAGCGCGATATGTTCAATACCTTTAACATGGGTACCGGCATGTGCGTAATTGTCAGCCAAAAGGATGTACCCGCCGCCCTTGCCGCCCTTGCGGATGCAGGCGAGAACGCAAGGGTAATCGGCGAGGTGGTACCCGGCTCCGAGGGCGTTGTAATTGTATAATTAAGCTTGGCTTTAGCCGGAAAGGATGGCGGAAAACGATGGTGAACATTGCGGTGCTGGTTTCGGGCGGCGGCACAAACCTGCAAGCGCTGCTTGACGCACGGGAGCAAAACCCCTGCGGGCGCATTACCCTTGTTGTTTCGAGCAGGGAGGGAGTATACGCGCTGGAACGCGCCAAAAGCTGCGGCATCCCCGCCCTGACCCTCCCCCGCAAGGGCTTTGAGAACGCGGCGGCGTTTGACCAGGCCTTGCTTACTGCCCTTGAGCGGTATGAGATTGGTCTTGTGGTCCTGGCGGGCTTTTTGTGCATCTTAGGCAAACCGGTCGTCGACCGGTACCGCGACCGCATCGTCAATGTCCATCCGTCGCTAATCCCCTCCTTTTGCGGCGACGGCTTTTATGGGCTTAGGGTGCATGAGGCGGCGCTTGCCTATGGGGTAAAGGTGACGGGTGCAACCGTGCATTTGGTTAACGAGGTTACCGACGGCGGGCGCATCCTGCTGCAAAAGGCGGTGGAGGTGAGGGAGGACGACACCCCCGAGGCATTGCAGCGCCGCGTAATGGAACAGGCAGAGTGGGACCTGCTGCCAAGGGCAGTGGCAATGCTTTGCAATGAGATTACGCAAGACGGGCGCCGGACGGTAAGCGTATAAAAATGGGGGAACAGCTATGGGGGAGAACAGCACAGTTTTTCGCCTTGCCGGGAAAGAGGACATCGAGACACTAATCCGGCTGCGCCTTGCCTACCTGCATACGGATTACCAAGCGCTAACCATTGCGGATGAGGAGGTACTGCGCGGCCAGCTTGCCCAATATTACCCCGCGCATTTGGGAAGCGACTGCCTTGCCGCTATGGCGGTGGAGGGTGGGCAAACGGCAAGCGTCGCCATGCTGGTAATCTTTGAACGTCCGGCAAACCCCAGCTTTCCCACCGGCAAAACAGCGACGCTGTATAACGTGTTTACCCACCCCGAGTACCGGCGCAAAGGGTATGCCGAGCGAACGGTGCTGCTGCTTATTCATGAGGCGCGGCGCGCGGGTGTTTCCTATATTGACCTGATGGCATCGGACGAGGGCAGACCACTCTATGAGAAGCTGGGCTTTGGCACCTTTTCCTCCGACTATACCGCGATGAAGCTGGGTCTGGTTTGATAGGGGATGGGGTATGGGAATTTCCAAGAAGCGACCTTATAAGCTTCTTGAAATGGTCGGTTTTTAGGTAACCATCATCAAGTTGTTGGAACGTCGGCTCCCGCGCCGACAGGCGGCTTACTTTTCTTGTTCGAAAAAAGTAAGCAAAAGCGAAGCAGGGACACCCTGCACCCAGCTCAAAGCAAGGGCAAACGGAGCATGACTCTTGTGACGAAGCACCTTCGGCGCAAGCGCGTAAAGCTCAGTGGGGTAGCTGCGTTACGCGCTTGCGAAAATGCAAAAGAATTTTTTCCAAAAATTCTTTTGTATTTTTACCCTTCGGCAAAATCCTGATGCCCCCCGTATTTAGCCCTTGCATTTCGCCATGGTCTGTAGTTCTTCCTTTTTTCCCACACCAGCCACACCAGCCACACAAGGCTACTTTGGTGCCGGGGTTACGGGGGTACTCCAAAAATCCATACCTTCGCGCAGCTTGTGAAAACCCATAATCCAGAGCGTTTCACTCAATTTTGCGTTATAATCTTTTAAATTTTATATCAATATATAAATAGCAAAGCGTCACAAACAAAAGACCGGCTGCGCAAGCTTTGCCGCGCGGCTGACGGAGCAAAGGAGAACGCCATGCAGATACTGGACCTTGCAGAAGTTCTAAAAAGCAACCCCTACCCCGGCCGCGGCATACTAATTGGGAAAAGCGCCGGCGGCAGCGACGCCGTCATTGCCTATTTTATTATGGGACGCAGCGAAAACAGCCGCAACCGCGTTTTTGTGGAGGATGGGCAGGGCATACGTACGCAGGCGTTCGATGCATCGCGGCTCACCGACCCGTCGCTCATCATCTACACCCCGGTGCGGGTGCTTGGCAATATCACGGCGGTGACCAACGGCGACCAGACCGACACGGTGGCGGAGCACCTGCTGGCAGGCAAAACCTTTGAGAATGCCCTCAGCACCCGCACCTTTGAGCCGGACGCGCCAAACTTCACCCCCCGCATTTCAGGGCTTGCCACATTGGGCGGCGGCGATTTCGGCTACAAGCTCTCCATCCTCAAAAGCAACGGCGGCAATGAGGCGAGTGTTCAGCGGTTTTTTTATGAGTATCCTCAGCCGGTGGCGGGGGAGGGGCATCTCATTCACACCTATCGCTGTGACGGCAACCCAATCCCCTCCTTTGAGGGTGAGCCCGGCCGCGTCGCCCTCTCCGGCGGCATAGACGAGCTGACCGGGCTGCTTTGGGAGAGCCTAGACCCCGACAACAAGGTTTCGCTGTTTGTGCGTTATCTGCCGTTATCGGGCGGCGAGCCTCAGACCAGAATCATCAACAAAAATCAATAGTGCAGAGCCAGGACCGCTCAAGGGTCTGTCCTGTTCTCAGGAAAGGAATGGTAACCATATGTCCGATTCACAACTGGAACTCAAATACGGCTGCAACCCAAACCAGAAGCCCTCACGGGTGTTTTTGGGCACCGGCGCGTCGCTGCCCATTCGGGTGCTGTGCGGAAGACCGGGGTATATTAACCTTTTGGATGCGTTTAACGGCTGGCAGCTGGTACGGGAGCTAAAAGCCGCCGCGGGGCTGCCCGCAGCCGCATCCTTTAAGCATGTAAGCCCCGCGGGAGCGGCGGTGGGGGTTCCCCTGACCGATATCCTGCGTGAGATTTACTTTGTGGGGGATATGGAGCTGTCGCCCCTTGCGGCGGCATACGCCCGCGCGCGGGGCGCCGACCGGATGTCCTCCTTCGGCGATTTTATCGCCCTTTCCGACATCTGCGACGTGCCGACTGCGCGGCTGATTGCAAAAGAGGTGTCGGACGGCGTAATAGCACCCGGCTACGAGCCGGAGGCACTGGAGATTCTTAAGGGCAAGCGCAAGGGCGCGTACAACGTGGTGGAGATTGACCCGGGGTACACCCCAGAGCCCATTGAGCGGAAGGATGTATTCGGCATCACCTTTGAGCAGGGTCGTAATGAGCTTTTGATTAACCACACGCTGCTCGAAAGCATCGTCACCCAAAACAAGAGCATCCCCGACCACGCGAAGCGTGACCTGCTTATTTCGCTCATCACCCTCAAATATACACAGTCCAATTCCGTGTGCTATGCCTATGACGGGCAGGCCATCGGCATTGGCGCGGGGCAACAGTCGCGCATTCACTGCACCCGACTTGCGGGTGGCAAGGCGGATAACTGGTTTTTGCGCCAGCATCCCGCTGTGCTTGCCCTGCCGTTTGCAGCGGGTATTGCCCGTGCCGACCGGGATAATGCCATTGATGTGTATATCTCGGAGGAGTGCGAGGACGTACTGGCGGAAGGCGCATGGCAGCGGGTATTCTCCCGCCGCCCCGAGCGTTTGACGCCCGCCGAAAAGCGCGCGTGGCTGGATAAGGTTAGCGGTGTTTCTTTGGGAAGCGACGCGTTCTTTCCCTTTGGCGACAATATCGAGCGGGCGCACAAAAGCGGCGTGAGCTATATTGCCCAGCCCGGCGGCTCCATTCGGGACGACAACGTCATTGAGGTATGCAACCGCTACGACATCGCAATGGCATTTACCGGCATCCGTCTGTTCCACCATTAAGCGTCACAACGCTTGTGGGGTGCCGCAATTCCCTTCTTGGCGCTTGATCGCATTAGGCAAACGCTGAAAGGTGCCGGCTGAAGCCCCCAGGGCCTTAAATGGTAACTGTGGTTTTATTGCAAGCATTAACACCCTTATACTAATAACCGATTAAAAGGGCATAAAAATAAAAGTGAAAAGCCTTAAATTATAGGTTTTCACGCGTATTTTTATCTATGGTTTATTGGAGTTTCCAAAAGCCGATTTTATAAATTTAGTGATTTGGTTGGATTTTAGGTAATCATCATCAAGTTGTAGGAACGTCGGCTCCCGCGCCGACAGGCGGCTTACTTTTCTTGTTCGAGAAAAGTAAGCAAAAGCGAAGCAGGGACACCCTGCACCCAGCTCAAAGCAAGGG
>JAEZCT010000063.1 GCA_023433405.1 Bacillota bacterium | reverse complement strand
CCCTTGCTTTGAGCTGGGTGCAGGGTGTCCCTGCTTCGCTTTTTCTAAATTGCTTACTTTTCTCGAACAAGAAAAGTAAGCCGCCTGTCGGCGCGGGAGCCGACGTTCCTACAACTTGATGATGATTGCCTAAAAGCCGACTAAATTACAAAGTATATAAAATCGGCTTATGGGTACTCCGATAAACTATGCTGCGTTAGCGGCTGGGCCAGTTGGACAGCGCGCCAACGGCATTGGCGTACAGCGCAAGCTCCCCGGGGTCTATCCCCGTTACCCCCAAAAACCGCTCCACCCGCTCCACCGCGACACCGGAGGAGGACGAAAGGTTCTCGCAAAGACCGCCCAGCGAGCTAACGCCCCCCGTAAGGTAAATACGCGATACCGGCGACGGCAGCCCCCTGGAAAGGGAGAACTGGAGCATTCGCGACAGCTCCTCGCTCAGAAACGAGAGCAGTCCCGATGCCGCCGACGCGGCGTTAAGGTTTTTAATAAGCCGCTCGGGCAGAACCGAAAAGCTCTCGAGCACCTGCTGCCCGCTCTCATAGCCAAGCATTCGCTGCACCGAGGCAAAAAACGCCTCACAGGGGGCCTTGATGCACCGGGTAAACAACAGCCTGTGGCTTGCGTACAGGTAAATGTGCAGGAGGTGCAGCCCGATATCGCATACAATAAAGCCCCTGCCCTCGGTCAGCGTGCCGTTAACCGAGCCATGGGCAAACAGCTTGCCCAGCGCGCTGGGGTGCATTTGCAGGGTATCCGGCCTTGCGCGCAAAAGGCGGGTGAGGGTCAAAAAGTCGCGCACCATCTCTTTAGGTACCGCCGAGGCGGCAATAATTTGCAGACGCGGATCCTCTGCCGCCGGTTCTCCGGTTAGCAGGTAATCCACCGCAAAATCCTCCCCGCCCGTCAGGTGCTGCATCATCTCGTTGCCCACCACCGGCGCGAGCTTTCGCGGCGCCATGCGCGGCGCTTTGAGCTCGCGGTGTAAAAGCTGGGTGCTGCCCAGCGTAAAGGTCAGCGCCCCTAAGCGTATTCCCGCGGCTTCTAGCCCCTGCCGGATGGCGGCGGCCACCGCCTCCGCGTCCAGAATGCGCCCGTCCCGCGCGCTATCCGCCGGGGTGGGGATGGTAACCGCACGGCGCACTGCTACACCATCGCCCTTTGCCTGGCCTTCCACAAGCTTTATCAGCCCGCCGCCTATATCAATTGCCGTCCTCATCCGCTTTATCCCCCATATTTCGCCTGACGTCCTTCGCCCGCTCAGGCGGCTCCCATCGCAACCGCCTGGTACATGGACATCATGGGCAGCATTACCGAAAGTACGATAAAGCCCACCACAATACCCATCGCCACAATCATCACCGGCTCTATGGCCGCGACCAAAGCCGAAATAGCGGCATCCGCCTCATTGTCATAAAACGCGGCGGTTTTGTACAGAATATCCTCCAGCGCGCCGGACTCCTCACCCACCGTCACCATAGAGGAGAACATAGGCTGAAAAACAGGAATGCCGCGCATCACCCCCGAGAGGGACGTGCCCCTGCGCACCTGTTCGATTGCCCTTGCCATGTACCCGTCAAGGCTTACGTTGCCCACCACACGCTGTGCAAGCTCAAGGGCGGTAAGCAGTGACATGCCGCTGGCAAACAAAGTGGCAAGGGAGCGGGAAAACCGCGCGGTAATCAGGGTTTTTTGCAGCTTGCCAAAAAACGGCGCCCTTAATGCAAGCTCCGACAGCGTAAGCCTGCCCGCGGGGGAACGCCATACCAAAAAACCCATGCCCATGATTCCCGCCGCAAGCAGCAAAAGCAGGTACCACCTGGTTTTCAAAACCTCGCTTGCCTTGAGCAAAAGCAACGTAATGCCGGGCAGCTCCGCCCCCATGGATTCAAACAGCCCAAAAAAGGTGGGGATGACAAACCCCAGCAGCACCACCATAACCACAACGCCTGTCACCGCAAGGGTAACCGGGTAGATGAGCGCATTAATCACCCTGGCGCGCAGTTTGTACTCCTTCTCAAAATGCTCCGCCATGCGCTCCATAATGGGTTCCAGCGAGCCGCTTGCCTCCCCCGATTCCACCATATTGATAAGCAGGGGGGGAAACGCCTGCTGGCGCAAAAGGGCCTCGGAAAGCGCAAGCCCCTTCTGCACCCGCTCGTAGACGCCAAGAAGCGCCGCGCGGGTGTTTTTCTTTTGCGCCTGACTGCTGAGGGTATCCAGACATTTTATCACCGTCAGCCCCGCGTTAAGCATGGTGGAAAACTGCCGGCAAACCACCGCCAGCTCGCGCGGGGCAAGCTTTGCTGTGGCAGGCTCCTTCCACTCCTCCGCCTTTAGCCGTGTTTCGCGGTAGGCGACGCAAAACTCTCCCCGCTGGCGGAGCTTCGCGAATAGGTCGGCGGGGCTTTCGGCCTCCAAAATATCCCGCACCGATGTGCCGGTGACGGTGTGCGACTCATATCGGTAGGTTGGCAAGGTTGGTTTCTTCCCTTCTGCGTTTGGCAGTTTGGCACTGCTCTGTCGAAAGCTGTATCATGCACAGGAAAAACATAAAAATTTGTGTATTTTAACTATAATTGCTGCATTATTGTATTATAAATAACTATTATTTCAATATTTTATTGCTTTATAACAATGCCCCCCTAGAAACTTAACATTTTTGAAGCATTTGCAACACGTTTCCATCACAAAAAAAACATACCATTAGCCATGCCTTATTTGTAATGCAAAAAGCCACCAAAGAAAGTAAGGAGCTGCCCCCAGGTGTTGCCACCCAATAAGCGGTATGGCAGCTCCACCAACCCCTATTTTAATGGTAAACAGCCCTTTTGAAAGGATTGAATTCAATCATGCCGGATACGAAAAAACTCCCGCGCCTTGCGCCCAAAAAGCTGGTTTTGCTGCTGGGAGGCGGCATTGTCCTTGCCGGCGGCATCGGGGCAATTATTCTGCTGTCGGCGGGCGGCGGTCAGCAGGTCTCACAGACCGTGTTTAAGGAGACTAGCGTCGCCCGGGGCGACCTGACGGTTGGCGTCAACGAAAGCGGCTCGGCCTCCATCTCGGCGGTAACGGTTGCCGCAGGGTTCGAGACCGAAATTGAATCGGTCAGCGTCCGGGCGGGTCAAAAAATCAGCGAGGGGGACGAAATTGCAAGGCTCTACACAGACAGCATACAGGCCGAGATAGATAAGCTAACACTTGAGCACCAAAAAGCTTCCCTCGCCTTAAAGCAGGCAAGGCTTGAGCAGCAGCTAAAAAAGATTGACGCGAGCTATACCTATCAAGGCAACGACGCGCTTTCCGATACAGCCCAGTATACCTACGACGCGACGGTAGGCAGCCTAAAGGCAGAGCTTGATACAATGGAGAGTAAGCTCGACACGCTGCTCAAAAAAATAGGTACCATAGAGGGGATGATTGACGACGGGGAAAGCTACGATACCTCGCTGAGCGACCTCTCCTCGAAGGTAGCCGAGAAGGAGCGGCTCGTGGCAAAGTATGAGGATGCCATAGATAAGCTCAAACAGGAGATCAGCGACGGAGGGGGAACCGCCACCGCCGCTCAGGAGGCGGCGCTTGCGGATTTGAAAAACTCCTTGGAAATAGCACGGCAGGAGCTTTCGGACACCACCACAGAGTACAACCTAGCGGTGGACGATGCGGAGGAGGATATGCAGGTGCTGCTGGAGGATACCCAAGCGGAATACGACCTTACACTGCTGCAGTACAACCAGAAGCGGGCCAATGTGTATCTTCAAACTCTTAACGCCCAGTCGCAGCAGGAGCAAAGCCTGACCACCAGCAAAAACGCCCAGCTGCTGTACAACATTGAGGTGGCACAGCTTGAGAATACTATCGCAAGCTCGGAGCTAAGCCTGAAAACCATGGAGCTTACCCTCGGGGAGCTAAAAGAGTCCCTGGCGGACGCGACGGTTAAGGCTCCCTGTGAGGGCACCGTAACCAGCGTGTCCTATCAGGCGGGGGATACAATAAAAAAAGGGGCGGTTATCGTTACCATATCCAACAGCTCGCAGGCCTTCATCACCATTAGTCTTGCCCAAGAGGATATCGGCTCCGTACAGCTCGATAAAGAGGCGGTGGTGACGCTGGACGCCTTTGAGAACACAACCTTTGATGGAACGGTGTACAGCATATCCACCAGCGCCTCCCGGGGAACCAATTCCACCGTCAGCTACAGCGTGGTAATTAAGCTCTCGGGCGATACCTCCGCCATTTATGAGGGCATGACCGGGGATGTAACCATTGTTACAAAGCAAAAAAAGGATGTGCTGTACGTCTCCAACCGGGCGGTGTACATGGAGAACAACCGGCAGTATGTGAAGATAAAGGATGCGGACGGCAACCCCACCCCCGTGGAGGTGACGACGGGCTTCTCGGATGGAACCAACGTGGAGGTGACCTCCGGTCTCAGCGAAGGTGATGTCGCGCTCATTGAAAGCGTGGTGGCGATCTAATGAGGCTCAGCGAGCTTATAAACCTTGTGTGGCTAAACATCATCCAGAATAAATTCAAGGTGCTGCTCACCTCCCTTGGCATTATTGTGGGTGCGGCTACGATAGTCATGGTAATTGCTATTGGGCGGGGAGGTCAAATGGATGTGGAGGACCAGTTTAAAAACCTCAACGCGGGTGCCGTTGAGGTGACCAACCAGATTACCACCGGCTTTGATGGGGCAATGGGCGGCTTTGGCGGCATGACGGGCGGCCCTCCCGCAGCGATGGAGGGCGGCGGCAGAGCCCAAGGCGGCGGTCAGCGCTCAGAAGCAGGCGGCGGAGGCTTTAGCGGCGGAGCCGGCGGCTTCTCGGCCGGCGGCTTTGGCGGGGGCTCGGGCGGGGGTAACCGGCTGGATATTACGCTTTCGGAAGAGGATTTGGAGGAAATTGCGCTGTTTGTACCCGACATCTCGGTGGCAACCATTACCGTAAACAGCAAAACCAATGTGCTCGGTGGCAATTTGGAGGAGGAAGAGGAGTACACCGTAGCGGGGGTGCTGCCCGCCTACGCACTGGTAAGCAACCTCTCGATGGCTATCGGCGATTTTGTGTCGGAGGAAAACAACGACGCCTCGCAGAAGGTGGCGGTTATTGGCTACCAGCTTGCGGTGGAGCTGTATGACAGCCTGCTCGACGCCTTTGACAGTACCCTTGAAATTGACGGGCGAAATTATACCGTTATAGGCGTATTGCAGAAGATGGGCTCGGTAACCTCGGGCATCAGCCCCGATGACGCGGTGTTTATACCCTATACCACGGCAAACAAGTATGTAATGGGGCGCGACGCCTCGCCCCAGATTACGGTAATTTCGAACAGCGTGGAGAAGGTACCCTCCGTCATCGAGAACATTAAAACGGTGCTTAGCGAAAAACACGGCGGCACCGAGTTTTCGGTCACCGACGCGGGCGCGCAGATGGAGGCGGCGACCAAGTCGGCCTCCACCCTGTCCCTTTTGCTCATTGGTGTCGCAAGCATCGTGTTTATTGTAGGCGGCATTGGCATTATGAACGTGCTGTTTGTTTCGGTGAAGGAACGCACCCGTGAGATTGGCGTACTCAAGGCGCTGGGTGCATCCAAGCGCGATATTCTGTTAGAGTTTTTGCTTGAGGCAAACGCCATCAGTACCTTTGGCGGCATTGTGGGTGTGGCGCTAAGCTTTGGCGTGGTTCCCATCATAAGCGCGTTGGGAATGAGGGTGGAGCCCACTGTAAACGGCGCGGTTCTGGCGCTGGTGTTTGCGGTCGTAACGGGTACGGTGTTTGGGTTTTACCCCGCCTTCAAGGCCGCGTCGCTTATCCCCATCGAGGCGCTTAATCAGGAATAAAGGCGAACTTACAGCTTAAAAAAATTAGCAACAACAGGAGTGATAACCGGTGCTGAGTAACATGTTTAAACCCTATAAAAAATTATGGTGTCTGAGCGCAGTCGCCGCAATGGCGCTTGCGTTGCTGTCGGGCTGCGGAGAGGCGGCCGCCGCGGCAGCCTCATCAGAACAGACGGCGGAAAGCCAGCTGGGCGAAAACCAAACCATGCTTCTGGGTAAGATAGCAGAGATTGCGGGCAACGAGATTACCCTGGCCCTTGCCCAAGCCAACGTACCCGGCGCGAGCGGCTGGCCCGATATAGGCGCAAGCGGACGGCAGGAGGGAAACGGCAATTTTGAAAGGCCTGACGGGGACTTTGCCCCGGACGGAGAAATGCCGGAGGGCGGCTTTCCCCAAAGGGAAGGACAAGGCGACGGGGACGCCAGCCGGCCGGGCAGACAGAACGGGGACGCCTCAAGACCCGCGGGCGGCCGGGGTGAGAACGGGCAGGGACGAAACGGCGGCAACCGCGGCGGGTTTGGCGGGCAGGGGGGCGGCGGGTTTAACCTGACCTACACCGGCGAGACGCAAACCATCACCATCCCCGTCGGTATCAAGGTAACTTCAGGCTGGGGAGAAAATACCACGGAAATTGATTTTACAAAGCTTGCGGTGGATAACATCCTGCGCGTGGTGGTGGAAACCACACCGTCGGGCGGGCAGGCTGTCGTATCCGTACAGCTTGTGCAGTAATTCGACACGCCCACCGCGACCAATCCAAGCCTTGAAAACAGCCCGCAGGTAATGAGGTAAACGCATGATAGAGATGAAAAACATTAACAAATCCTATAAGATGGGGCAGGAACGCCTGCAGGTGCTAACCGATATCTGTTTTTCAGTGGAATCGGGGGAGTTTGTCGCAATACTCGGCCCCTCCGGTTCGGGCAAAAGCACCCTGATGAATCTAATCGGGTGCATGGACCGTTCAGACAGCGGCGAATACTATCTGGACGGTCACGCGGTACACGAGTACCCCGATAACAGGCTCGCCGCCTTTCGCAACCGCGAAATTGGGTTTATATTTCAAAAATACCAGCTTATCGCCAAATACTCGGTGCTGCAAAACGTCATTATGCCGCTTATTCTGCGGGGGATGCCCCGCAAAGAGGCCGCGGAGCAATGTATGGCGCAAATAGAGCTGCTGGGACTTTCTGACCGGCTGGCACATAAGCCCGCCGAGCTTTCGGGCGGACAGCAGCAGCGGGTGGCAATAGCCCGCGCTCTCGCGGGAAATCCCGCTATCCTGCTTGCCGATGAGCCCACCGGCGCGCTGGATTCGGGCACCGGCAAAGAGGTATTGGGCATCTTTGCCCGTTTAAATGAGATGGGTCATACCATCATCATGATAACTCATGATCTCAACGTGGCGGCTTACGCAAAGCGCGTCGTCAATATCGTCGACGGAAGGCTGCGCCACGGCAGCCAAAACGGCACGCCCGTTGATATACTGCCGTAAACAGCACTTGTTCCTACGTAAACCGGCGGGTGCTTTTGCGAGCGGCAGGCAAAATTTTTTCTTTTTTTTATTTTTGCGCGTCTTTGTTCCGCGCGCATCCGGCACAGGCATAAACGGCAGTCGATTTTTCGGCGGCGGTTTGCCTGTGCCATCTTTTTTGCTGTTTTCGCGCCGTGCCTTTGTCGTATATTCAAACAAAACAGACGTATAATAGCTAATGTTTGCTGCATGGTCTGCGGCAGATAATTTGGGTTTTGACGACGTTCTCCGCCGAAGGCCTGCCCTTCGGCGAGACGGACGCCGCAGGGCGGCATGATATGCCGTACCCGACCCTTTTTTAAGGCAGACACGCACTGCTGTTTGGACAATTGTCCAAAGGGCGGTGCGGTGCCGATAACCCAAACGCACACCCTGAATACCGGAAAGGAGTCCTAATTATGCCTCAGTTAAACCAGATGGAACTGCAAAACCTTCGACACATGATTGGCGAGCACGACACCGCCGCCGAGAAAATGCAAACCTATGCCCAGCAATGCAAGGATCCGCAGGTAAAACAGTACTTTGAGCAATCCGCGCAGGATGCAAAGCAAACCAAGCAGCAGCTGATGACGTTCTTAAACTAGTCGAAGGGAGAAGATAACGATGCTACAGGATAAAACGATGGTTAACGACGCGCTCGGCTCAGTTAAAAGCAGCCTGACCTTTTACGCAAACGCCATATCGGAATGTTCTAACCCCACCCTGCGCTCGGCAATCCAGCAAATTAGAAACGACTGCGAATGCTCGCAGTATGAGCTTTACAAGCTCGCCGAGACCAAGGGCTTCTATCAGCCCGCGACGCAGGCGGATCAAAACCAGGTACAGCAGGTTAAAACACAGTTCCAAGGCTAATAGTATTCTCGTTAAAGTAGGCTTCGTAAATCGCCCCGAACATGCAAAAGCGCCTGTCCTTTGTAAAAGGAGGGCGCTTTTTGCATGTCGGCGGGTTGACTCCTTTTCCTGCTGCGGGTATACTTAAAATATTAAAGAGGCAACATATTAAATTTTGTATAATGCGGCTGCATATCGATGTATTAAAAAATGGGATTCGTTTATTCGGATAGGGGTACTTTTTGTAAGATTCTTTTTTAAACTTTGGATACAATAGGAGATATACCATGATACTTACCCAAACGGACGGCGGGCTGCATTTGGCAGGGGTGCGGGACTTCTGCCTTACCGATATTCTAACCTGCGGGCAGTGCTTTCGCTGGAACGAGATCTCTCCGGGAACCTTTTACGGGGTGGCGGGGGGCATGGAGCTGACGATTGCCCAGCGGGAGGACACCCTGCGGCTTAAGGGCTGCACCATTAAGCAGTACGAGGAGTTTTGGCGGGATTATTTTGATCTTAACCGGGATTACGGCAGCATAAAAGTGACCCTGCGCGGCGATGAAACCATGCGCAGGGCCATCGGCTTTACCCCGGGTATGCGGGTGCTTCGGCAGGAGCCATGGGAGGCGCTGTGCTCGTTTATTCTGTCGCAAAACAACAACCTTGCGCGCATCCGGGGGATTGTGGCGCGGCTGTGCGAAGCCTTTGGGGAGCCGCTCCCCGGCGGGGGGCAGGCCTTCCCCTCCCCGCAAGCGATTAGCGGGCTGACTGTGAACGACCTCGCCCCCCTGAGAGCCGGCTTTAGGGCAAAGTATGTGCTAGACGCGGCAAGAAAGGTCTCCTCCGGCGCGGTGTCGCTCGACGAGGTGGCACGAATGGAGTATGACAAGGCACAGGAGACCTTGCGGCAGATACACGGGGTGGGCGTAAAGGTAGCGGACTGCGCGCTTCTTTACGGCTTTCACAAGGTGGAGGCCTTTCCGCTGGATGTGTGGATGAAACGGGTGATGGAGCGTTTTTACCCCGGCGGGTTGCCTGACTGCATTCTTACGTATCCGGGCATCGCCCAGCAGTATCTGTTTCATTACATACGGTGCGGGTGTGAGGTAAGCGCGTAGCAAAGCTGCCGCTTTACGCGCCTGCATAATTCGAAACAAATCCCCTCAAAAATTGCAGATAAAAATTCGCGTAAAACCCATAAACCGAAGCTTCTCACCTGATTTTTATGCGCTTTTAATCGGTTATTAGGATAAGAGCTAATTCATCTCCACCGGTGCGCGCAGCAGCAGCGCCGCGGCGGAGATATCGTCCTCGTGGCCGTCGGTGCGCCGTTCCTTGGCGGCGGCGATAATGCGCTTGGTAAGCGCCGACATATCCTCCCCCGCGTGGGTTTCCAGCTCCCGCACAATCCACTGCCCGCCGTCAAACGCCGCGCCGTCGGATACCATGAGCAGGATGTCCCCCTCCGCCAGCTCAACATGGGTGTGATCCACCGAGATGCCGTTGAGGATGCCGATGGGCAGGGAGTCGCCCTCCAGCATAAACGCCCGGGCTCCGTTGCGCACAAAGGTAGGCGCGGCACCCGCCTTAAACAGCTCGGCACGTCCCGTATACAGGTCCACCACCGCAATATCCGCTGTGGCAAGGGATTCCTCTGCCGATTTGGTAATCAGCGCGGCGTTTGCAAAGCGCAGCGCGCCCCCGGGCTTAAGCCCGGCGCTCATCATGCGTGAGAGAAGGGAGGCGGTCATGGCGGAATCCACCGCGGCGGCGGGACCGCTGCCCATGCCGTCGCTGAGTACAACCTGAACCTTGCCGCCCTCGGAAAGATACCGTATGCTGTCGCCGCACAGCTTGCCGTCGCGAAAGGCTGACTGGCTTTCGCCGTATATGGGCGCAAACCGCGGCTGCTCCTTAAGCCGTATAGTGGTCAGCCCGTCCTTTTCGCTTACCAGCGGCAGGGAAAGCCGCCGTTTGCATACCCGGCCAAGCACGCGTGCCAGCAGCACGCGGCTGATGCTCTCAATCTCGTCGGTGGCAATTACCAGCGTAACGGTCAGGCGGTCGTCCCCGTCGGTTTCACAGGTGGCCTCGCGGGGATAGATACCCGTGCTCTCCAGATAATCGCGCACCGCGCCCGAAAGCCTTGCGTGGCGGGTACGCCGTCTTGTGGCCTCCTCACCCAGCTCGTCTAGGAGCTCACTCATCGCCTCAAACTGGCCGGATACCACCGCCCGAAGCTCGGCGAAGCGTCTGGTGGCGCTTTCACGGGTGCGAAAGCGTTCGTATGCCTCATTAATCGCCGCCGCAATTCGGCGGGGCTTATCGCAGCTCTCCAAAAACAGGCGGGGGAAATCCACCTCGGCAATGACGCCTTTTTCCCGCAGGGCGGGGCCCAGGGTGGAGAACGCGTCCATAGTGCGGGTATAATAGTCTCCCCAGCATACATGGCGCTTGACACAGCGGGAGCAGATGCTATCCGCCGCCGTATCATAAACCGTTGTAATATCGTCGGCATTAATCTTGTTGAGTCGCTGAGAAACGCTCTCCACCGCCGAACGCACCTCACGAATTACCCCGCTCGCAAGCGATAATCGGGCATACAGCTCCTGCCCGAGAAAGCCTTCCTCAGTGTCGGGCTTTTGCAGCCGGAAGGTTACCGCCGCGTTAAGAATGCGCCGGGGCAGCACCATGAACAGGAAGGTCGCCGCCATCACCTCATACAGCACCGTAATGGGAATGACCTCGGTGCCCATGACAATAATCATCAGCCCATTGCCCACCACAAAGGCAGCCGCCGTACCAAAGCGCCCAAAAACCGCAAACAGCCCCGCAAACAGCGCGGCAAAGCCATAGATTCCCGCAAGGGCAATCTGGTTGGTTTGTGCAAGCCCCGCGACCGCACCCGCAATCACCCCTGCGGCACATGCCACCGAGGGACCGTAACCCAGCGCGATTGCCAGTACGGCAAGCACCGCGGCAAAGCGTCCGAGAGAAAACCCGAAGGAGGTAATGCCGCACAGTGCCAGCAGCAGGATGCTTAATACCGCCACAAGGCCAACCTGCTCCTGCCGCTCCAGCACGCTTGCCACAAAGCCCTGTGTCAGGGGCTTTGCGCCCCGCGCGACCAAATAGGCCATGCCCGCCGCCAGTAGCGCCTCCGCAAGCGCCAGCAGCAGCTCGGGCAGCGCGCCGCCCAGCGCGTAGGCCGATAACGCGCTGGGAATGAGCAGCAAAGCAAACACAAGGGAGGGATTGAGCCAGCTTTTCGCCGCAAGGCTTGTCCTTTTTTTTAGGAACGAGCGCACAATCGCCACCGCAAGCACCGCCGCCACATACTTCATACCCTTGGCGGGACCTAACGGCAGCAGGTAGCCGCATATTGCCCCCAGCGCGCCAAACCAGCTCAGTTCTGCGGGGGCTCCCGCCGCAAGCGCTACGCCGAAGGGGGTAATTCGCCCAAACATTGAGGCATTTGCCATTACAAAACCTATGGCGAATACCGCAGCCCCTTTCATGGGGGCGAGGTCCTCCAAAAATCGCGCCACCTGCGCCCATAGCCTTCTTTTTTGTGCCGTCGGCTGTTTCATATAGCAGAACCATGCCTTTCGCAAGGAGTTTTGGGGAATTCGTGGTTTTCATTTAACAAACAAGGACCAATGCGGTATTGTAACGGGATAAGCGGTAGGACTCGGTTTTTATACTAATACGAATAACCGACCGGAAAGGGTATCATGTATAAAAATCGAGTGAAACGCTTTGGTTTACGGGTTCTCACGCTAATTGTTATCTACAAAGTCTAACTTATTAAGGGGACTAGTATTACAGGGTATCGTTTACTAATTGTATAGAATAAGAAAATATTACCTTTTATTATCCTAATCCCGTCTCCTAAAAAAACACGTCGCAATCGCGCGGCAATTCGGCGGGTATCTTGCTGAAAACAGGCGTGGAAGACGCAAAAAAACACCATACTTTGTGGTATGGTGTTTTTTATAAATGCGGTATGCCACCTAAAAAGGGTTCTGCACAAAACCAACCTTTTTATAAACCTTATCCAGAGTGCGCTCTGCAAAGTGCGCCGCTTTCTTTGCGCCCGCGGTATAGCACTGCTCCAGGTAAGCCTTGTCGTTTAGGAGCCGGGCGTGCTGTTCCCGCACGGGACGCAGGTGCTCCGCCACCGCCTCGCCAACACGCGACTTAAAGTCCCCGTAGCCCTTGCCTTCAAATTCCCTCTCAATCTCCTCATACGAACAGCCGCTGAGGATGGAGTAGATGGTCATGAGGTTATTTATGCCATCCTTGCCGTCGGCATAGGCGACGCGCGCCTCCGAATCGGTTACCGCGCTTTTGAATTTTTTCACGATAACCTCCGGCTCATCCAGGATAGAGATAAAGGACTTTGGGTTATCGTCCGATTTGCTCATCTTTTTGGTGGGCTCCTGCAGGCTCATCACCTTCGCGCCCATCTTGGGAATATAGCCCTCGGGCATGGTAAAGGTATTGCCGTAACGCCCGTTAAAGCGAATGGCGATATCCCGGGCAAGCTCAAGGTGCTGCTTCTGGTCAACGCCCACCGGAACAAGGTCTGCCTGGTACAGCAAAATATCCGCCGCCATCAGCACGGGGTAGGTAAACAGCCCGACGTTGACATCATCCGCGTGCCTTTGGCTCTTATCCTTAAACTGCGTCATGCGCGAAAGCTCGCCAAACTGCGCGCTGCAGCCCAAAACCCAAGAAAGCTGTGCATGGGCGGCAACATGGCTCTGTATAAACACCAGGCATTTTTCCGGGTCAAGCCCGCAGGCCAAAAGCAGTGCGTAGGAGGATAACGACTGCTGACGCAGAGCGGCGGGATCCTGCCGTACGGTGATGGCGTGCATATTCACAACGGAATAGATGCAGTTATACTCCTCCTGCAGCTTTACCCAATTGCGGATAGCGCCGATATAGTTGCCCAGCGTAAAAATGCCGGTGGGCTGAATGCCGCTGAAGATAACCTTTTTTTTCACGGTTTGGTTTTCTGCCTGATTCTCGGGCGTCATAACCCTGCCTCCTTAAAGCTGTTGATAGAAATGAAATAAATAGGAAAAGGGAAGTAGCTTCCGTATTGCGGCTATTATAACACAGGAGTTCTCTCCCGCGCAACAATGGTACGATTCGGGCTTATACTGGTTTCTACACGTTAAAAGGGGTTTCGTATTAAAGCGTACCGAAGCAACACATAGTACACGGGAACCTGAAGGAATGCAGGTTCCCGTGTGTCCCGACCCGATAGGGTGCAAGCAAGCGTGAGTATCTTATGGGGGTATCTTACTCCATGAAAAGGTTCATCTCTAGTTTGCCAGATAAGGACAAACCCCAAAATAAAATAGCTAAACACAGTAGAAACGCGCTAGTCACTCGTTTTGAGTAGTCTCTTATTTTTTCGTTTATGCGCGGTAATTATGGTATAGCTGTGAGCATTCACTGTAATTTTACAATGCTCCGCTTCTATGTACCAGTTCTTGCCCGCTCTGGTTATTACGGCTTCGGGGCTTTGCAGCTTGCCGCGACACCACTCCACAACATCCTCAGCCTCCAACGAAAGATTTCTTTTGATTCTGGAAACGCCCAGTTCGGTGGTATGGAGCCTTTCTAAATGAAGTAACAGCTCTTCCTTCTTATCACTCACATTAAATTCTCATCCATTCCCGTTATTAGGTCGTTACGAAACGCAAGGTAGCAGTCAAGTATATAGCAAAAATAGTTCATTTGCCAGCCTGTAACATTCATCTGACGCATTCCCTCAAAAAGCAGCTCTATGGTTATGGGCTCAAATTGCCTTTTGAGTATTACATAGAGTTTTCTGTCTAAAGGGTTCCCAAACCTCATGGACAGATCCGCGGTTACATCAGCTCCGCTTTGATACCGAAGCTCTGTTATACAGGAGTCATGAAAGCCGCCGTACATCCGCAGCAAGTTCTCAATAGCCGCTTGGTTATTTACATCCGACCAATTACTCACTAGAAACAAACCTTCCCGCATCAGTTGTTCGCTAATAATACCATCTCTTTGTAAGCTCCGTCAAGATTATCACCAACAAGGGCAGCGGCGGGCTCTTTGCAACGGTGGCGACACGCAGCCGAACAAGGCGCGAAAAAGGCGGGGTGCCGGGCGAACTACAACGAGCCCCGAACCCCGCCGAGCGGGCAATGGCTGCGATGGCGCGAATGCCGCTTACCGGTAGATCAGCAGCAGGCACAGCGCCGAGATGGTCGCCCCGGCCGCCGCGGCAGCCATAATCTTTAGCACCCCCGCAAGGATGGTGGAGCGCAAAAGCAGCGCCCGCCGGATGCGCGGCCCGTTGGCGGTCATGTAGGTATGCGCCTGCCGCCGCAGCTCCGGTTCGGGCGTGTTGCGTTTTTCGTGATTGACAATGAAGATGATGCGTTCAAAATAGTCGCTTTCGGTATTAACCACCTCGATGGCCCGTTTGTTGGTGCCTCTGAGCATTGGCGCTTCCCCCCTTCTCCAGCTTTATTTTGGTCGTTTTCACCCTGCCTTATACGCCAGTTCCTTACTGTTAGGCGGGTATTCTCAACCAATATTAAACATGAAAAATTTGGGTATTCATTATATTATACATTGTACACGGTGGAAAATGGGGTTGAAAAGGTTGAAAATACGCGGCTTATACCCTCCGTAAACGGGCGGTTTACATAACAGATGTTGAAAACTCGGTGGAAAGAGTTGAAAACACGGTTTAAAAAGGGTTTAATCCCCTGCCGTTTCACAGATGTTTATTATGCATAACGGTTGAGAAACCGAATTATGTTACCTTGCGGTGCTTTTTTGGGGAATGCGATAATCCGCTGTTTCATCGGAACCGCGGCCTTTTCCGTACCATTTTTTATACAAACAGTGTTTTTGCCTTTACGGTTGCTCGCTGCCGGTCAATAGACCTACGGCGCGCTCCACCGCGGTTTTCACCCGGGGGTTATCGGCGCTTTTGCCCGCGTTGCGGTAATCAAACAGCGCGCAGAAGGCACCAATATCCTCCCGCGCCTCCCGCAGTCCCTGCCGCGCAAGGCGACCCGTTACGGCTAAAAAGCCGCCCAGCTCCTTTTTGCCCAGCTCCTTGGGTGCCCCTTCCGCCAGCAGGCAGTAATGCTCCAGGCACAGGTGGGGCTGGCGGGCGTACAGGGCGCGAAACTCCTCCTCACGCCGGTAAACTTCAAAAAGGTTGCGCACCATCTGGCTCAGGGAGGTCTCTACCTTCTCGCAGATATAGCAGCTCTCCAGCGCGGTGCGCAGCCGCTTCACATCGGCCTTGCCCGCGTTTTCCTGCGTCTCGCCTGGCAAAAGCTGCCCAATTGCGTCAAGGTGACTTTCCAGCATCAGCGCGAGGGATAGGCGGTTTTTTCGGGCCAGCATTTTATCAAAATGCGCCGCGCAAAAGCCCGCGCGGTTTGTTTGAATGCGGATATCCGGCTCCATCATCGCCGCCCCCATAATTGCCTCCAGCGCCCGCTCCTCCAAAATGGCCTTGAGCCGGCACAGCGGGCAGCCCTGCAAGGGCTCGAACACCTCGCTGAGGGGGATTGTATAGATTGTTTCCTTCATTGTATTGCACACGTCCTTTCCGTTGATAACGCCTTGTCAATTAAATCTATCATACCATATCCGCGCATAAAAAATCGCTGTGCCGGAATATTTCGAGTCCTATTCTCTTTTAGAAAACGTTGCGGGTAACGCGCAGCGGACAAAAGCCTTGTGCCCGCCGTGCGGCTTATCATCCATAATTGCTGGATGTAAACTGCGCAAAACAGTTTGTGATTTTTATTTTTTCGCAAATTCTTGCCCGGTAATTTGTCTGTGTTGACCAAAATGTGCCCAACTGACGCACAAACAGAAAAAAAGTGTTGCAATTGAGCACAAGATGTACTATAATCCTTTTTGTCGCCTTAAACGATATAAAATGGATAATAATAAAGCGGAATATTAGTAATTTGGACGATTAGCTCAGTTGGTAGAGCATCCGCGTCACATGCGGGGGGTCGTGGGTTCGAGTCCCTCATCGTCCACCAGGGGTGCTGTCTTCGCAATAGTGGGGGCGGCATTTTTTTGCCTTTTCGAAGAACCCATTTTATACCAATATTGTTATCGATGAATTTGCAACTAATACTAATCTCCTCAAAAAGAGTCGATAAAAATCCGCGTGAAAACCCATAAATTAAAGCTTTTCACTTGATTTTTATACTCTAATAAATCGGATATTAGTATAAAAAATCTTCACAAAGCCCAAGTCAAAAGGCTTCGTGAAGATTGTGAGGATTTAACGCGTTCCTTAATTTTAAGGGACCGTCAGGCAGGCAAAAGCTTAATGAAGTAGCCAATAAGCGTACTCAGCCCAATGCTGTATAAAAAGATGGAGGCGGGCTTGCACAGCAGGATGATAAGCACATACTTTTTGAGTGTAATCGAGGTGAGCCCCGCCAGCATACACAGGTAATCATCCGGCGCTACGGGCAGGAAAATAGCCCAGGCAAACAGCGTGTCAAACCGCTTGCCCTTATCCAGCCAGCCGATGTATTTGTTAAAAATCCGCTCGCTCACAACGGCCTGCACCAGCGGCTTGCCAAACCGGCGGGCAATGAGAAAATTGAGAATGGAGCCGATACAGATGCCGATATAGTTATAAGCAAACCCAAGCCACGGACCGAAGATCCATACCCCCGCCGCAAGGCTGATGCCGCCGGGAATGACGGGAACCACCACCTGAAGGATTTGAATGAGGATGAACAAAAACGGCGCGGTGGCCGGACGGGTTAACACAAAGCTTCGCATCGCCTCCCGGTCGGTAAAAATGCCCCTGCGGTACAGGTAGATGCAAAAGCCTATGCTGCCAAGAATGCCAAGCACCGAGATGGTGTTATAGATGATCTTAATAATCCGCTGGCGGGACGCGGACAAACGCTCCGCCGGATTCATGGGCTGTGAGGTCATCATAAATAGCCTTTCTCCTTCCAAACTCCCCTGCGGCCTTGCGGGCAAACACACTGCCGCCGCCCCCTTTGTTTCTCTCGGGCGGCGCAAAGGTACAATGCAAAATGTGGCCGTGCCGACGCCGGCATGGGCTTTGAAAGAGCACGGTCACCGGAACTATTCCGTTATCCCCCTTCGGTGATGGCGTGTTTATAAGTAATGTTGTGTTTTTATTATAGTATTAACCCGCGCAGGTTTGGTTACAGGGCGGCTTAAAAACGCAATTACACCCTTCTCAGCCTGCGGTGGGAGGCGCGACCGGTAAGCGCGGCCGCCATCGCCACGGCCTCGTAATACCGCTGCCACTGGCGCAGCACCGACTCGCGGCTGTAAAACTCATGTCCCTTGCGTGAAAGGGCACAGGCCTTGCCATGTTCCTCGTTATCCTGCAGGGCAAGGAGCGCGCGGCGAAAATCGCCGTTGTCGTGGCCTCGCAGGTAATAATCAAACAAAATATCCTCATACAGCGTAAGGTCCCGCAGCAAGAGCGGCAGTCCCACACACATCGCCTCCAGCGTGGTCATGGGGAACAGCTCGTCGTAGGAGGGCTGAAATAGGACGTCGGCCAGGTTATACACGTCGTTCATATTCTCACGGGGGACAAGACCCAAAAAGGTAACGTTTGCGGGAGGGTCGGCCACCAGCCGTTTAATCTCCGCGTAGCCGTCGCTGATCTTGCCAAAGGTAAAATCTCCGGCCCATACAAAGTTTATGTCCGGCAGGGTTTTTGCAAGCTCCACAAATTCATGGACACCCTTGCGCACCTGAAGCTGCCCAACGCTCAGCACGGTAAACCGGTCGGGCGCAAGACCGTAGCGGGCGCGCAGCGCGGGCTTTTGCCCCCGGTCTACGGCGTAGAACTTATCATCCGACACAAAGTTTGGAATGTAGGTAATCTTTTCCCGGTCAATACCAAGGGCCGCAAGCTTTTCAATAAAACAGGGGTTGACGGTCACAAGGTAATCCATGCGGCTGTAAAAATGGACGATATAGCGATAAAAAATCTGCTTAATGACGGGTGGCAGAGTCAGGCTTTTTTCCAGCGTCTCGGGGATGTAATGTACATAGCCAATGGTCTTTACGCTGGGGCGCCGAAACAGGCTGCGCAGGTAGAAGCCGAGGTTGACGGTGTGCAGATGGAGGATGTCGCCTAGAAACGGGTGGTTTTCCACCACCTCAAATTCATCCGAAAGTCCTTCGCGAACCAAGGAAACCTGCTCTTCATATGCTGAGAGTACCCCGTGCCCCTTTACTGTGTCTGCTTTGGATAGCATATTAATGACCGTTTTGTTCATCGTTCCTTTTCTCTTTTCTCTCAGATTTTTCTTATCTAGTCGCTTATAGACATCTGTGTTTAATACTAATCTCCTCAAAAAGAGTCGATAAAAATCCGCGTGAAAACCCATAAATTAAAGCTTTTCACTTGATTTTTATACTCTTTTAAATCGGATATTAGTATAATTTATTGCCGCACACACGCATACCCAAAGGGCCCACGCATAAAGCCTGCGGGAATGCCCCGCCCTGCGCCTTTTCCCGCCGTTTGTTAAATAAGAGCCGGAGTAACAGGCAATCCTATAAACAGAACGACGCAAGGGGTAAGGCGGCTTCAAACGGCTGCGAAAAATGCAGTAATATCCCGTCGGCTGTCCGGTAAAGGCGGTAGACGGTTAAAGAATGCAAGCGCAGCAGACGGTGCGAAAATAATTGTACTGTCTGTACTGTGTCGCACGATACGGTTTTTGTTGCACAACAAAACGAATTATTTCCACAATTATATTAAATACTATCAGTTTTCTAAAAAAAGGCAATATATTTCACTCAAATATTTCAAGAACACGACAGTTAATTTACATCGCCTCCCCCGCCGCGGCGGTACCTTTTACCAACGGGAGACAATCCGTCTGCATCAGATGGCTTTTTTCGTTTTAAATTTTGGATAAGATATGCTATAATAACAGAAATGGCATACGCTAAAATAATGAAAAATACCAACCCCGTTTTTTGGTTCTTGGTATAAACACATACTCGCATTCAGCGGGTAGGATGGGACGAAATAAAAAAGATGCGTGAAAACAGGGCTCAACAGGAGAAACAGGAAAGACCGCAGCAGTCAACGGATGTTGTGGTAGGAAGAAACGCCGTGCTCGAGCTTTTACGCTCGGGGCGGGAGGTGGATAGCCTGCTGGTATTGCAGGGGGAACGCCAGGGCAGCGTGGGCAAGATTATTGCCCAATGCCGGGATAAGGGCGTGCCGGTCAAGGAGGTTTCCTCCGAAAAGCTCGAGGCAATGGCAAACGGCGAAAATCATCAGGGGGTTGCCGCCGTGATGGCCGCCATAGAATATGCGTCTGTGGAGGATATTCTCGCCCGGGCGCGGCAGCTGGACGAGCCCCCGTTTATCGTCATTGCAGACGGCATAGAGGACCCGCACAATCTGGGCGCGCTCATACGCACCGCGGAGGCATCCGGCGCGCACGGCATGATTATTCCCAAGCGCCGCAGCGCCTCGGTTACCTCAGCCGTATACAAGGCGTCGGCAGGGGCTTGCGCACACCTTCTGGTGGCGCGTGTGGCAAATATCTCCGCCGCCATCGAGGAGCTTAAGCAGGCCGGCGTATGGCTGTACGGCGCCGAGATGAGCGCAAAGCCGTGGAATGAACAGGATTACGGCGGCGGCGTCGGCTTGGTAATCGGCTCCGAGGGTGAGGGCATCAGCCGGCTTGTGAAGGAAAAGTGTGATTTTTTGGTATCCTTGCCCATGTACGGCAAGGTTTCCTCCCTCAACGCTTCGGTGGCGGGGGGCATTTTGATGTATGAGATCGCGCGGCAAAGACACGCGCGGTAAACGGTAGCCGTTGAGCAACGCAAAAGGGGGCAACCTGCGGGATGGACGATAACGAGTATACCCTTGATATGATACTGCAAGAGGCAAAACGTCTGCGCGGCGCAAAAGGTGAAGAGGAAGGCGGGCCAGCCGGTGAAGGCTACCGCCCGGCAGGTTATTCGGAGCGGGACGAAGACACCTTCGCGCCCAAGGACCGTTTTATGATCGTGGACGACAACCCGTCCCGGCTGCGGGAGCGACCCGCCCTGCGCAGGGAACCCCAGAGCTACCCCCGCCCGGAGCAGGAGCCCGAAAAGCCTTCCCCCGGGGAGGAGTATGCCGCCGCACAGGAGTCTCCGCGCAGGGAAACCCGCCCGGCTGCACCCTCCGGCTTTCGCATTTCTCGGGAAAGCGCGGTGTTTGGCAGCTACCGGAGCGAAAGGGAGCCTGCCGTCTCTGCCGAGCCGGATACGGCGCCGGAGCTGCCAAGGGAGGAAAACGAAGCCCGCCGCCGTGAGCCGGGGGTGCCAAACCTCGATTTGCGGGGCTGGGATAACGAGCCGGAGCCTGCCGCCCTTGATACGCGCAAGCCATACGGTCATAGGGGCGGCGCGGATACAGAGCAAACCGCCCCCCGATCCGAAGAGGAGCGCCAATACCGGGAGGACCCCTCTCGGCGTGAGGCGACATACGGCGCGACCTATTCGGAACCGGAAAAACCGGCTCCCCGTCCCGACGGCAGGCAGCCGCAGGAGGAGCAGGTTGAGCAGGAGGATTACCCCCGGGAGGTGACCCGGCATCCCATGGAGCCGCCGTCCGGGGTGCAATACGATACCCAGGCTCAGCCGCCCCGGAATACGCCCCGCCCCGTGGAGCCACAGAACCCCGCCCCGGAAGGCTACGGTGAACAGGCGGCATACGCAAGTCCGCCCCGGAACACACCCAGCCCCGTGGAGCCGCAGGAGCCCATCCCGGCAAGCTACGATGAGCAGGCGGCGCAGGAGGATGCGGGACCTATTGAGCCTTATCCCATTGCGGCGAACGGGCAGTCTCCCGCCCGGGGCACCGAATTTTCTGATAACGTCTCACCGGCGGAGAATTATGGGGGGAACGACCTGACGGACGGTCTGCCCTCCGGTCTTTACAGTGACGAACGGCAGGCAGACCCGAACACGGGGTTTCGCCTCAGACGCGATATGCGCCGTCCCGAAGCGTCTGTGGAGCTGCAAACGGAATCCGCGAGCGACAGAACGCGGCAGTTTGACACTCAACAGCCCGATATGGAGGCGGCGGGGGAGCTTGCCCTGCCCCTGTATCCTCCCGCCGGAGCCGGCGGACGCTGGCAGGCGTACCGTATGATGGAGGAGGAGGAGGAGGACGACGAGCGGCCGGAGGAGAGGCACCCAAACGGCATTGATCTGGATACGCCCGAGGATTTTGTGCGTGTTCGGCAGCGTGTACAGGCTCATACGGTTTTTGCCGTGCTGCGGTTTATTGCCCTAACCCTTACGGGGGCGGCGGGCATCTATTTGGTGCTTTCTCAAATCGCCACGGTGCTGCCTGTGCCGGAGTACTTTAACAGCCGGACCGCGCCGGGGATGTTTGCCATGGTGCTTGCGCTAATTACCCTTACGGCGGTGCTTTGCAGCATAGTGCCGGTTGGCAGAGGGCTTTTATCGCTGCTGCGCATGAGGGCGGACGGGGGCAGCATGACCGCCGTTGCCGCCGTTACCGCAATCATTTATACCTTTGCCCTTGCGCTGCAGCCGCAGCTGCTTCATAATGAGAACGCGCAGCTTTACTGCGTCATCCCCCTTGTGGGGCTGTGGTTTCAGGCGGCGGCGCGGCTGATGGCGCTTAGTCGCATCCGCCACAACCTTTCGGTACTGGCAAGTGACGAGCAGCTGCACGGCATCCTGCTGTCGGAGGACGACGGCTTTGCGGGGGAGCTTGCCCCGCTTTTGGAGGATCACGAGCCAAAAATCGCGGTACAGGTACCCGTGGGCTTTCTACAGGGGCTTTTGTATCATTCGGATGAACGCAGCGAGCAGGAATCCGGCGCGTCCCGCGTGCTGGCGCCCATCTGCTTTGCGGCGGCGGCGGCGCTTGCGGTTTCCTCCTACTTCCTGTACCGGGATATTCTCACCTGCTTTACGGTGTTTTTGGCGGTGCTGTGCGTTTGCGCACCCTTTACGGCACTGTTTAATGAGAACCTGCCGCTTATGCGCGCCGCAAAAAGCCTCACCCCGCTGGGGGCGGTGATTACCGGCGCGAAAAGTGCCGAGGAGCTGGCGGACGCGGCGGCGGTGACCGTAGACGCGGCGGATTTGTTTGCCGACGGCGGCATAACGCTGCACGGCATTCGCACCTTTAAAAACGGGCGTATCGATGTGGCGATTTTAGCGGCGGCAAGCGTAATGGAGCGGGTAAACGGCACCATGACAGATGTGTTTTCCCAAATTATCGAGGGCCGCAAGGAAATCCTTGAGGATGTGGATAACATTGTGTATGAGGATGGCATGGGGGTATCGGCGTGGGTAAACGGCGAGCATGTGCTCATTGGCAGCCGCGAGCTGATGCGCCACCACGGCATTGAGCTTCCCTCCCGGGAATATGAGCTGAAATATATGCAGGGGGAACGCAGCCTTCTTTATCTGGCGGTGGCGGGTGAGCTTTCGTCTATGTTTGTAATTACCTACAACCCAAACCAGCCAATAAGCGATGTGCTTTACCACCTTACGCGCGCGCGGGTAACCGTTATGGTGCGTACTACTGACCCGAACATTACCCGCGAGATGCTGGCCGACCTGTTTGAGCTGGATTACGATATGGTTCAGGTGCTGCCCGCCGCCCTGCACAACCCGTATGAGAAGCTTACCGCCCGGCGCCCGCTTGGTCAGGCGACTGCCGCCACCATGGGCGGCGTGATGTCCTACCTCAGAGCGCTGGAAGCGTCCCTGCACATTCGTTCGGCGGGCTCGCTGTCCTTGGGGATTCAAACGCTGTTTATTGTGGCGGGCTACGCCATGACCACAATCCTCACCTTCTTTTTCGGCATTTCGCTCATTAACCCGCTGCTGCTGCTTTCCTACCAGCTGCTTGCGGCGCTGGGCGCAATGCTCGCACTGAGTTTACGCAGGTATTAAAAATCGGATATTAGCATATTAGTATAAAAGGCAAACTGTTAAAACACCGCACAGCGGCGCCGGCCTTCCGGCGCGCTGTGCGGTGTTTTTGCTATTAATACGCACTTTCCTCCGTAACCTTAGCACCAAAATAGCCTTGTGTGGCTGGTGTGGGAAAAAAGGAAGAACTACAGACCAGGGCGAAAAGCAAGGGCAAAATACGGGGGGCAACAGGATTTTGCCGAAGGGTAAAAACACAAAAGAATTTTTGGATAAAATTCTTTTGTGTTTTCGCAAGCGCGTAACGCAGCTACCCCACTGAGCTTTACGCGCTTGCGCCGAAGGTTCTTAGTCTCACAAGCTATGCTCCGTTTGCCCTTGATTTGAGCCGGGTGCAGGGTGTCCCTGCTTCGCTTTTGCTTACTTTTCTCGAACAAGAAAAGTAAGCCGCCTGTCGGCGCGGGAGCCGACGTTCCAACAATTTGATGATGATTATCGAAAAGCCGACTAATTCACGAAGTTTACAATGGTTTTTAGAAACTCAGTTATCCTATACATGATATCCTTTATATCCTTTTTTATTGAATGTTGGTATAAAAAGCAGTAAGTCCCTTAAAACCCGAAGTTTGATGCAATGTTTGGTTGTCGTTTTTTGTAGAATGCGCTATTTTCACAAAATTAAAACAATCAAGTTGAAAAAACTATGTATATAGGCTATAATAAATCGTACCAAGCTGGCATATCCTTCCGCTATAACAGTAGGGGGGAGGCTTTGCGCGGCGGCGGTTACATACGGCTCGCGGGGTATCGCGTACCGAGCCGCGAACCAAATACTATACGCAAGAAGCCTTAATAAGAATACCATAACAAAGCCGTGCGGTCTTTTGCGGGGTTCGGTAATTTCGTTATGGCGTTATAAGGTAATTTGCGTAACCTTCCACACACCGGCGTTTTCGGAAACAATACAGCCGGAGGGGTTTCGGTTGTGTTTTTTTCGGGGAGCCTTTGGTTGGAGACAGTATATGAAAGGGGCGTAGAAAATGAGGCAATACGTAGCACAAAGCATTCGTAATGTTGCCTTGGCAGGACACGGCGGTTCCGGAAAAACATCACTGGCGGAGGCTCTTTTGTTTTTAACAAAGGGCACCGACAGGCTGGGAAAGGTTTCTGAAGGCAATACCATATGCGATTTTGACCAGGAAGAAGTCAAGCGCAAGGTATCTGTTTCTGCGGCCCTTGCACCGGTGGAGTACGGCGGATGTAAAATGAACCTGTTGGACACACCCGGGCTGTTCGATTTTGAGGGCGGGCTGTGCGAGGGGCTGCGCCCCGCCGAGAGTGTGCTAATAGCCGTCTCGGGGAAATCGGGGGTAAGCGTGGGGACAGAGAAGGCGTACAAGCTTGCGGTAAAGGCGGGCAAGTCGGTCATGTTCTTTGTCACAAAGCTGGATCGTGACAGCGCGGATTTTTATAAGGTATACCAAGGGCTTAAGGATAGCTTTGGCTCGTCGGTTTGCCCCATTGTGGTTCCCCATGTGGAGAACCGTGTGGTGGTATCGTACCTGAATCTTTTAACCGGCAAGGCGTATGAATATGACGACACAGGCAAGGCAAAGGAGATACCCGTGCCGAACGACCCGGATGCGGAGGAGCTGCTTATGAGCCTGAGCGAAGCGGTTGCCGAAACCGACGACGCGCTCATGGATAAATTCTTTGCGGGGGAGCCATTTACACCCGAGGAGCTGACAAACGGCGTGATAGCGGCGACAAAAAACGGCAGCCTGTGCCCGGTGCTGTGCGGCTCCGCGCTGACGCTTGCGGGGGTTGACCTTGTGCTGGAGGCAATTGCAAAGCTGCTGCCAAACCCGGGGGAAAAGGGCGGAGAAACGGCGCAGGATGCCGAGGGCAGGGCGGTGACGATACCCTGCAAGGAAACCGACCCCCTGACGGCGCTGGTATTTAAAACCGTAGCCGACCCCTTTGTGGGTAAGCTTTCATATTTTAAGGTTGTTTCGGGTACGCTTACGTCAGACCTTGCGCCAATCAATGCACGCACCGGCAACCCCGAAAGGCTGGGCAAGCTGATTTTTGTCAAGGGCAAAAAGCAGGAGGATGCCCAAAGCGTCATCGCGGGGGATATTGCGGCGGTATCAAAGCTTTCAGAAACCGTGACGGGGGATACCCTGTGCGACCCGAAGCGTGTGGTAAGCCTTGCGGGGGTCGCCTTTCCCGCGCCGTGCATGTCTATGAGCGTAAAACCAAAGGCAAAGGGTGAGGAGGGCAAAATAGCCCAAGGCATTCAGCGGCTGATGGAGGAGGACCCCTCCGTTGGGTTTATGCTAAACGCCGAGACGCACCAGCAGCTACTCTCCGGCCTTGGAGAGCAGCATTTGGATGTGGTGGTATCCAAGCTAAAAGCGAAATTCGGGGTGGAGGTTACCCTCGAAAAGCCCCGCGTGCCTTACCGTGAGACCATACGCAAAAAGGTGAAGGTGCAGGGACGGCATAAAAAGCAGTCGGGCGGGCATGGGCAGTTTGGCGATGTGTGGATAGAGTTTGAGCCCTGCGAAAGCGACGATTTGGTGTTTGAGGAGAAGGTGTTCGGCGGCTCGGTTCCCCGCAACTTCTTTCCCGCCGTGGAAAAGGGGCTTGTGGATTGTGTGCGCCACGGGGTGCTGGCGGGGTACCCGGTGGTGGGCATAAAGGCCACGCTGGTGGATGGCTCCTACCATCCGGTGGATTCCTCCGAGATGTCGTTTAAGATGGCGGCCTCCCTCGCCTACAAGGCGGGGTTGCCCCAGGCCTCCCCCGCCCTGCTAGAGCCCATTGGCAGCGCGAGGATTGTTGTGCCCGACTCCCACACCGGCGACGTCATCAGCGAGATGAACAAGCGCCGGGGGCGGGTGCTGGGCATGAGCCCCGCCGAGGAAAAGCTGCAAATGGTGGAGGCCGAGGTGCCGATGAGTGAGATGAGCGACTTTGCCACCGTCCTGCGCTCCATGACGCAGGGGCGCGGCAGCTTTTCGTTAAGCTTTGCCCGTTACGAGCAGCTGCCCGCCCAGCTGGAGGCGGTGGTAATAGAGGACGCAAAGCTCCTGCACCTAGAGGAGGAGGGCAAGTTGTAGCCGTTTTTTATGGGTATGCTTCATTGGAGATTCCAAAAACCGACTTTTAAAAATCGTATTTGGTTGGCTTTCAGGTAACCATCATCAAATTGTTGGAACGTCGGCACCCGCGCCGACAGGCGGCTTACTTTTCTTGTTCGAGAAAAGTAAGCAAAAGCGAAGCAGGGACACCCTGCACCCAGCTCAAAGCAAGGGCAAACGGAGCA
>JAEZCT010000041.1 GCA_023433405.1 Bacillota bacterium | reverse complement strand
TATTCACCGTAACTATATGGCCTTGCAACCTAAAAAGCGAAGTATCAAGTCTAACCTCCTAAGGTGCTTGGTCAGCGAACATGCTTTGTTGGAATTGCTTAGGAGTTTGTGAAACTCACGTGCATTTCGATACAATGGCAGTTGTTTTGCGTGGTGATGGATGATATAATAAATTGTCGATTGTTTGGTTTTGTAATAATTATATCCATTCTTTTGCCTTTCACCCCCGTATTTAAGCGAACCTCGTTATAAACGAGCAGAAAGCGCGAAGCCGCTCATCGCCAAAAGCAACTTCGTTCCCGGCTTTGTGTAAGATACTTAGCATACCACAAGGTATGCTTTAAAACGAGAGCAGTCATCGCGTAGAATTTGGGGGACGGTGTACAGGGATGCAAAGGGATGCAAAGGGATGCAAATGGAGGAAATCGCAATGGCTACCAAGTCGCTTCCTTTTTCCGCGGCGGATATTCTGGTTCCTGAGGTCCCCGACATGAGTCTTTGGAGCGTGGTTGCCTGCGACCAATATACCTCTGAACCCCAGTACTGGCAGGAGGTTAAGCATCGCGTGGGTCAAAAGCCCTCTACGCTGCAGCTTGTGCTGCCCGAGATATATCTGGGCAAAGAGGATTTTGAAGAGCGCATTGAAAACATCAACACCCGGATGCAGGAGTTCCTGTACATGGGCATATTCCACGAATACACTGACAGCTTAATTTATGTGGAACGCACCGTAAAAAGCGGCTGGGTTCGCAAGGGAATCCTTGGCAAGGTGGACCTGCTTGCGTATGACTACGGCAAAAAATCAAGCAGCCCAATCCGCGCCACCGAGGGAACTGTAATGGAGCGTATTCCTGCCCGCGTTAAAATCCGCGAGAACGCGCCACTGGAGCTGCCCCACGTTATGCTGCTGATTGACGATGCCTCCAACCGGGTAATCGCCCCTGTTTCCTCCCGCAAATCGGAATTTGAGCCACTTTACAACTTCTCACTGATGCAGGGAGGCGGGGCGGTTAAGGGTTATTTAATCCCCAAGGAGCTGCATAACAACATCTTTGCAGCACTAGAGGAGCTTGCGCTAAAAAAGAATTTTGACAATAAATACGACGTGAAGGGCAAAAGTCCTTTGCTGTTTGCCGTAGGCGACGGCAACCATTCCCTGGCCGCCGCCAAGGAAAGCTACAACAAGCTGGCAGCCACCCTGCCTGCCGAGCAGGCGCTGGCGCACCCCGCACGGTATGCCCTGGTGGAGCTTGTAAACCTGCACGACCATTCCCTGCAATTTGAGGCTATTCACCGTGTGGTGTTTCACGTTGACCCTGAGAAAATGCTCGACGAGCTATTTTCTTCGTTTGACTGTGAATACGGCTCCTCAGGCGGGCAGTGCTTTGGCTTTATCACCTCCCGCCGCAGCGGCTCAGTGGTGATTAAAAACCCCACCAGTAACCTGCCGGTTGCCACACTGCAGGGCTTTCTCGACCGGTATATCAGCCGGTTTGGGGGACATATCGACTACATTCACGGCGAAGATGTGGTAAGCCGTCTCTCCCACGAGAAACGCAACATTGGGTTTATTCTGCCCAGCATGGATAAGGCAGACCTGTTTCGCACCGTGATATTGGACGGCGCACTGCCGCGCAAAACCTTCTCGATGGGAGAAGCCAGCGAAAAGCGTTTTTATCTTGAGGCCAGAAAAATACGCTAAGCCTATTTGCTTAAAAATGCAATAGCGTATAACGAGGAAATAACAAGCCGTAGCAATGACAGGAAGGTGGACGAATGCTAAGAGACATACAGAAAACTATAGGAAACCTTATTGACAAGCAAAGCGTTGCGGTAATAAGCTCCGTTGATCGGGATGGCTTTCCCAATACCAAGGCAATGCTTGCGCCAAGAAAACGAGAAGGCCTAAGGACGTTTTATTTGACGACCAATACCTCTTCTCAACGCGTAGCGCAGTACCGAATAAACCCGAACGCTTGTATCTACTTTTTTGACAAGCGGTTCTTTCGCGGCGTTATGCTAAAGGGCACCATGGAGGTTTTGCAGGATGCCGCGAGCAAAGAGATGATTTGGAAGCATGGCGATACCATGTATTATCCTCTGGGTGTAACCGACCCCGATTATTGTGTTTTAAAGTTTACCGCCACAGTTGGACGATATTACTCCAATTTTCACTCGGAGGATTTTGCGACCGAGTAAGAATCGTACTAATTTCGTGGTACTCGCGCGAATCCAGTTTAAAAACGAAATTTTATTGCTTCCGTTTTATACGTTTATGGCAATTTGAATTCACGGCTATCGCTTCTAAAACCACAGGAACGCGTCCCGTAAAGACGGGACGCGTTCCTGTGGTTTTTGTTGATTTGTGCTAATATCCGATTTAAAGGTGTACAGTGCATAATACTATTCTCCGATAAAAGTGTTGATAAAAATCCGCGTCAAAATCCATAAATTAAAGATTTTGACGCGGATTTTTATACACTTTTTAATCGGATAATAGTATAAAAGCATAAAAATTAAGTGGAAAGCTTTATTTATGGGTGTTCACGCGGAATATTATCTGCGATTCTACATTTTTTGAGGCGATTCGTATTATAAGGTCATGCCGAGCTTGATTGCCTTTATATTGCTTTCAATAAGATGCTCTTTATTAGCCGGAACACACTTTTTAACTGATTTCTCCACAGTCTCTAAGGACGAAAACCCTGTTTCTTTTAAAACCTTGCCAATCATTATCATGTTGGCAAGGCCATTGAGGCCTTGCTCATCCGCAAGCGACGTTGCGTCCACATAATATGCCTTTACGTCGGTGCGCTGGCATTTTTGCGCAATCAGTGTACTGTCTATCACCACTATACCGCCTGACTCCACCCCATCGATAAATTTATCATAGGATGGACCGTTCATGACAGCCAGAACGTTGGGGTTAACCACCAGCGGCGAGCCTATTGGCTCCGGAGAAATGCACACACTGCAATTCGCCGTGCCGCCGCGCATTTCCGGCCCATACGAGGGCAGCCACGATATCTCTTTCTCATCAATCAGGCCCGCATAGGCGATAATCTTGCCGGCAAACAGTATGCCCTGCCCGCCAAACCCCGCAATAATAATGTTATAGCTGTTCATTAAAGGGTACCCTCCTTGGTTTTGTCGGTATATACACCAAGCGGATAATAGGGCATCATGTTCGCTCGCAGCCAATCCAACGAATCGGCGGGCGTAAGTCCCCAGTTTGTGGGACAGGTTGAGAGCACCTCCACGATGGTAAACCCTTTATTTTCCAGCTGCGCGGTGAACGCCTTCTTAATCGCGGCCTTTGCCTTTTTAATATTTGGCACCGCGTCCACAGAGACTCTCTCCGCATAGGCGACACCGTCAAGGGTAGAAAGCATCTCGCACATGCGGATGGGATGACCCGCAGTGGAAACATCTCGACCGTAGGGGGTGGTTTGAGTAACCTGACCCGGCAGGGTGGTGGGAGCCATTTGACCGCCCGTCATGCCGTAGATGGCATTGTTGACAAAGATAATGGTAATATTTTCACCCCGCGTCGCCGCATGTACGGTTTCGGCGGTGCCAATGGCGGCGAGATCGCCATCCCCCTGGTAGGTGAAAATCACGCCGTCAGGCAGCGCGCGTTTGAGTCCCGTCGCGACGGCAGGCGCTCTGCCGTGGGGGGCCTGAACCATATCGCAGCTAAAATAATCGTAAGCCATTACCGCACAGCCAACGGGCGCTACACCGACGGCGCGGCCTTCCACACCCAGCTCGTCCAGTGTTTCGGCTACCAGGCGATGAATGATGCCGTGGGTACAGCCCGGACAATAGTGGAAGGGTAAATCGGAGAGTGAATGGGGCTTTTCAAATACGACCGCCATTATCGGTCACCTCCCGTAAGCTTATGAATCTGTTCCAGCACCTCGGCGGGGGTTGGGATGATACCGCCGGTTCGCCCGAAAAATTCCACAGGGCGCGCGCCGTTTACGGCAAGGCGGACATCCTCCACCATCTGCCCCATACTCATCTCTACACACAAGAACTTCTTTACCCGCGCCGCGGCTTCGGCAATCTCCTTTTGCGGGAACGGCCAAAGCGTAATCGGCCGGATGGCGCCTGCCTTAATGCCCTGCTCACGCGCTGATTTTACGGCACTTTTTACAATGCGCGCCGTTGCGCCGTAAGCAACCACCGCATACTCCGCGTCTTCCATATAATAATCCTCAACCAGTACTTCGCTCGCCTTTATTTTGTCATAACGCGCAAAGCGTTCAACAATATGCGCTTCCAAGTCATGAGGCTTTAAGTACAGGGAGTTAACGACGTTATGCGCCCGTTTGTTGCCGTGACCGTTTGAAGCCCAGGGTTTTTCCACCTTCGCGGTTTGTGCCTTTTCCGGAAACTGCACCGGCTCCATCATCTGGCCAAGCATCCCATCTGCGAGAATCATGGCGGGCACACGGTATTCATCCGCCTTATCAAAGGCCCGAAAGATCATACTTACCATCTCCTGCACGGTGGACGGCGCGTATACGATGAGCTGAAAATCTCCGTGACCCAACGCCTTGGTGGCCTGCCAGTAATCCGCCTGGGAGGGCTGAATACCCCCAAGCCCCGGGCCGCCGCGCTGGACGTTTATAATCACGCAGGGCAGGTCGGAGCCCGCGATATACGACACACCCTCCGATTTCAGGCTGATACCGGGAGAGGAGGAGGAGGTCATGGCACGCACACCGGCCGCTGCCGCGCCAAGAACCATGTTTATTGCCGCGACCTCCGATTCCGCCTGCAAAAACGTTCCGCCAAGCTTTGGCATACGCTTTGACATATACGCGCTTAGCTCGGTTTGGGGTGTGATGGGATAACCAAAAAAATGGCGGCATCCCGCCTGTATGGCTGCTTCCGCCAGGGCTTCGTTGCCCTTCATCAGAACCTTTTCTGTCATAAGTCAATCCCCTACCTTTCCACTGTAATCGCGACATCGGGACACATGGTGGCGCACATCGCGCATCCTATGCATTTCTCCATCTCAACAACCTCTGCCGGATGGTATCCCTTTACGTTAATGCGTTCCTGCGAGAGCCGAATAATCTTTTTCGGGCAGGCAAGCACGCATAGCCCGCAGCCCTTGCAGACATTCTCTTTGACTGTGATTTTCCCCATATTCAAACCTCCAATACCAATTGATCGTTTGACCCAATATTTAACCTAAAATGACGATAATTTTTAATCCCAAACGTTTTTTATGAAATTATCCACAGGATAGAGCTTGTCCGCCTTTACGTCCGCCGAGATGCCGCGCATGGCCGCGGTGCAAATTAACGGTACCCCCAATGTTTTGCAGACCTCGTTTGCAAAGCCTGCGGACGCGTCAATATCCCCGGGCTGCGTTTCGCGCCCAAGGTTCGAGTTGTTCACTACGCCCGTTACCTCCAGACGTGAGGCAAGGACTATGTCCCGCGCGAGCGCACATGCCTCTGCCGCCGTGCGGGTAAGATAACGATAGCGATTGATGACATACAGCATCTGATAGTCCACTTTTTGAAAATGGGCGCGAAACATCCCAAGCGCAACAGCACCCGCGTCATCACCGCCTACATCAAATATGGTATAGCCCTCCGCCTTGGAAAATACGGAAAAGACCTGGGCGGAAATGACCGGTAAATCAAGATTAGAGTTCGCGTAAGGAGGCGCAATTAACTCAATATGGTTTTCACGAAACAGCCGGTCAAAATCTGTGGAACGGTAATACGGGTTCACAATATCCAGGTCCACAACCGTAACACGCCCCCCCTGCCGGGCGAGGTCCAAAGCCAAGTTCACTGCTAAATTTGTTTTGCCACACCCGTAATGACCGGTGATGACGGTAAATTGAGACAGCGCAAGATTCAATTTAATCGCGACCTTTCAGCTGCTTATATTATTATCCAATTGAAAAGTATATAAAAAATCAAGTCAAAAGCTTTAATATGTAGGTTTTGACGCGGGTTTTTTATCAATACTTTGATCGGAAAATAGTATTAGCCACAGCCAGGCATTTGTTTACAACGCTTATTATACCACTTATGGCTCTCAGTTTCAAACCCGCGAGGTAAGTTCTTCATACAAATTCGTCTAGTATGTTTAATGTTAAGCGATGGGTCTTAAAAATAAACCGCTAAGCGGAATTTGGAGGATACTTTTTTCAGGTTTCGATATCCTCATTGTAAAACGGCGGTCTCCGGAATACAGGTCGTTTCCGTTAACCGCCGTTTGTTTTGTTTTGAAGACCAGAAAGCTATATCGCGTTACGCATCCTCAGACGCAGCTTATCGGAGATCATCGCAATAAACTCAGAATTCGTGGGCTTTCCGCGCACCCCGTTGATGGTGTAGCCAAAATAGGAGTTAAGGGTATCTAAATCGCCGCGATCCCATGCAACCTCGATGGCGTGGCGGATGGCGCGCTCTACGCGGGATGAGGTGGTATCAAAGCGCTTTGCCACCGTGGGGTACAGGAGCTTTGTGACTGAATTAATCATCTCGCTGTCCTTTACGCTGAGCATAATGGCCTCGCGAAGATAATGATAACCCTTGATGTGCGCCGGCACGCCGATTTGCAGGATAATGTCCGTCACCATCAGCTCAAGATCCATCGGCTGGGCGCGCGCGGCGTGTACCTCGCCAAACGCGGATTTTGCTCCGCTTGAAATACCAGCCATGTTGGTGATGCGGTCGGCAAGGATTTCAAGATCAAAGGGTTTCAAAAAATAGAATGCCGCACCGGCTGAAAGAACCTCGCGCTCCAGCATCGGGTTGTCGTAGCCGGACATAATCATAAACATGGGCTTTTTTATGATGCTTTTATTCGCTGAAACCGTCTTCATAACGCCAATGGCGTCAATGTGAGGCAGAAATACATCCGTAAGCACCACATCCGGGTTTAGCTCTTCAATTTTTTCCACCAGCTTACTCCCGTTTTTGGGGGTGGTAACGGGCAGAAAGCCACGCGATTTGAGTACCTCTGTGCATAAACCTCCAAATTCCTTTGAGTCGTCCGCGATCAAAACCTTCAATGTGCCGTCCATTTTTCTTTCCTCCTATATCTCCTTTGATTTAAGGCTATATTACCATATTATGGTAAATATTGCAAGGAGTTTTTAAGGATAGATCTGTATCCTACATAACCGTAAATAATTCTGTGTCGCTAAGATAAATATGAAAATTATTATGGTAGCATTTTCTCTGTTTATCAGAACTATCGTCGCCCCGTAGATCCACCTTCAAAACATTGTAAAACTATTGAATATTGTGGTTGGAGTCATTAGAATTATATCTCTTTTTTCTTTGCTAGGCAAGAGGTTTTTTGCACAACATCAACAATTTTCTATTTATTTAGTCCTATTTCATGTTTTTCAGGTGTTTTTTCGAGCCGCGCAACAGAAATTTCGATTTTTCGCCCCCCACCAAGTGGTAGATATAGGATTCCAGCATTAATATAACAATTATATTAGAAATTTAGAATATAAGTTGTGCTGTTTTCACAAGGCGCCAGTACTATCACCGCAGAAAAAAAAGTGAGGAATTAACAGAAACTAACACGCTTTTTCTTCAAAAAAAGCACTCATGAAGCCTTCGCTTTGGCGGTATTACGCAGGCTCTCGGCCTGATTAAGCATATTCTCGGCAAAGATACCATACCCCCTGGCAGGGTCGTTTACAAATACATGGGTCACGGCACCTACAAGCATTCCGTCTTGCAAAATTGGGCTTCCGCTCATTCCTTGTACGATTCCACCTGTGACATTTAGTAGTTTGGGGTCTGTGATGCGGATAATCAGATTTTTAGTCGGATTTGTGTCCCCCATATCTACCTTTTCAATCATAATCTCGTACTCTCTCGGCTCCATACCGTCTATGGTGCTTAAGATAGTGGCCCTGCCTTCCTTCACCTGTTGTTTCAGCGCGACGGGCATCGCCGTATGCTTGCTTGGGCTTTGATTTAACATCCCATACAGACCCGCCTGCGTGTTTACAATTAGGCTTCCTTCCGCACCATTGCTGTTAAAGCTTCCCTTTAACTCTCCGGGAAGCCCCGGAATTCCTTTTGTTACGCCAGTAATGGTTACGTTAACAACCTCGCCGCTCATCAGCGGCAGGATCTCTCCGGTATCCACATCGCAAACCGGGTGCCCCAAGCCACCAAACAAACCGCTCGTGGGGTCATAAAAGGTGATTGTTCCTATTCCCGCCGAGCTGTCTCTTACCCAAATACCGGCCTTGTAGCGGTTATCCCCCTTTGCCTTTACCGGGTTTAACGTTGCGGAATATACCTTGCCGTCACGCTTATATGTTATTGTAAGCGCCGCTCCGTTGGATTTTGAAATTATTTCGGCAATTTCTTCGTTGGTAACAATCGCTCTGCCATTAATATCGGTTATTACGTCACCGACTTGAATCCCTGCCTTTTTGGCGGGGTTAATCATGCCGCCTGAATTTTCCACATCGGTAAGTCCTACTACTACCACGCCGTCTGTGAACATCTTTATGCCAAAGGGTGTGCCACAGGGGATGACTGTACGGGCAGAAACCACTGATACGTTGACATCTTTAATAGGTATGATGCCAAAGATGCTCAGCTGAGCCTGGTAGCTCTCTCCTGCTGCCTTTCGGTCGAGAACCCCTTGTTTTGTTCCTTCTTTTATATTATCATTAAGGAGCAGCTGCTGACCCGCTTCCACCAGAAAATCATCCGGGAGCTGCGCGCCAATCACCGCCGCCGCTGTCAACGCCATAACCGAAAACGCAAGGCAGATTGCCGTGAGCATTTGAATTAACCGTTTCATTTATTTTCCATACCTTTCCCAAGCCCGTTTACGTTTTAATCGATGCGCGGGCTCTGCATATCTATCATTGCCTTGACCAAGATAAATATCGAAGGCAAAAACAGAACGCTCTGTCGCAACTTCCCTTGCATACTCATATTCTGTCATTCTCAACTTTCTGGGTCGGCTTCTTATGCCCATATGCCTTAAGGAACCCAAAAAGTTTTGAAAATATTGCGAGAGTGAAACGGTTGAAATTGGTTCAATTTTGTAAAAATACGGTTTTTCAGTTTGCTTCTTTCAAGGTATTATTTTGTGTATTTTCATGTGCTGCTATGCATACAGGAATTTTCTGTGCAGATGTCTTGCCGTTGCTTCTGAGTGGCTTTTTAATGATGAAGCGCGCAAGGCTTTGCTTCTTTTGCATTCATAATGCTATTGCCTAAGCAGATACTGCTATAATAGTCTGCTTCAAAAACTATAACCCAATGTGAGCGACCCCATTTTTAAACTTTTAAATCATTTTTAGGCATTAATATTCCAGCGTATTACCATATTTCAGTTAAATGACAGCAAGAAACGGAGCGTTTTACAATGAAGGTTGCCGTGATAGGTTCCCGAGAAGCGAAAGGTACCGATAAGGATCATATCATCTGTCATTTGCCCGCCAACTGCACCGAGATTATCAGCGGAGGCGCGCGCGGTATTGATACATTGGCTCAGGAGGCTGCGCGCGCTTTGGGGCTTTCCTTTCGCAGCTTTTTGCCGGATTATGCTGCATACGGCAGGGTAGCACCGCTGCGCCGCAACGTGAAAATTGTGGAATACAGCGACTATGTTCTTGCTTTTTGGGATATGCGATCGAGTGGCACGCGTTTTGTTATTGCATATTGCTTAAGGCTTAACAAGCCCTTCAAAATCATTCGCATATAGCCACCAAATTACAATTCATAGAAGCGATGTAGATTATGTATGACATATGGTAATGGGTAATACGACTGTTTTGATTAATAGTCAAAGTTCTATTTATACTAATATCCGATTTAAAAGAGTATAAAAATCAAGTGAAAAGCTTTAATTTATGGGTTTTCACGCGGATTTTTAACGACTCTTTTTGAGGAGATTAGTATTAGTTGCAATTAAAGCTTTATGCGTATCCCTATATTGTTAAAAATGTAAATTATTTATTCTGTTTGACACAAATACAAGCCGAAAAGACTCCATTGAAGTACACTTCAATGGAGTCTTTTCGGCTTGTATTTTTCTGCATATATATTCCACCGCCAGGCTAATATGTTGTGCTTATTATATAAATTATTTATTTTAAGTATAATTGTTACAATCAAAACTACCATGTAATAAAGTGTACCTTGTTAGAAACATTGTACTTGATATGAGAGCATTTTTCAATATTAAAACTGATTTTTCTTGTAAAAATGACCGGAATGCTTTATTTTTATGTAACCGACTTGGTCTATTTCTATTAATCAGTGCACTTTCCCATATATTATTTTGGCGCTTCTATTTATGAGTGTACAGAATTCATACGATGTTTAGCGCAATAATTATATTTTGAATTAAGTTGATTTTAGCCAATGTAGTAAACCAAAAGCAAAACCGCGCAGCAGCAATTTTTTATGCTGCCTCGCGGTTTTGCACTATTGGTTATTTTTAAACGGAATTTGCAGAGCTACGACGGGAATTTAACACTGATTTTTAACGGAATCGTGTTGTCTCCCCAATCGTCTTTTGAAATAATTGCTTCGACCGAATAGGTTGTTCCTGGCTTCACCGTGTCCTCGTTAACAGGGGTAAGCACCAGCATATCGTCTTCCACCTCAAGATTAAACAACGAAGAATTATATTTTGCGCTAAGATTTGCACCATAATCAGTCAGCGGCACCTTGTCTGTAGTATTTGTGAGGAAAACGCTGGCTGTTTTGCTATCGCTTTCGTACTGAATTATTGCCGAAAGCTTAGGCGCGGTCGTTATTTTGCCCACTGTAACAGAAAGACGGATGGGGTCGTCGTAATTTTCCAGATACACATCCATATAACCTGATAAGCTGTTTGGGCTGTTATCCTGCGTATCATTCCAGTACAGCCTCCAGCTTCCCTCAGTATCCTCATAATTCACCCCGCATATCTCCGTGAAACGTGCGTTTGTATTATTTACAAGGACAACATTGGTTATAGTCTCGGCTGTGGTAAAGGTAAGAGGTACGGAAGGCTCCGCATAGAACAAATTGACCTTGGGGATGCTGACCTTGACAGATGCCTTTCCGCTAATTACCTTGACAGAAAGCGTTACCTTAGTTGTAATTGTATCGCTGCCGGTGGTGGCTCGAACGGAACTGCTTATGCCATCATCCGCCAGGACTACTGTAGCGGTTACCGCGTAGGTTCCGGCCTTAACCGATTCATCCGCCTTTACAACCCAACCATTGCCGATGGCCTCCAGCGTAATTAAGCTGTTGGGCAGAAAGTTTGAGCCGAGCTTAATGGTATCTGTTGCGACGTTTTGAATCACTGTTTGCGTTTCTTCGTTATTGACCGTTTCCAGACCAAACCGGGTAGACGTGTATCTGGCCTCGACATCCAGGTTGCTGAGCCGGTTGACTGTGATTGTGCCGATTACCTTAGGTGTAAAATCAAATGCCGTGATGTCTATGGAGTTGATAGCCTTCAACTTATCGTTGGCCTGTGCGGATATGGTGACCGTACCGGCACGTTTAAAGGTAACAACCGCATTGCCGCTTGTTGTTACTGCTACCGTAGCGACTGCGGTATTGCTGGATTTCCATACCGGCTTTGTGGTAACAACGCTTCCTGAACCGGTTGTCTGAAGCGCGCTCAGCTCAATCCGCTGATTCGCGGTAAACAGCAGCTCAAGGTTCTGATTTGTAAGCTCCAGAACCCCCGAGCCGTCGGGGTTCGGCAGACTGTATGAGATATCTACATTTTGTACCTGCTGCGGCACGACGTTTACAGTGAAAACTACCTTACGTTTAGCAAGATCGTTTGTTAAGGCGGCAGTTATCTTAGCCGTGCCTGCCACACCGTTTTCTGGTGCGGTGACATGCCCGTATTCGTCCACTACCGCGACCTTTGCGTTACTGCTGGAGTAGGTGAACAACGTATTGAGCAGCTCTTTGTCCGCCTGATTTTTTACCTTTAGGCTCCAATCCGCTATGCCATCCTGAACAGAGGCAAGCTCGATGGTTTTGGTGGCTTCGACCGCAGCGAGCTTGTCGGCTTTGGCGGTGGGGTATACATTAACGGTGCAGCTCGCTGTTTTAAAGCCATCCTCTGTGGTAACCGTAATCCTTGCGGTACCAAAGCCCTTGGGGGTTACACGTCCATCCGCATCCACAACAGCAATTTGTTCGTTTGTGCTTGACCAGGTCACATTGGTATTGGAGGGCTCAACATTAGTGGTATCGGATTTTATTGTGTGCTTAAGCTGTAAAGGCCGTAAGCTGTCTATAAATCCTTCCTTCGCGGTGAAATCATGGCTTGTTTTATCCAGCGAAACCGATTTAACCTGAACTGCCGCTACTACAACCTGACATGTTGCAGTAAAGCTGCCGTCAGCGGTTGTGACCCGCACTATGGCCGTATCGCCGTCTTCTGCCGTAATCTTGTTGGCAACTGTGACCTTTCCGCTCTTCACGTCAATGCTGATGTCCTCATCGCCGCTTACCTTATCCCATGTAAGCGCTAGGTTGGTTGCATTTGCCGGGGTAATGGCAGCCTTTAGCGTTTCGGTCTTTCCCTTCTTTAAAACCAGTATCGTTTTATTGAGTGTGACGCCAGTCACTGCTACATTAACCGTAATCCTGTATTTCTGGGATGATATGTTTGTCCCATCCGTAGTCTTTGCGGTAATATCGGCACTGCCCTTGGCAACAGCGGTGATAACGCCGTTAGCATCAACCGCAACCACATTTTTATTGGAGCTTGCCCATGTGACCGTCTGGCTGACGGTGTCTGCGTTGCCCTGTGAATCCTTGACTGTTGCCGTAAGCCCTGCCGACTCGCCAATTTCTATTGTTTGGTTATACAGGTCACTGCGAATCTCCACGGTTTTGGGCGCTGCGGCAACTGTAACCACTGCGGTTGCGTTAACACCGCTGTTATCGTTTGCGGTAGCGGTTATGGAATAATTTCCAGTTGCATTGGCGGTGACCGCGCCGGAAGAGGAAACCGGACAATTGGCTGGATTGGAGGATGCCCATTGGATGGTTTTCAGGTCAGCATCCGCCGGCAACACGCTTGCCTTGATGGTAGCCTTTTTACCCTGCGCTATGGTTACTTCGCTAACGTCAAGGGTAATGCTTTCTACCAGCTTTTTGACGGTAACCGATACGCTTACCGACTGACCGCTGCCGTCAGTAGCTGTCGCGGTAATGTTTGCCTTGCCTTTTCCTACCGCCGTAACAACGCCCGCGGCATCTACAGTGGCAATTTTATCGTTGGCGCTCTTCCACACTACCTTGGAATTTTCATAGCTGACTTCTTCTTTATTTATAACCGCTTTTAACTCAAGCCGTGCCGTTGTCGGGAAGGCTGCAAGCTGTTCCCCGGCACTGTTTGCATAAAGCGTTGGAGCGGGAGTGGAAATGATTAATTTTGAAACCAGCTCTGCGATGATGGTAATCTCACAGGAAGCGGTTATCCCGCTGCCATCCTTCGCAGTGGCAGTCATTTTTACCTTTTGCCCCGCACTGCCCTTATTCGCCGTTATCTTTCCGCCCGACGTAAAGGTAATGAGAGATTTCTGAGTATCGCTAAGCGGGCTGCCGTCCGGATTTGTTACTGCCCAATCCACTGCGGTGCTGCTTGCGGTGGCGGGGCTGACAGTCGGCAACAGAGTATAGCTTTTACCCTCGGCAAGCTCAATGCTTTGAACATTCAGTGCAATACCCGTCATAAGCTCGGTAACCGTTACTGTGACAGAAGCCTTTTTGCCCTTATCGACGGTGGTTGCGCTGATGACCGCTGTGCCCTTGGCAACGGGAGTTACCATACCGGTCTCGTCCACCGTCGCTGCCTTCGGGTTCGAGCTTGCCCAAACCACAGACCTGTTATCGGCGTTTAAGGGGGTAACCGTCTCACTGAGCTTGAGTGTTTGGGTGGTAGTAATTGCCACCTTGCCGCTTGCCGCCCCTTCTCCGTCTAAGGTTACGCCTTCAGCCGGAACAGAGATGTTCACAAGGCAGGCGGATTTTACCTTCTCATCCGCGTTGCTGATTGCCCACACCAGCACAGCCTTGGTATCATTTGTGCCTACTGCCGTAACTTTTCCATTCGTAATGGTCAGGATTTGATCGGCATCGTCAAGCACCTTACCTGACGTATCGGTAACCACCCACTTAACAGTCTTATCGCTTGCGTCTGCCGGGGTGACGGTAGGTACAAGGGTAAAGCTGCCCTTTTTAATAATTGTTTCGCTTGTGCTGTTTAGGGTTATCGCGGTGGGCGCGGTGACGACCTCGAGGGTATAGCTTGCAGAGACCGTCTTATTGGTTTTATCCTTGCCCACTGTTGTTGCGGTAATAACCGTTGTGCCGGATGTAAGCGCAACAACCTTTCCGGCAGCGTCTACAGAGGCGACAGCGGGTTTGGAGCTTTTATAAGCAACCGCTTGGTTTGTAGTATCAACGGGATTAAATACTGGAGTTAGCTGGATAACGGTGCCCTTGGTTACCTTGTCACCCTGCATACCGGTAAGCGTGATGCTTATAACAGGCTGCTCAACCGTAATCGTTGCGGTTGCAGTCACCTCGGGCAGTATATAGCTGATGGTGGTTTTGCCGCCCTTTAGTCCCAACACTTTGCCGTCGGAATCAATTTTTGCGATGGTTTCATCCGCTATCGCCCACTCGCCGATAATATAGTTTGCGTTGGCGGGAGTGACGGTGACCTTCTTATCGACAGACTCTCCTTTTACAACGGAGATATTGGCAACCGTTACCCCGGTAACGGTCTGTTCGACAGTAACCACGCAGGTTTTGCTGATAGCTGCATTGTTGGCGTTTTTCCCAACTGTTGTCACGGTAATGTTGGCTGTTCCCTTGCCTACCGCTGTCACCACGCCGTTACTATCAACCTTCGCAACACTTGTATTGCTTGACTTCCACGTTACGTTTTGATTGATTGCCCCCTGATTAACGGCTGCAACCAGTTTCTCGACGGTTGAATTTTTCGGTGTAATACCGCTGCCCGCCTTGGCAGGGGTGGAGAGTGTAAGCGACTTCTGATTGAGCGTCAGGCCTTCCACCAGTCCGGGGGTAACCGTAATCGAGACGGTTGCAGGCTCGGAATCCAAGCTGCCGTCGTCTGCTTTAAATGCGAAGCTGTCTTGTACGCTTGCTTTATCCGATGGGAACGAGCCGGTAAACGTATAGGTGAAGTCACCCTGCCCATTAATTGTCACCTTGCCATATTCGGTGGTGACAGTACCATTTGTTACAGCGCCAACCAGAGAATAGGTGAGGGTATCGCCTTCCGCGTCACTTGCGGTAACCTTGCCGGTGCGCGGCGCTGTGTAGTTTACCTCTATGCTCAGGGGCAGGGCAATCGGGGCGGTGTTGGAAGCATAACTTGATATTTCTGCAAAAGCAATGTCAAAATCATGCGCAAAGCTCTCAATATCGGAACCCAACTCACCGTAGATTGTCAATGTTTGAGAGCAATCTTTAAAAATGTCTGACCAGAAATCGTCCACGCTAGCAGGAACGCGGATTTCTTTGAGTGATGTACAGCCCATAAATGCCTGAGGACGAATTGTTTTAACGCCATTTGGCAGAGAAATCTTCGTCAGTGAGGTGCAGCCTGCAAATGCGCGCTCCCCGATTGAGGTAACGCCTTCAGGAATTGTTACCTTTTTAAGCGCCGGGAATGCGCCCCACTGATAAAAGGCGCCGCTTCCAATTTTAGTTACGTTTTTGCCGTTGATTTTTTCTGGAATTGTAACCACGCCGGTGAAGCCTGCGGGGGGGGTAAAGCTGGTTATTACCACGGTGTTATCCAACCAAACCTTGTAACGCAGACCGGTCGAGCTATCAATCTGCTCATCCGTATTGGGCGCCAAGGTGCTGCCGACCACCCGCGTTTTTTCGTCGATCTCCAGCAGTTCCAGCGGCAGTCCGGTCACATCGATGACCGACAGTTTGTTGATATAGCCGCCCAAAACCTTAAGCTTTTTGAGCTTGCTTACATCCAGTGCGGTTAGTTCATTGTGGTAGAAATAAAGTGTGTCAAGCTCTGTGTTCTTGGAAATATTTAGTTGCGTAAGCCTATTTTCGCCCGCATTGATATACTTAAGCATGATGTTTCTGGAAAGATCAATGCCGCTGATTTGGTTTCCATAAAACGACAGTCCGTCAAGCTTCATGTTTTTGGTCACGTCAAGGGAGGTTAATCGCATATTGCCGACATCCAAGAATGTCAGATTGGTGTTCTTCGTTGTATCAATGCTTGTTATCGGGTTGTTATCGACCACTAACACTTCCAGCGCGGTCAGGGCGGAGGGATCAAAGGCGGTCAGCCTATTATCGTTTACATAAAGCTCTCTAATCTCCGTACTTCCCGATAAGGTTATACGCGCAATCTGATTTCCTGTCGCATATACACCCTCCAGCATCGGAAGGTTTGACAAATCGAGCGCTGTGAGGACGTTTGAGGAAACATCCACATGCCTTAATGCTGTGGCACCTGTTGTGGTTAGCCCGGTAATCCCGTTGTTAATCTCCGTTTCCCCTGTCCCCAAGAACAGTAGCTCGAGGGCAGTAAAGCCGGAGACGTCAAGGCTGCCGGTAACCCCTTTGCCTTCAAAATTAAGGCAAACAACCCTGCGTTCGTTTTCGGTTTCACGCCATTGCACGCCAGACCAGCTGCCGGGATCTTCGTTGAGGTTCCAGCCGAGTTTTGCAAGGTTGCTGCCCTGATTTGCGAATGCCACAAGCTTCGTCCGCTCGTTTTCGTTAATGGGCATTTCCTTATCAAAGTCGTTGATATCGGCAAACGGAATGCCATAATCACCAGCATACTGCTCTGCCACCGAGCCTGCCCCGCCATAAATGGTCACAGGGCAGCCGGAGAATACATCGCGGTAAATATTAGTGGTAACCGCAGGTACGCGGACACGCGAAAGGCTAGAACAGTTCCAAAACACTTCGGGACCCAGTTCCACGACGCTGTCGGGCAAGGCAACGCGGGTAAGGGAGGTACACATCGCAAATGCGCGCTCACCGATATACTCGACGGTATCGGGTATCATGACCTCTTTGAGCTCTCCAAACTCCTCCCACTGGTAGAACGCGCCGTTTCCAATTACCCGCACCGGCATTTCTTGTATGTAAGCAGGAATCTCCACCACGCCATTAAAGTTTTGGGGAGGTGTAAAACTTGTAATGCAAACAAATTGGTTCCATGCCTTATACCGCAGCCCGGTATCTCCATAGGGTATTTCCTCAATTTCAGGAATCACAGTGCTGCCGACGATACGAGTCCTTTCATCGATGGCGAGCACCTCAAGCTTATCAAGACCCGTTATATCAATTTCACTTAGCTTACAAACACACCCGCTGAGCAGTCGGAGTTCCTTGTTTTTAGAGACATCCAAGGAGGTCAGTGGGTTGTAAAAGAAATACAGTGACTCGAGCTTTGGGTTATTCGTTATATCCAGCGCTGTCAGGTTATTGCTGCCAACATCAAGATGCACGAGCTCCGTATTTTTTGTAACATCCAATGACGAGAGCTGGTTCCATGGGCAGGTAAGCTCCTCTAGGAGCGGGTTTTTAGTCACATCCAACTGGGTAAGCTGTAAGCCGCCCACATCCAGCCTGCGAAGCTTTGCGTTCTTTGTCACATCTACGCTTGTGAATAAGTTGCCCCAGCAAAAAAGCTCCTCAAGCTCTGGCATATTCGTTACATTAAGAGTTGCCAGCTGATTCTCTGACAAGAAGATAGTTCTCAGCTTGGGGTTCTTTGTCAGGTTAATAACCTTAAAGAGATTGCCCTGAGCATACAATTCGCCCAGCTGGGTATTTGCGGTTAAGTCGATGGCGGTGAGCTTGTTGTTTGAAATATCGACCATCTGCAAATTGGGCAGCATCCGAACGGTTAAGTTAGTTAGCCCGTTGCCGCTTACACTTAAATGCTCAAGCCTTGTGTTTTTATTTAAATCGATGGATGAAATTTTGTTGTTGCCGACACGAAGATTATTAAGCTTTGTTAAGCTGCTTAATTTAATGTCAGTAAGCTGGTTATCGTCAAGGTTTAACAGCTCAAGATTTACGTTATCCTTGAGGTCCACATTCTTAAGCTGGTTTCCTGCCAGCCAAAGCTCTCTGAGCGCGGTACTGCCCGTTAGTATAATACCGGTAAGCTCATTACAGTCGAAGTGGACTATCTCAAGGCATGGGAGATTGGAAATATTGATGGTACCCTGAAGCTTATTGTCGTGGGCAAAAACTCCAATTAACTTCGCGGCACCCGCAACATTGAGCCCTGTGATGCTGTTATGATTTTGTGAGTCCTCACCGTCTGGCGCGATGTTTAGCCACTCCAGAGCCGTAAAGCCCGAAACATCAAGACTGCCCGTCAGACCTAAATCGGGAAGATAAATATCCCGCGCGCGGTTTTCACCGTTCACCTCAACCCAATCAATTCCCGTCCAGTCGATGGGCTCCTCCATATCCCAGCCAAGCTTTACTTTATTCTGATCCTGGTTTGCGAAGTCCTTTAGCTTGTCCAGGTCATTTTGGTTAAACGGCAGCTCGGTATAGAACTCGTCGGTATCTGCAAACGCGATACCGCAATCGTTGGCATACTGCTCCGCGGCGGAGCCCTGCTCGCCGTATATGGTCAGGTAACCGCCGCATCCGCCAAAAATGTCCCAACCAAAATTCACCGCGTTTTCTCCGATGCGAATACGGTTTAGATTCCAGCAGCCCTCAAACGCGCCGTCTTGAATGGTCGTCACGGAGTCGGGGAGCCATAACCTGCGAATGCCGGTATCTTTAAATGCCCGACTTCCAATTGAGGTGATCCCTTCGGGCAAGGTCACGCTGCGTATGCGCATATCCGTATCAAACCGGAAGAATGCGCCGTTGCCTATCCTTTTAACCGGCTTATTGTTAATAGTGCCTGGTATTACCAGCTTGCCGTCAAAATGCTCGGGGGGAGTAAAGCTTGTGATGGCAACGGTGCCATCGTCCCATTCTTTATAGCGCAGCCCTGTCTCGCCAAGGGCTTGCTCTGTCACATCGGGAACCAGATTACTGCCAATAACCCGCACCCAGTCGTCTACCTCCAGCACCTCAAGGGGTAGGCCGGTCACGTCTATCTCAGTCAGGTTATTTATGTATCCATATAGTCTCTTGAGCTTCGTCAGCTTGCTGACATCAATAGAGGTAAACCGGTTGTGGAAGAAATGTAGTTCTTCCAGATTTGTGTTGTGGGAAAGGTCGATTTGGGTCACATCGGGCAAAAACGCCCCATCCACTGTCAGTGATATAAGCGCGGTATTTTGAGAGAGGTCAATGTCTTCCAACTGGTTCCAGCTGCAGTTGAGATACTCAAGCTGCGTATTTCTAGATACATCGATGCTTTGCAGCTGCACATTTACTACATCCAGACAGCGAAGCTGCGTATTGCTTGCAATATTTAGCTCGGCTAACGGGTTATCGCTTAAATTCAGCTCTGTAAGCTTAGTAAGGCCAGAAAGATTGGGGGTTGTAATCCCTGTGTTCGTTAAGTTCAGACGTTCCAGCTCCGTATTGGCGGAGAAGTCAATACTGGAAAGCTGATTTCCATCTAAGCGCAGCTCAACGAGCTTCTTATTGTGGGTGGTATTAATGCCGGTGAGTTTGTTCTCTCCCGCATGTAAAATTGTGAGCTCGGTTAGATTGTCAATATTAAGTGCCGTCAGCTCACTATCCCATGTGTAGAGTTCTTCCAGCTTACTATTTTTGCTTAGGTTTATTTGCTTTAGTGGGTTTTCTCCAAAATCAAGGAGCCTTAACTGAGTGTTCTTTGAAGTGTCAAGGCTTGTAATCTGATTCACTTGGCATGCAAAGTCAGTCAGGTTTACAAGGCTGCTGATGTCAATCGCTTGCAGGTTGTTTGCCGGTACCCAAAGATATTTGAGCGCAGTGGTGCCTGCAAAATTTATGCTTGTTAATTTATTGTCTGAGAAATTTGCGGTTTCCAATGACGGTAGGTTGGTTATATTGATAGTAGTCAATGCATTCTCGTAAGCCAGAATTTCCCGCAGCTGTGAACAGCCAGAGGCATTCAGACCCGTTAACCGGTTGGGATTATTCCCGTCGCTATTCTCATCAGGCGCAACGTTTAGCCATTCCAGCTCGGAAAAGTTTGACACGTCGAGTGTGCCCGTCAGGCCTTTGTCGGAGAGGTTCAGGCTCTTAACCCGTTTTTCTTCTCCTGCATATGTCCACTCCACGCCTTCCCAGCCGAGCGGATTCTCAGGGTTCCAGCCGAGGTTTTCGCGGTTGCTGCCCTGGTCGGCGAATGCATGAAGCATTTGCAACTCATATTCGTTTATAGGGAGCTCTTTATCGAAATTCTCAACGTCATCAAACGCGATACCCCAATCGTTGGCGTACTGCTCCGCGGCGGAGCCCCGCTCGCCGTAGATGGTCAGGCTGCCGGCACAACCGCCGAACACGTCCCTACCGAGGTTAACGGCATCGGCTCCGATGCGTATCCTCTCGAGATTCCAGCATTCTTGAAACGCGCCTTCACGAAGATCCGTCATCGAGTCGGGCAGCCAAACTCTGTTCAGGGAGGTTCTGTAAAACGCACGTTCCCCTATGCTGGTTACGCCGTGCGGAATCTCCACATTCTGAAGCTCCAGAATCCGTCCCCACTCGTAAAACGCAGCGCTGCCTATTTTAGTGACGGGCTTGCCGTTAATCTCGGATGGAATGGCAATGTTTTTATCAAAGCTCTCGGTAAGTAAAAAGCTTGTGATGACAACTGTGCCGTCGTCCCACTCCTTATAGCGCAGGCCTGTGTCTCCGTACTGCTGCTCCTCTGCATCAGGAACCAGGGTGCTGCCAATGACACGGGTCTTTTCGTCAATCTCCAGTACCTCGAGCGGCAGACCTGTAACATCTATCGAAGCGAGGTTGTTGACCCGGCCGGATAATACCTTAAGCTTTGTAAGCATACTGACATCCAGCGATGTAAGCCGATTAACATTAAAACTCAGTTCCTCAAGGTTACCATTTTGGGATACATCAAGCGAGGTTATGGAGGTGCCCTGCATACTCAAGCTTTTGAGCATTGGATTTCCGGAAAGATCGAGTGTGCTGATATCATTCCAGCCAATATCCAACTGCTCAAGTAGGGCGTTAGCCGCAAGGCTTAGGCTTTTAACTTGTGTTCCCACTACCCATAAGCCGCGAAGCTGAGTGTTTTGAGCAACATTCAGCGTTCCCAGCGGATTATCGCTGCAATTAAGTTCCTTAAGCTCGGTCAGCGCCGAGACATCCAGGGTTGTAAGCCCATTGTTCCATAAGTAAAGATTTTCAAGTCTTGTGTTGGAGCTTAGGTTAAGGGCAGTTAATTGGTTCCCGCTAATGTTCAACTCCTTCAGGTTGGTAAGCGCGCTAATATCAATGGTATGTATCCCGGTATCGTAGATATGTATTTTTTCGAGGCTTGTAACCGCGTTAAGGCTTGGGAGTGACTCCAACGGGTTTTGGCTAAGGTCAAGTTCCCTCAGGCTCACAAGATTGCTAAGATCAATCGATGTAAGCTGGTTCTGTCCAGCCGAAAGCACCTCTAGCGCGGTATTGTCCGCAAGATTCAGCGTGGAAATCTTATTTCCGTTTACATATAAATCTTTTAAATTTACGCAACGGGAGGTGTCGAGCGATGAGATGCTGTTATTATTATCCACATGCAGCCGCTCCAGCGCGACGCAGTCGGAAAGATCAACTGATTCCAGCTGATTATTCCAGATAAAAAGCTCATTTAGGTTTTCATTGCCGGATAAGCCGAGAGTAGTCAGATTATTATGAAATGCGTGAAGGGCAGTCAGGGCGGTACACCCGCTCACATCAATCTGTGACAGATGGTTTCCGGCGGAATCATCTGTTGACCTTCCAACATTCAGCCACATTAAAGAAGAAAAGCCAGACGCGTCCAACGAGCCGGATAGTTCCTTATCCGCTAAGTCAATGTCCTTCACTCGCTTTTCGTTTTCTTCGTCACTTAACCAGTTTATTCCATTCCAACTGCCCGGATCATCTAGGTTCCAGCCCAGCTTTGTCAGGTTGTCGTCCTGATTGGCAAACGCAGTAAGCTTTGCAACCTCATCCGCATTATACTGCTCGACAACACCAACCCTATCAGCGATGTTCTCATTGCCTTTAACCGTAACTCTCTCGTCCACCTCAAAGTTCTCTTCGGTTAAATTCGGATTGTTCGAAATATCAATATAAATGAACGGGTTGTTCCGCGCGCGAAGCGTGTTTAGGTATTGCAGTGTACTTACGTCAAGCGCGGTGAGTTGACCGTCGTATATATACAGCTCTTCGAGTTCGACATTATTGTTAAGGTTAATCTCAGTAAATAGATTACCGCCCACCCACAATTTTTTCAGGCTTGTGTTTTGAGAAACATCAAGCGTATTTAACGCGTTGTAATCAACATTCAACTCCTCAAGCCAGGTAAATTCCTGAACATTAATTGCCGACAGTTTGTTTTGCCAGAGATGCATGTACTTTATGCCTGTACTGCCCTCCAGCTGCAAGGTCATCAGACCATTGCGCGGCGCGACTATGTTTTCAAGCGCGGTACACTGTCTCGCATCAATGTGGGTGACATGATTCCCCTCGCTTTCATTGCTTTCACAACCAAGCTCCAAATTGGTCAAATGACTAAAGCCCGACACATCCAACGAGCCGGATACTCCCGCGTCGGTCAGCACAATCCGTTCGACATGAGCGATACCTTCAATATCAGTCCAGCTTATCCCGTCCCAGGTGGACGGGTCTGCTCCCTCGTCGTCCCAGTTAAGGATCTCACTGTTGCTGGAACCGCTGCTGCCCGGCTGCTGAGCAAAAGCCAGCAGCTTTTCAATTTCCTGAGGGTTATAGCTTATCCCCTCCGGATCGTCGGCGAAAACCGGTACCGCCGCAGAGGGTAGCGCAATCAGCACCGCCATGAGCAAAGCGAAGAATTTTTGAAGACCTCTTTTTTGCCAAAAGCCGAAAAAGCCAAAGTGATTAACGTCCATATTATTTTCTCCTCCGTCTATACACCATTTACACTTAATACAGGGGTTTGCAAATGAAAAATATCGTTAACATCAGGAACTTTACCCTGACGCACTTTAAAATACCTAAAGTATGACACAAATCAATCGCGAAATGGTATGCACGGAGCAGACTTTTCAGGTTTATTTTTTCTTTCTGTAATATAGCTTATCCCTATTGAATTCTTACAGAAAAGCTGGGGTGAGGGAAAAATTCCTCAATCTTTTCGGCTTGCTGCTTGCTGCAATACACTTCTCTCAGGTATTGGAACTTACCTAAGGCTTCTAAATCTTCAACGGGGGAATTGCCTATGGATAGCGATTGAAGGTTTGATAACCTACTGAGGGATTCGATGGATTTCACCGGGTTTTCGCTAATTCCAATAAAAGTTAAATTGTTGCACGCAGTTATCGGGCTAAAATCCTCAACCTCGTTGTTATGTAAATCAAAGCTTGTTAAGTTCCTCAGCGCCGAAAAGGGGGTGACATCTGTAATTCCGCTTCCATACAACGTAAGTTCTCTTAGGCTTTTAATGCCTGCAATAATTTTTTGATTTTCCGCGGAAACTCCGGTTGCCACAAGCCGTTCCAGCCGTGGGTAATTTACAAGCGTCGTTAAGTCGTCAATGCGCAAATCTCCTATTAGCAGCTGCTGTATCGGATTACCAGACAGAGCCGTTATACTGTCAACGTTTGTATAGCTGACATCCACCAGAGATAGCGCGCTGAGCCCCTCGATTGGCGAAAGGCTGCGCAGTGGGTTGTCTGAAATTTCCAGGTGGTTTAATCTCTTACAGTCCGCAAGGGGAGATATATCGTAAATCTGATTATCGCACAGGCTGAGTCTCACAAGCGGGAGCCCGGACAGCGCGGAAATGTCGCTGATGCTTTGCTTATTTAGTACGAGCTCTCGGAGGTTTTTGCAGTAGCGCAAAAATCCGATGTCTTCAATATCGCCTTTTGCCTCCACGCGTACCCAATCAACATCGCAAGACCCCATATATTGGTTGTGGGAATCCCATTTTGTGAAAACCGTGTCTCCCGTAACAAATAGCCCCGTTAGGCCATAGAGGTCGAGACGTCTCACCGGCTCGCCGGGCAGTATGCTAAGCTGCTCCCGAATGGCCTGCTCCAGCAGGGGCGACTGTATCTCAACCCGCGCAAACGGGCTTTGCATCACCCCAAAATACAGCACGGCAAAGCACGCGGCAACGCCCAACAGGAAGGCATTAGCTACCTCTGCCACCCGTCTCAGCCTGCTTTTTCGGCTCTGCACACTTTTTAAGCGAAAGATCAGCCGCTTGACCGAGGAATATCGCTTCTCGGGCGAAAAGGCGATGCAACGGGATACGATACGGCGCAGCGGCAATGAGATTACGGCCAGATTCTGCGCCTCCAATGAAAACGAGCCGGTTAACAAAAAAATAAGCAAAACCCCCAGCGCGTAAATATCGGAGCGTTCATCGGTCTGGCGGTAGCCGTACTGTTCCGGTGCGGCGGTCAGCTCTGTTCCCATAAAAACCGTATCCTTGGTTTCTTCGGCACGAAAGTGCCGGCAGGTACCCATGTCTATCAGCTTGTACCCCCCGTCCGGGGTCAGGATTATGTTTTGAGGCTTGATGTCCCTATGTATCACCGGGGGGGTTTGCCGATGCAGGTACGAGAGGATATCGCAGATGGCGTAAAGCGCCCTTACCGCGATATCCTCCGACAGCACACCCCGCCGCTCGACAATATCATAAAGCGTTACCCCCGTAAAATACTCCCGCAGCAGGTATGCATAGCCATCCTCTTCAAAGTAATCCAATGCCCGTGGAATATCGGGGTGGTTGAGCGCCGCGAGCATCTCATACTCAGCCATAAGGCTTTCGGGTGAAGATAGGGGGGACTGTTTGGCAAGAACCTGCTTGCGCCCGTTTTTTTCTTCCAATAAAAACGTCTGCCTGCTCTTGCCGCTATTTAAGCACGCCGTAAGCACATACCGCTCGGTGATGCGCCCGGGAAGCTCGATATCCGAGAGCTGATTGCGGTACTGGTCTAAAAAAGCTACTTTTAACGCATCCATCCTTCATCATCCCTTCTGCCTTTTGCCTTTTGCAATAAGCCCAAAACCCCCACCATGCAGTCGGAGAACAGCCAAACATCTGACGGTTTTGCATGATATCTTTTTAAAACAAGAGCAGTATGAATATAAAATACCGCAATTGCATCAAATTAACGGCAATTCTCCAATCTCATCGAGCAAATCGCAGGTTTCGTGCAGATCGCATCGTTTTTCGATGCAAAAAATTATCGCGGCATCTCTTCTGACCTTCGGATAGAGCTGACCCTTTTGTGAGATTGCCAGCATGCGCTGGGTATCTTGCAGCGTAAAATGCATTGCCAGCGCAATGCGCAGCAAAATATCACGGCTGGCCTCCCGTTTTCCGCTAAACAGCTGGTAGGCAAAAGACTTGCTGATGTTGGCGCGCACAATTACCTGTGCAATCGTCACCCCGTATTTTATCAACAGCTCATTGAGGCACTCGGAGGTAGCGGGGTTGTTGATAAAGCTATTGTTCACCTCTTCAAAATCCCCGGCGGATTTTAACAGAGAAAACAACGCCTTTGTATCCATATTTTTTTCGAGCTTGTCTTTTTCCGTATCCATTAACAGACCCTCAATGCTACAGCTTTCAGTTTTATATAGGAAAATTATACTGTTTATTTTTGTTTTTGAAAAGTGATTTGTTGTAAAAATATCATCGCAACCTGCTACTAATTTAGCACCCACAGCGCATAAACGCAGTAAAAATCTATTATTTAGACAAATACACTTACATATTCCTTTATGCCGATGGATTTCGCCAATAAAACACTTGTGGCGGCCAAAATTGTTTTGGATACAAGGACTGAATTTTAATGGGATTTTACAGGATGAGAATTAGGCGGTTGGCAAGTCAAATCGCAATCTGAAAAAATGCACCGTGCCGCTGCGGACATAAAGCGTAATTTTGGCGTGTTCCGACGCCTTTAGACTGCCGATTTTTAACGTTTTGCAGCCATGTTCGGCGGTGAGAAACGGAGAAGCGATTTCATTGTCATCCTGGAAAACGCTCAGCCGAGCGTCCTTTTTGCATAAAAACTCTAAGCTCAGTGTGCAGCCGTCGGGAACCTCATTAACACTGTATACCGCAAATTCCTCTGCGCACAGCTCAAGGACCAGCAGATCCCAGCCGCTGTCGAAAACGAACCGGCGTGCGACAGACTTCTCGTCTGCGGGCAGGATGGCCATGCCGGTTTTTGTGTGATAATCGTACAGGTTCCCCTTCTCCCGCAAGCCGCTGTAGGTGACGCCCGCACCCGGCAAAAGGTCAAAATCAGTGGCGCGCATACTGCAATCCGGTCTTCGGAACACCGCGTTTGTTACAGATTGATAAAAGGTACAGTTTTCGAGCTTGACATTTTGAAGGTATTCATCCAGGATTTTTTGAGCTCTTGCGTAGCCCGGGTGCCGACCGCCGTTTGTATAGTCCAAAATCTCATCCCAGCCATCCGGCTTATTGACCGAGCAGGGGGAGTTGCCACACTCCATCTTCTTCCAAGGCCAAACATTATAGCTGATGTCCAGCGCGGTACACAAAGGAAAAAGCGCCGTGTACCACTCCGCACGGTTCTCCCCCGTTTCCCCCAGCCACAGCGGGAGCTGAAGTCGCTCGGAGCATTCCAAAAACGGCTGCACCGCCTCAAGACCCGGCTTGCAGCCGTAGCGATGAAAATGTATTACCATATTCTCGTCATACCGTTTATAGAAAACCGTCGTTTCGGTTGCCCAGCGGTGGCCTTCGAGCGAAAGCATATGTCTGTCGTCAATCCCGCGAATTTCCTTGATGACCTCATCATAAAAGCCGGCAAGCGCGTATGGCATGGGGTTCAGCGCGTTTTCCTCCCCCTGACCCGGGCATACGGGCTCGTTAAGCAGGTCGTAGCCCCCGACAATCCATCGGTCCTTGTATCTGCGGGCAAGCTCCTTCCACAGCTCAATGCATTTGCGGCGGCTCTCCTCGTCAACAAACAGGCGCGCCATATCATCTATAGAATCATCAATATTCGCGCCGGTCTGCCCGCCCGGCGCGCCGTGAAGATCCAAAAACGCATAGAGCTTATACTCCTCACACCAGTCAAGACAGCGGTCAATCAGGGCAAAGCCATCCTCCTTCCATGCAATCTCCGGATCGTCCTCCATGAGGACTCGCCAGTTGATGGGGATTCTCACCGAGTTATACCCCTGCTCCGCCATGCAGCGGATGTCTGCCCGCGTCACATAGCTATCCCGAAACCGCTCCCAAAAATCTTTAGCGTATTCGCTGCCTGTCAGCTCCCGGATTACCGCCTCGATTCTTCGCGGGCGGTCAAAACGGCTGTTGTCGCGAGAAAGCCACATATACCCTTCGCACAAAAGCCAGTTCCCAAGCCCCCAACCCGTGAGTACAATCTCCTCCCCCACCCCGTTTCGTACTTTTTTCCCCTCCGCGCGCAAAAATCCGTTTACGCGGGACCGGCTGATTTTCTCCTGCATTGTTTAAACACCTTTCTTTTTTTAGCCTTGTGTGTAAAATTAAAACACCATTGGTATGGCTTCCTCTTCGTGAACATTCCTTTTTTAAGCAAAGACTAATATCTGTGATAATAAGCCGCAAGACTGTAGCGTGTTTGGTCTTTTGCGAAACACAGCTTAGACAGACAGTTGCTATTAGTGAATAAAGAAACTATAATAATTATGAATCATGCTCAATGAATCGCGGATGAACCCGCTCATTGCAACCACACGGGTTGTTTGGGTTGTAAATATTTGAACTGCGTCATTCGTTTACCGCCGTGTATAATGAAAATGAGGAGTAGGGGGCTGGATAACTGGCTATGGCAAGAGTATTGCTGGTCGATGACGAAAAATTTATTCGATTGGGACTGCGTACCATTATTACACGAACAAGCTCATACTTTAGTGAGATTGATGAAAGTGTAAACGGTAAGCAGGCGCTTGATCTATTGGAGCAAAACCGGTACGACCTGCTGATTACCGATCTTGTAATGCCGATTATGGGAGGGCTTGAGCTGATGGAACGGCTGCAGGCTATGGAGCATAAGCCGTATACCATTATTTTAAGCGGACACGATGAGTTTAAGTTTGCGCAAAAAGCCATTAGCTTTGGCGCGAAGGCCTACCTGCTAAAGCCCATAGACCGGGAGGAGCTGATACAGCAGCTGGAGCAGGCAGAGCGGGAGCTGGAGCAGGTACAGCTGTTGGACGGGGTGAGCGCTGAGCAGCGCATTGATCGCATTCGCTTGCTTTTGCACGGAACCTCGGTGCAAAAAGAGGACGACAATCTGTTTGAATTTAAGTCGGGGGCTTATTTGGCGGTGCTTAACAGCTGCGCGTGTTACGAGCACCCGGAGAAGCAGGAGCATAACGAAGCGCTGGTTTTGCGCATGAATCAGTACCTGGAGAGCAGAGGCTGCCCGCGGTTCATTTTTCTCGACGATAAAGCCAACGTCATCGCGCTTCTTCCCGCTTCCGCTGATTTTCTCAGCTTGTTTGAGGAGCTTGTTGAAGCTGCGGGCGAAGGCTCGGCAGGGGTAAGCCGAATGCTCTTCTCTCCCCAGGAGCTCTGGGGGGCGTACCGGCAGGGAGAATATGCGCTGCGGTATACCCTTCTAGGCGGACGCGTAATTGTCGCGGACAACCTGCCTAAGGAAAAAGAGGATTATGCGTTGCCCATCAAAAACATCAACCAGCTGGTGCAGATGCTGGATACCAGCCGCAAAGAGGAGTTGTCGCAGACGGTTCGCGACATCTTCGACGAAAAAATCGTCACCGCCCATGGGCTTCGCTATCTGGAGCGGGTGGGTATGCTGGTGAGGGAGCGACTTGTGCAGTATCTTTCGGAGCATATTCCCCATGAGACAGCCTTTATTCGAGAGCAGGAACAGGGCTTTCGTTCCATTTACCACTTTAGCACCTTGCAGGATTATATACGCTATGTGATTGGGTTTGTAATGCGGCTCAATGAGGTGATGCAGCAGTTTTATAACCTGTACCGCTCAGATAAATCCATAGAATTGGCGGTCAGGTATATTCAGGATAACTACCACAAGGATTTAACCATGGCTCAGGTGGCAAACCACATCGGACTCAACTATTCCTATTTTTCCATTTTGTTCAAGGAACAGACGGGTATGAATTTTGTCAATTACCTTCGCTTGTACCGCATTGAAAAGGCAAAAGAGCTGCTAAAGGACCCCATTTACAAGATTTATGAGGTCGGCGAGATGGTAGGCTTTAATAATACGAAGCATTTTGCCACCACCTTTCGCACCCTTACGGGCATTTCGCCCCGGGAGTACCGCGAAGGAATGGCTTAAACAGACCTCGCCGGCGCGCAGATTGGGGGGAATGCTATGGGATGGTTGAAAAGGCTGCTTCGCTACGCGGGGGATGCGCTGGAGGGTATGGGCCTTGCCAAAAAACTGATGCTGGTCTACTCTGTTATACTGGGCGTCGCAATCGTGATTTTTGCCGCACAGCTCATCAATGCCGCAAACGAAGCCTTAGAGCAAAGCATGATTACCGATACCCAAAGCCTGCTCAAGGAGTCGGTTTACAGCATTCAGCGGGAGATGGATACCTGCTACCAGAGTATAAACTCCATTTCCAGCGACTACGACATTATCTCCTATATTAAGGACTGGAATCCCGCCCAGCCTGCGGATATTGTGGAGTTTAACCTGACCCTGAAGAAAAGGGAAAGCCTGGTGCGCAGCTTAAGCCCTGACGTTTACCAGCTGCGCATGTATGTGCATAACCCCGAGTTTCCGGAGATCAGCTCTCTCATTTACAGCGATACCCGCCTTGCAAACCTGCAGGAGATCAGTGACCGCGTACTGCTTAACGCGGCCGGATACTGGACACTGAATCAAACCGAGCGAAACTATACTACTGTTATTAAGGACCGCAAAAATGTGGTAGCGCTCTTTCGCTCCATCACCTTCTCTAAAAACCAGCCCCTGGGGCTGATGGAGGTGACGGTGCTCACCGAGGACTTTTTTCGCCATCTTTTATCCCAGGAGCAAAACGAAAACCTGTTGGCATTTGTCATGGATTCTAACGGCGCCCTGATTTACGCGCAAAACAGTGAGTTTTTGTCACGGTACCGCGTTGATAGTGAGTCCTTGCGGAACATGATGTCGTCGGCAGAAGAATATCTGCGTTTGCAACCCATTAAGGTGACGCATTCCGGGGTGCCAATGACGCTGATGTACGATTATATTGAAGCGCTGGACAGCTATGTATGCTATGTGGTCGCCTACGACAACGCAACCATAAGCATAACGCAAACCCGCAACCTGATTATTATTGAAAGCCTCGTCGCGGTAGCGCTTTCGAGCGTGTTAATTTACCTGTTTACCGGGATGCTTCTAAGGCGAATGAAGGTGATTATCGCCTCTATGCGCAAGGTGGAGCAGGGGCAGATTGACGCGCGGGTAAAGCTTAGCGGGCATGATGAGATGAGCGAGCTTGCCTACCACTTTAACCGGATGCTGGGCAGGCTGGGCGACCTCATTGGAGAGGTTGTGGCAAAGCAGGAATCCAAAAAGGACGCGGAAACCCGTATGCTGTTTTCGCAGATTAACACCCATTTTATCATCAACTCCCTGCAAACGATCGGTATGATGAGCGAGATACATGGCAACCTGGATGCGGCGGATGCCATTTCTGCCCTTGGGCGCCTTTTGCGGTACGGCATGAAATGGACCGAGGCACAGGTGCGCCTCAAGGATGAGCTTGCCTATATTAAAAACTACATTGCCCTCATGAATATCCGACACGAGCACGTCATACGGCTGGATATTGACGCGCCGCCCGAGCTTTTGGATTGCGGGATGATTAAGATGACCCTGCAGCCCGCGGTGGAAAATTCCATCCACTATGGAATGGAGCCGCTTGGTAGGGGCGGCTGTATCTTCATCCGTGCCCGCCGGGAGGACAACCAGCTGATTATCACTGTTGAGGATGACGGCGCGGGGATGTCACCCGACCGCCTTGCCGAGGTGCGCTCCGCGCTGCGGGAGCAAACCGAGCTGGATACCCGCGGAAACGAGGGACATGGCATCGGCATTAAGAATGTCAATGAGCGCATCCGTATGGTGTATGGCCGCTCTTATGGAATTGATATAGAAAACCGGCCGGATGGCGGCGTGCGGGTTTCTATCCGCTTGCCCGCACAATAGACCGCGCTGAGCGCAGATTTCATTTACCCCAAGATTGCTTTTCGCCGCTGATACTTTAACCCATACACCAAAGCGTTTGACGCATTTTTATATCCTTTTTAATCGGATTATAGTATGATAGATAAGCAAAATGCATAATGGGACGAACGCCGATGCCAGTCGGAGTTCGTCCTTGTTCATGAAAGCGGCGGCATACTTTTTTTATTGTAATTTCCCCGTATTTATTGCCAACAAACAACCGATTTTTCACCTACATTTTAGGAAGGTAAAGCGAAATTACCATAACCATTCTATATCACAAGGATAGCGCCTGTATATAATAACTAAAAAAAACAAACCAAATGAGAAATTTATAACCTGTTTATGAACAGCCAATTAACGTATAATGAAGCCGTAAGAGAAATTGTGGGTAATGCACATATTGATGCACGCGAAGTCATGCTATTACAGCAAATGCAACATGTCAAGGCGGCCCGCACAAAAGGATGGTGGTTCTATTGGCTAACAAACGCAGCAAACCTGTCCGCGCTGGTAACCCTGCGCACAGAGGCCTGTTCAGTAGGATTTGGGCCCAAAAGGATCTGCAGGCAATGGCAATCCCCGGTGTGATATGGATGGTAATCTTCAACTACATACCCATGTATTTCATCATCATCGCCTTTCAGCGCTACAACGCGGCAAAAGGCGTGCTTAAATCAACATGGCTTGGGCTTGAAAACTTTCAGGAGTTTTTTGCCGACGACCGGTTTTGGCTGATTATGCGCAACACCTTTGGTCTTAACCTGCTTCGGCTGGCCATCGGGTTTCCGCTTCCCATTATTTTTGCACTTCTGCTTAACGAGCTTACCAGCACGCGGTTTAAAAGGACAGTACAGACCATCTCCTACCTTCCCCACTTCCTTTCGTGGATTATTGTAGGCGGCATTATGTATAACTGGCTGTCCGATTCCGGCATGATAACACAGCTGCTGGTTCAGCTGGGCTTTTTGGCGGAGCCGGTACATCTGATTGGTGTGAAGGAGCACTTCTGGGGCATCCTTGTCACCTCAGAGGTTTGGAAGGAGCTTGGCTGGAACGCCATTATCTATATGGGAGCCATCGCGGGTATCGACCCGAACCTCTATGAGGCGGCTACAATAGACGGCGCCGGAAGGTTTAAGCGTATGCTGTATGTCACGCTTCCCTCCATTAGCGGCACCGTAATTGTACTGCTGGTACTTAACGTTGGAAATCTGCTGGGTTCAAACTTTGACCAGCTGTTCGTGTTCCACCGCCCGGTGCTTTATGATGTTATTGATGTCATTGACATCTACGCCTATCGTACCGGTATTATCAGCGGCAGGTTGTCCTACGCCACAGCGGTTGGCCTTTTCCGCTCGGTGTTTGCCTTTTTGCTTCTGTTTACCGCAAATAAGGCATCCAAAAAGCTTGCCGGCGTCTCGCTGGTTTAGCGGGGGAGGACATTATGAGAATAAATAAGATAAAACGCGGTATCGGCTCAAGGTCTTTTGACATGTTAAATATTATCCTTATGGTAACCATATGCTTTCTGGCGTTATACCCCATTTGGTATGTGCTCATTCATTCCTTTAACGACGGAAACGATGCGGTAATGGGCGGTATTTACTGGCTGCCCAGAGAGTTTTCATTGGAAAACTACCGTCAGGTGTTTCGCAACAATGAAATCGTAAACGCCTTTTTTGTCAGCGTCATGCGTACCCTTATCGCAACGGCTTTTCATGTGGTGTTCACCGGCATGGTCGCCTACGCCTTTTTAAATAAAAAGCTGATAGGCAGAAAGCTGTACATGAACATGGGTATCGTTACCATGTTTTTCTCGGGCGGCTTGATACCAAGCTTTATACTGGCAAAGAACCTCGGGCTGGTAGACAACTTTTGGGTGTATGTCTTCCCCACCATGTTCAATTTCTTTGATTTGATTATATTCCAGTCCTTCTTTCGCACAATACCCGGTGCGCTGGAGGAGTCTGCGATGATTGACGGCGCCAATCAATTCACCATCTTCTTTCGGGTGATTATGCCGCTTTCCAAGCCCGTATTTGCCGTTATCCTGCTCTTTAACGGCGTATACAACTGGAACGATTTCTTTATGGGTGTGTTTTACATCATTAAAAATTCCGACCTGCACCCCATACAGACCTATTTATACAAGATGATTGTGGCGTCGGAATCCTCAAAGGTCTCGATGTTCTCCACCGGTATCAGTCAAAGTGCGTTTACCTCAACCTCCCTTCAAATGGCTACGATGATTGTTACCACGGTGCCTATTGTCGTAATCTACCCCTTCTTGCAAAAGTACTTTGTAAAAGGGATGCTGCTCGGCTCGGTAAAGGAATAATGCTATCCTCGCTTTATCATCTCCGGCAAAACCGCGCGGCGGCTAACCCTTACTACGATGCTTGACCTTGCGTTTGCTGTTGTTACTCATTTGCAAAGTTCGCCATCTCAGCCTTGCCGCGGCGCCATTTTAAGGTAATTTGCCCGGGCTTCTCTTGTGTGTTTGTGCCGGGCTTTTACAAAATATAGTAGGAGGAAAAATCATGCAACTAAAGTTGTCAAGGATTACCAGTCTGGTTTTGGTATTGATTATGACCGCACTGATGCTTGCTTCTTGCGCCGGCAGCGCGCCTGCTTCGTCTCAACCCGACGCAGCGTCCACTCCGGTCAGCTCCGATGCCGCCAGCAGCGAAGAACAGGTTCCCGGATGGAAAATCGATACCAGCCCCATCACTCTGGACTGGTACGTTAATGAGACTTGGTTCCAAAATCCCGATGGCAATCTGGCCGACCAGTTAATTACCGAGCAAACCGGCGTAAAGGTCAACTTTATTGTCCCGGTGGGCGAGGCTGCTCAGATGCTTAATACGATGCTTGCCTCCGATTCTCTGCCCGATATGGTCACGCTTGGCTGGTATGAGCAGCAGGTGCCCGAACTCTCTACCGAGACCTATACCTACCCGCTGGAGCAGCTTGCCAAGGAGCATGACCCATACTTCTTAGAGGTAACAGACCCCGGCATCCTCAACTGGTACCGTCAGGATGACGGTAACGTGTACGCTTATCCCTGTAACAGCGTTTCCCCCGACGACATAGCAGAATACAACGTCATTTCCAACCGTTCCTTCATGGTGAGAAAGGACATCTATGAGGCCATCGGCTCCCCTGATATGAGAACCCCCGAGGGCTTCCTCAAGGCACTGCAGGACGCTAAGGCGAAGTACCCCACCGGCGTCAACGGCCAGCCTTTGATTCCTTTTGGCTCCACCTTCTTCACCGCCAACGGCAACACCGGCTTTGAGGATATGCTTTTGGAATTCCTCGCAGTTCCCCGTGAAATCGATGGCCAATACTTTGATGTGAAATGCGGAAACCCCGCACCCGATTACATCAACTGGCTCAAAACCTTCCGCAAGGCGCATGAGCTTGGAATGGTACCCACCGACGTATTTGTAGACGACCGTACCAAAATTGAGGAAAAGATTCAGCAAGGCAGATACTTTGCGCTGCTGTATCAGTGGAAAGACGCCATGAACCCCCTCGGCCAGCTCTATACCTCAAACCCCGATTCTGTCTACATCGCTGTAGACGGCCCCGCAAACAGCAAGCTTGAGCCTGCTAAGCTGGGCGTACCCGGTTACTCTGGCTGGGAGCTTACCATGATTACCAAGAACTGCAAAGACCCCGCCCGCGCTATCCGCTTGATGGGCTGGGGCATGTCTCCCGAGGGTCAGTCCTCGCTCTACTTGGGCAAAGAGGGCGTCACCTATGACATGAAGGATGGCAAGCCGATTATTAAGGATGAAGTCAACTCCATGAAAAACCTTGATATGGCCTCCTTCAAGGAGCAGTACAACACCTACGGCGAGATCTGGATGTTCAACAGCTCCGCTATGAACCTGTGGGAGCCCGATCCCGGTATGCCCTTTAACCAATACCGCGAATGGGGCGCTGGCAAGGGTGCACATTACGGTGCCTATGACAACGTTCGCCCGCCGGCAGACAGCAAAGAGGGCGATATCCTGATTAAGGCCGAAGCAAAATGGGGCGAATATCTGCCTAAGCTTCTGATGGCTGAAAGCGATGAGAAGTTCGACGCGCTTTGGGCAGAATACATCGCCTATAAGGATTCCATCCAGTATCAAAGCGCATTGGATTATCAGCGCCAGAAGGTTGCTGAGAACAAGGCGAAGCTGGGTATGAACTAGGCCACCCCTTCGCAACGCTGAAAAGATCCAAGTACAAAAGAGCCTCCCCCGCCAAAGGCTGTGAAAACAGCTTTGACGGGGGAGGTTCTTTTGTGCCGCGAAACATGCACGACCAATTATGGAAAAAGGGACGACCCAAGGTCGCCCCTACCATATAAAGCTTTGCACTTGATTTTTATACACTTTTATTAGCGCTCTTCCCTGAAATACGCGAGCCCCAAATGAGCAGGCGGCTCGTTTTGGCGGCTCTTTTTGAGGGATACGACCACAAGAACGATAATGGTAACAACATACGGCAGTGCCTTGAACAGCTCCTGAGAGGAGCGGGTAAGCCCGGGGATGTAGAAGTACAGCCAGAACAACGCCCCAAAAAGATAGGCGCCCCATATGGCATGGGTGGGCTTCCAGCGGGCAAAGATAACCAGCGCCACAGCAAGCCAGCCAAGCTTTTCTATCCCGCCGTCATTGGCCCAGGTGCCCTTAATATAGTCCATGACATAGTACAGTCCTCCAAGGCCGGTCATTCCTGCACCAATGCTGATGGCGAGATACTTATATTTGGTTACGCCAATCCCTGCGGCATCTGCCGTCGCCGGGTTTTCTCCTATTGCACGAACGTTGAGGCCTTCACGGATTTTATTTAGGAACCAGCTTAATATAATGGCCAAAACAATAGCAAGGTACACCATAAACCCAAGACCGGATAAAACTCCTACACCGGAAAGCGGGGGAAGCGTCGAGCGGAAGGCACCGCTTGTGGTTGCCACGGATATCTGCCCCACGCCGCCTGCCATCTTGTTCATCGCACCGCCAAACAGATTGGCAACGCCGGAACCGAATATGGTAAGCGTAAGGCCGGTCACACTCTGGTTTGCGCGCAGGGTGATGGTAAGAAAGCTGTAAATAAGCCCTGCCAGCACAGAGGCCGCCAGCGTACATACTATGGCAATAACAAGGCCGACCAACGGGTTTGGCGTTGCGACAGAGGTCTCATAAAAAAACGCCCCGGCAAGTCCCGCGATACCGCCCAGATACATAATACCCGGAACACCAAGATTCAAGTTGCCCGACTTCTCGGTTAATATCTCTCCCATCGCGCCAAAAAGGATGACGGTGCCAAATACCATTGCCGCCTGCAAAAGGGATAACAGCTGAGCCATATTATTTCGCCTCCTTCTTCTTGCGCAGAATCACCCGATAGTTTATAAAAAACTCGCTGCCAAGAATAAAGAACAGAATGATTCCCGTAATCATTTGAGAGGCATAATCGTTTAGATTATACTGGGATGCGATTTGAATCGCGCCTTTCTCTAAAAACACCAGCAGCAGCGATACCAGTATCATAACCAGGGTGTTAAATTTTGCGAGCCAAGCGACGATGATTGCGGTAAAGCCACGCCCACCGGCGGTGCTGGTGCTAATGGTATGGGAGGCTCCTGCAACAGCAATAAAGCCCGCAACGCCGCATATCGCCCCCGAGAGCGTTACTGTGCGTACTACCACCTTTCCCACACTGATGCCGATATACCTTGCGGTACGTTCGCTTTCCCCCACCACAGCGATTTCATAGCCCTGTTTGGAGTATTTCAGATAGATGTACATACCCACCGCAAGTACAAGCACAAGGATTACATTGAGCAGGTATTGTTGACCGAATACAGAGGGGAACCATCCTGCCTTTGACGATTGGTTAATAATACCCACCGTATTGGAGCCGTATGGATTCTCCCATTTGGCTACAAAATATGAAGTGAGCTGTATGGCAACATAGTTCATCATCAGGGTGAACAGCGTCTCGTTGGTTCTAAAGCGGGATTTAAATACGGCGGGGATCACACCCCAGATCGCTCCGGATACGGCGCTGGCTACAAGCATGAGTACAAACAGCAGCCAGGGCGGCAGCAGGCTGCCAAAATACAGCATACAGGCAGCGGTCGCCAAGCCCCCAACAAGTACCTGCCCCTCCGCGCCGATGTTCCAAAAGCGCATTTTAAAGGCGGGTGCAAGACCTAGGGAAATGCATAAAAGCATCACGGTATCGCGGGTGGTAACCCATATCCGCTTGCTGGTGCCGAAGGCACCCTTCCACATGGCTTCGTATACCTTGATCGGATTAAGATTCACCATTGCGTATATGACGACCGCGCAGACAATTAGCGCCAAAACAATCGCAGCCAATCGTATGCTCCACGCCTTCCAGGTTGGCATCGCCTCACGTTTGGTTATGCGCATCACCGGCTCGGTGCTTATATGGCTCATTTCGTAACCTCCCCACCGACGCGTGTCATCATTAACCCGACCGCGTGTTTATCGGTCTCTCTTCCATCAACAATTCCGCTGACCCGTCCGCCGCACAGAACAAGAATACGGTCGCACAGCTCCAGCAGAACATCCAGATCCTCACCCACAAATATTACTGCTACCCCGTTTCTCTTTTGCTGGTTGATGAGATCGTAAATCGTATAGGAAGAATTTATATCCAGCCCTCGCACGGCATAGGCTGTCATCAGGACGGTTGGCGCGGATGAAATCTCCCGCCCTACCAAAACCTTTTGAACATTTCCGCCGGACAGCCTCCGAACCGGAGTCGTAACGTCCGGGGTGTTTACCTGCAGCTCGTCCACTACCTTTTCAGCCAGACTGCGGGGAGCTTTCCTTTCGGCTATAAAGGATTTGCCGTTGCGATAGCTGCGAAGCATCATGTTATCGGTCAGATCCATATTCCCCACGAGCCCCATACCGAGCCTGTCTTCGGGTACAAAGGAGAGCGCTACGCCCATGGCGGATATTTCACTGGGCCCCTTCCCGAGTATCATCTCCGCCACCCCGGTTTCGGGGTTAATATACTTGATGGTACCGGATACTACACTTTGCAGTCCCGCAATCGATTCCAAAAGCTCCTTCTGCCCACAGCCCGAAATACCCGCTATCCCCAGTATCTCACCGCTTCTTGCCTCAAAGGACACATTGTCAAGCCTTGTAATTCCATCTATATCGCGAACCGTCAGGTTTTCTACTATAAGCCGGGGCTTTGGGTCTTGGGGCTCGACCCGCTCAATATTCAGGGTGACCGGTCTGCCAACCATCATATTGGTCATCTCGGTGGCATTGGTTTCCTCTGTCAGCACCTCACCAACAAACTGGCCGCGGCGCAATATCGCCACGCGGTCGGATATTTCCTCCACCTCATGCAGCTTGTGAGTGATGATGACGATAGCCTTTCCGTCCCCACGCATATTGCGAAGAATCTTAAACAGCTTGTCTGTTTCCTGGGGCGTAAGCACGGCGGTGGGTTCATCAAGAATAAGGATGTTTGCGTTGCGGTAAAGCACCTTTACGATTTCCACCGTTTGCTTTTGAGCTACCGACATGTCGTAGATTTTTTGCTGCGGGTCTATCTCAAAGCCGTATTGCGCAGAGATTGCGCGCACCTTTTCTCCTACAGCCTTCATATCCAGTCTTCCTGTGCCGGGCAGACCAAGGATAATATTCTCCGCCGCGGAAAGCACATCCACCAGTTTGAAATGCTGGTGAATCATGCCTATGCCCAGGTCATGGGCATTCTTGGGGCTGCGGATCGCAACTTCACGGCCGTCTACGAAGATGTGCCCTTCATCAGGGGAATAGATGCCGGAAAGAATATTCATGAGGGTAGTTTTTCCGCTTCCGTTCTCTCCCAAAAGAGCGAGAATCTCTCCGCGGTGAATGTCTAAAAAGACTTTATCGTTCGCCACCACGGAACCGAAGGTTTTTGTTATATTTTCTAGTCGCACTGCGGCCTCTGTTGCGTCCAAACGGGTCTCCCCCTTTTCAAATAATAAAATCAGGAAAGCCGCTTGCGAGAGCGGCTTTCCTATTCAGTTACGCAATATAAATTAGTTTAACACTAGTTGAGCTCAGTAATACCATCAATGCGAATACCAAAGTAAGGAGCGCTGCGGAGGGTGGACTCGTGGAACACGCCGTCCTTAATCGCTTCGCCGGTATCGCCAGCCCAGTCGCCGTCTGTGTCGATGGCAAGATAGCTTGTTACGGTCTTTCCTTCTGCTGTGAACTTGGCGGTATCGAATACATTGAGGGTGCCGGCGGTCAGTGCGGCCTCAACCTCGGCAACCTTAGCATCGGTACCCGGGGCAACGCTTGCACCAAGCTTCGAGATCATAACTGCGCCTTCGTTGTAGCCTTGGGCCCAATCGGTGGCGATCTCTTCGCCCTTCAAAATCTGGTTAAAGGCATAGGTGTAGTAAACACTCCAGTCGTTCTGGGCGCTGGTGAGCGCGGCGTTGGGAGCAACGGAGAGCATGTCTACATTATAGCCTACGCAGTAGACGGTGGTGCCTGCATTAAGCAGTGCTTCGCAAGCGGCGGGAGCGCCTGTGGAGTCGGCGTGCTGGCTGAGGATGATGCTGCCGGCGGAAACGAGGGAGTTTGCAGCCTCTGCCTCTGCGGTGGGATTATACCAGGAGTTGGTATAGGTTACCGACATTACAACATTTTCTACAACGGACTTCACGCCCAAATAGAACGCGGTGTAGCCGGAAACTACCTCGGCGTAAGGATAAGCGCCAACATAGCCGATTTTGATGTTGCCGTTTGCGTCCTTGTTGCTGTCTGCAACCTTACCGGCAGCAACCAACTCTGCAAGCTTCATACCTGCTACAACACCCGAAACATAGCGGGACTCGTAGGTGAGGTTAAAGGCATTTTTAAAGTTAGGCAGACCGGAGAGTCCCGCTGCATCGCCTGTCATTGCAACAAAGGTAACCTCGGGGTTCTCTTCGGCAGCCTGCTGCATATAGCTCTGGTGGCCGTAGCTGTCGGAGAAGATGTAGGTACAGCCCTGCTCAACGAGGTCGGTGGCGGTGTCGAAGCAGCTTTCATCTTCGCTGACGTTGTATTTCCAAATGATCTGGTCTTCCGCAATGCCAACAGCGGCAGCAGCGGTCTTAACGCCTTCAATGTGTGCGAAGTCATAGCCGGTGTTTTCATCGTGAACGAGGATAACACCAATCTTTACTGCAGGAGCTGCGGGCTCCGAGCTTGCGGGGGCATTCGAACCTGCGGGAGCGCTGGAGCTCGAGGGAGCGCCGGGGGCTGTACCGCAGGCGGCTAAGGATACCATCATAATTGCCACAAGCAGCAGTGCGACGATCTTTTTCATAATTTTTCCTCCATAATCTCATTTCCCATATTCATTATCGGAATCACCGTATAAGCCAAAGCGTGTTTTAACGCTTATGCTTGCTTATTTAGTGATTCAGAACAAAATTAAAAGCGGGAACAAATGCAAGTTCCCGCAATGCTGCGCAAACCAAAGTCAGGCTGACCTTAGCGCGAAGCATTGATAGTCCGGTCATTTACGGCAACCGGGTAGAAACGTCAAATCCTCATTATTCGACATATACCAATACTTATATTCAGTTTGAGTTAGTGTGACTGTTTAATTCTAATCTCAAAAATCGGATATATAGGATTAGCAGAACTCGATGGAGCCGTCGTCCCCCATGGACTTTATCCGGGCGAGGGATTCCACATGGTAGCCTCTTGCGCGGATCATGTCGCCGCCGGGCTGAAATGTTTTCTCCACCGCAATGCCCGCGCCGACTACGGTTGCGCCAGCCTGTTCCACAAGGGAGATTAGCCCCCCGAGTGCCGCGCCGTTTGCAAGAAAATCATCGATAATGAGTATACGGTCTTCGGGGTTTAAAAATCTTTTTGACACATAGATGGTGGACACATTCCCGTGGGTAAAGGATTCCACCCGAGCGGTAAAGTACTCTCCGCTCATATTCTTGGCCTTATGCTTTCTCGCAAAAAGAACCGGACAGCCGAATACATGCCCCGTAATGCAGGCAAGACCTATGCCCGATGTCTCGATAGTGAGTATTTTGTTAACATTCTTCTCTTGAAAAACGCAGCGCAGCTCCTTGGCCATATCCGCAAACAAGGCGGGATCCATCTGATGATTTAAGAAGCTGTCTACATTGAGCACACCGCCGGGCATTACCATACCATTTTCGCGAATACGATGTTCCAGAATTTTCATAGTACCTACCCCTAAAACAAATTAGTTTTTGTAGAGACGGCCGCCCGTGAAACCAATATATCGTTTATTTTACTATTGCTTGACCTTCATGGCAAGTGTTTGTTTGCTAATTGTCGAATACGTCATGTTTTACTGTTTTTAGAGCATCAATTCGTCTATTTTTCACATTTGTTTTTGATTTAAGTATGATGAATTGTAAAATTTAGTGTAACAAAGCAAAAGGCGCGAATAAAAAGGAACATCGCGCTTTTGCAAGAGAGCAGCACAAGCCCTCGCCCAAATTATGCGCGGGGGTAGGGCTTATTATGTTTATCATGTGGAAAAATCTAGTCGCTAAGGATTGACAAGCATTTCATACTCTCGGAATAATTCTGCTCTTTCATTAAAAAATAACAGGGGTATCTGTAGATTTCTTACACTCTCTATACAAAAAATATCGTTTGTTTTTACAAAAGGCGCGATAAATATACACGGACCCAACATTGTGTGTTATAATATTTATAATTTGCATGAAAAAGAACAAGTGTTTTTTGAGGAGAAGTTTATGGAAATCTCAAACATACTGCTTTTAATCGGTGGATTGGCTCTTTTTTTATTCGGTATGAGCACCATGGGCACTGGACTCGAAAAAACCTCCGGCGGTAAACTGGAACGACTATTGGAACGCCTGACCTCCAACCCGATTAAGGCAGTGGCATTGGGAACGGCAGTTACGGCGGTTGTTCAGTCATCCTCTGCAGTTACCGTTATGGTGGTAGGGTTTGTAAACTCGGGCATTATGAAGCTTAGCCAGGCAGTCGGCGTTATTATGGGTGCGAACATCGGCACCACCGTAACGTCTTGGATTTTAAGCCTTTCCGGGATAGAGAGCAGCAATGTCTTTGTCAATTTTTTTAAGCCTGATTCATTCTCTTCCCTTTTTGCACTCGCGGGGGTGGTTCTGCTTCTATTTTTTAAGGGCGAGCGCAAAAAGAACATCGGCTCAATTTTAGTCGGATTTGGTGTATTGATGTACGGCATGATGACTATGAGCGCGGCGGTAAAGCCCCTTGCGGATATGCCGGAATTTGCGAATATCCTGACTATGTTTGCTAACCCGCTTTTGGGAATGCTGGTAGGCGCGATTTTAACCGCCATTATTCAAAGCTCATCCGCTTCGGTGGGCGTTTTGCAGGCGCTTTGTATGACAGGCAGCATCAGTATCGGTGTAGCTCTGCCCATCATAATGGGGCAGAATATCGGCACCTGTATTACCGCCATCCTCTCCTCCTTCGGCGCAAATAAGAACGCAAAGCGGGCAGCCCTTATCCACTTGTATTTTAACCTGATTGGTACCGTTTTTTTTATGTCGGCATTCTACAGCCTAAACGCATTTATGAATTTCGGGTTCCTAGATGATATTTTAAGTCCTGCGGGTGTTGCGGTAATTCACAGTATTTTTAATATCTCTTGTACGATTGTTTTGCTGCCCTTTACCAAGGGACTGGAAAAACTCGCCTACCTCTCCCTGCCGGAGCAAAATTTGGAGCTTCCGCCAGAGGGCAAGGGAGATTTTCAGCTGCTTGACACTCGCTTTTTAGAGAAAACCTCTTTTGCCACTGAGCAATGCAGAAACGTCACCATAAAGATGGCACAGGTCACCAGGGAATCGATGTTTCTGTCACTGAGCTTGCTGGAACGGTATGACGAAGCTGTCGCACAGGAAGTGCTGGCGATGGAGGATAAGGTTGACAAGTTTGAGGATGAATTAAGCACCTATCTTGTTAAGCTGAGCAGCCGGAACCTATCCGAGAAGGATTCGCGCACCATTTCCATCCTTCTGCATTGCATCGGGGATTTCGAGCGAGTATCAGATCATGCGGTGAACGTGATGGAAGCGGCAAAGGAGATGCATGATAAAAACCTCTCCTTCTCAAAAGAGGCAAGCTCCGAGATTCGTATTTTCACAGAAGCCGTGAAGGAGATTATATCCATCAGCTTTAACGTTTTTGAAACAGAGGATACGCTGCTTGCTCAAAGCGTTGAGCCGCTGGAAGAGGTCATTGACAGCCTCAACGAGAGCTTGAAAAAGCGACATATTAAGCGTCTGCGCACCGGAACCTGCACCATTGAGCTGGGCTTTGTGCTCTCGGATATCATTAATACCTTTGAGCGAATCTCCGACCATTGCTCCAACGTCGCTCTTTGGGTGCTGCAATCAAAAGAGGTCGCCTTTGACACCCATGGCTATATTGAGCGACTGCGAAGGGATGAAAGCGAACTATACAAAACCGAATACATCCGGTTCCAGGATAAATACCTGCTTCCAAAAAGCACTTGATCCAATGAAGAAAAGGCAGAGACTGCGGTGAACAGTCTCTGCCTTTTTTTGTACGGACGATACCGCATTATACTAAATTATTATCTCTTAAAGCCTTGCTGCTTTTTCGAAAGTACATCGAATACCACGGCGGCCAGCAGTACGAGCCCCTTTACTGCCTTTTGCCAGTTTGCATCAATACCCAGCAGCGACATTCCGTTATTAAGGACACCCATAAAGATAGCGCCCACAACCGCACCGCCAATGGTGCCGGTGCCGCCGTAAGCTGAGGCACCGCCGATAAAGCAGGAGCCGATGGCATCCAGCTCATAGCCTGTGCCCGCAGAGGGCGACGCGGAGTTAAAGCGCGCCACGCAAACCAGCGCCGCCACGGCGGAGAGAAAGCCCATATTGACATAAGCGAAAAACAAAACTCTGTTTGTGTTTACACCCGAGAGCTTTGCCGCTTTTTCGTTTCCGCCCATGGCATAGAGATGCCGTCCGGGTACGGTCTTGGAGGTGAAATAATCGTAAATAAACACCACTACGGCAAGCAGTATAAGTACAACGGGAATGCCCTTGTGGTTGCCCAGAGAAAGCGCAATGGCTGCGATAACCGCAAACAGCAGTACAAGCTTTGCGATAAAGGCGGCAAGAGAGGATGTATCGTATTGCTTACGTTTCTTCTCAATCCTGCTCCATATCTGCAACACGGCATAAGCGAGAAACACCACCACACCCGTGATGACTGAAGTTGCCATCGCATACTCCGAATTATTTGGTACAAAGCTTGAAAAATACTGGAGGTAACTATCCGGAAAGGGAGAAATGGTAAGGCCGTATAGCACTACCTGTGCAATACCTCGCCACAGCATCATACCCGCGAGGGTTACGATAAACGCCGGAATACGCACATAGGCAATCCAAAAGCCCTGCCATAAGCCGATGGCTATTCCAACCAGCAGACAAACAGCAATGGAAAGAAAGATGTTAAGCTGTAAATTTACAATCATGATACCGGCAACCGCACCCACCAGTACAACAATGGAACCGACGGAAAGATCGATATTGCCGCCCGTAAGGATGCAAAGCAGCATACCTGCGGCTAAAATTACTACATAGCTGTTTTGCAAAATAAGGTTTGTAATATTTGCAGGCGCAAAGAGGGACCCCTTGTTACTAGTTGTAATCAACAGCTGAAACAACAGCATGACGACAACCAATGCAATAATCATTGTGTTTTTACGCAGCATTTCTTTTATGTTTGACATAGTCTATGCTCCTTTACTCGACTGAAGAATGCTTGACATAATCGCTTCCTGCGTAGCGGTCTCCTTTGGCATTTCGGCAACGATTCTTCCCTCGTTCATTACATAAATCCTGTCGCACATGCCCAGTACCTCCGGCATTTCGGAAGAAATCATCAGCACCGACTTACCCTGCGCCACCAGCTGGTTTATGATGCAGTAGATCTCATATTTTGCGCCGACATCAATACCCCGTGTCGGCTCGTCCATGATCAAAATATCCGGGTCGGCAAACATCCATTTGCTGAGCAAGACCTTTTGCTGGTTCCCGCCAGAAAGGTTGCTTACGTTTTGCTCCACACTGGAGCATTTGGTTTGAAGCCGCTCTTTATACTCATTGGACACGCTAATCTCAAGATCCTTGTTCAGTACGTTTAAATGGCTGACTTTATCCAACTTCGCAAGCGTTGTATTTTGGCTGATTGCCATATCCAGTATCAGACCGTTGCCTTTGCGATCCTCTGTTATGTAGGCAAGCTTGTTTTCTATAGCGTCCTTTACGCTGCGCATCTCGGTTTCTTTGCCATTTATAAATATTTTGCCGGTGATATTTTTACCATAGCTTCTACCAAAGATGCTCATGGCAAGCTCGGTGCGACCGGCACCCATAAGGCCGCTGATGCCAATGACCTCGCCGCTGCGTATGGTCAGGCTGATATCGTCGCACACCTTGCGTCCCTCATAGATCGGGTGGTAAACCGTCCAGTTCTGCACCTCAAGGCTTATACCGCCCACCTTCACATTCCGTTTCGGGAAACGATCGGTCAAGTCGCGTCCAACCATACCCTTGATAATGCGCTCTTCCCCTATGTCATCTTTATTCTTAGTCAGGGTTTCTATTGTTGCGCCATCCCGCAAAATAGTAATCCTGTCGGCTATGCCCGAGATTTCATTCAGCTTATGGGAGATAATAATTGAGGTCATGCCATGAGTCTTAAACTCAAGCAGCAGCCTGAGGAGTTTTTGCGAATCCGATTCATTGAGCGATGCTGTGGGCTCATCGAGAATAAGCAGCCTTACATTTTTAGCAAGAGCCTTGGATATCTCCACCAGCTGCTGCTTTCCTACACCGATATCCTTTATGAGCGTTCTCGCGTTTTCTTTTAAACCAACCCGTTTTAATAGCTCATCCGCTTTATTAAAGGTTTCATCCCAGTTAATGCGAATTTTACTCCCGCGTTCGTTGCCAAGAAACATATTCTCCCCAATTGTCAGGTAAGGCACCAACGCAAGCTCCTGATGGATGATGACAATTCCCTTATGCTCGCTGTCCCTAATATTGCTGAATTTGCAGAGCTCGCCGTCATATATAATTTCTCCTTCATAACTGCCATAGGGGTAGATGCCGCTGAGCACGTTCATGAGAGTCGATTTACCCGCGCCGTTTTCACCTACCAGAGCGTGAATTTCACCCTCGGCTATTTCAAGGTTGACCTTGTTGAGTGCGCGCACACCGGGAAATTCTTTGATGATGTTCTTCATTTCTAGCAGCAGTTTAGACAATGATAATCCCTCCACTGGAAAAATAAATGCGGGCGGGCAGAAGTGAATCCGCCCGCCCGCAGATGACTAATATTCCGGTCAAAACAGACCGATTATCAGCACGATCGAATATACTATGCGAGATCCGCCTCTGTGTAGTAATTGCTCTCGATTAAAAGCTCCTTATAGTTATCCACGGTAGCAAATACGGGGTCACAAAGGAAGGAGGGGATGATTCCTACGCCGTTATCGTAGGTTTTGGTATCGTTAACGGGAACCTCGCTGCCGCCTAAGATAGCATTAACCATCTCTACAACCTTAGCCGCAAGCGTACGGGTATCCTTAAAGATAGACATGCTCTGAATGCCGGCAAGCATGTTCTTTACGGCAGGCTTGTCGCAATCCTGACCGGTAAGGATTGGGAAGTTGTCCTTTGTGAAGCCGGCGGCTACCAATGCATTTGTAATGCCATTTGCCACGGAGTCGTTGGAGGAAAGCACTGCGTCAAGCTTTGTGGCGGTGGGGCCGTAGCTGTTTGCGGTAATCAGATTCTCCATGCGCTTTTGCGATTCCTCGGTGGACCAGGAGGGGGTTGCGCACTGAGCCAGTGTGGTCTGACCGGATTTTACCACCAGCTTGCCGCTGTCGATATAGGGTTGCAGGATGGACATTGCGCCGCCAAAGAAGAAGTTAACGTTGTTGTCTGCAGGGTCTCCGGTGAAGAGCTCAATATTAAAGGGGCCGGCGGCCTTATCAAGATCCAGTTTATCGCGAATAAACTCACCCTGAATGGTGCCTACCTTGAAGTTGTCGAAGGTAGCATAGTAAGAAACCGCGTCACTGTTCATGATAAGACGGTCATAAGCGATAACGGGAATATTCTTCTCTTTCGCGGACTTAAGTACCTCGGTTAGGGATGAGCCGTTAATGGCTGCGATAACAAGTACATTGCAGCCGCTGGTAATCATGTTTTCTATCTGGGATACCTGCGTGGGCACATCGTTGTCCCCCGCATACTGCAAATCGACGGCATATCCGGCGGTTTCAAACTCTGTTTTCATGTTTGACCCGTCCTGGTTCCAGCGCTGCAGACTTTGTGTGGGCATGGAAATGCCTACCTTGCTGACCTGAGGAGCAGGAGCCGCTTCAGAACTGGGGGCCGCCGAGCTAACCGGTGCCTCAGAGCTGGGTGCGGGTGCCGTGGTCTGACCGCAGGAAGCCAGTGAAAGCAAAAGAACAGCAGCTAGTAGAACTGACAGAAACTTTTTCATACTTTTCACTCCGAATCACTTCTTTTTAATTTATCATAACCCTCAGCCAGGTTTGCTGCGCTGAGAAGATTACAACCAAGAACAAGTTAACCTATTGGGTAGTATCTATAAGCGAAACCTGTGATATGCTTTTTTATATATATTTGTTAATATTTTCCATTTACATGTGCAATTATAATACTCTTTTCACAAACAGTCAATAGCCCCTTTTTAAAATTTAGAATTTTATAGTTATATATTAATTTTATGACAAATTTGTGCAATCTTTAACTTCTCATATTAATTTGACTTTTTGACAATAACACAGCCCAAACCTATTTAAACTGGGGGATTGAGATGAAGCTTGTACGACCAGTATATAGTAACAAGTAATTGCTAAATAAACAGATTTGCTGTGATATTCTGTTTTTAAAGGGGATGTGCATATGCCAGTACGATAAAATTTAACTGATCTCAGCACTGGGGAACGTGACTTACTGCATAGAAATATTAAAACAGGTACATCAGCGGGTACAAAAAGTTGGCATATAATAAAAGGACCAATGACAAATGATCGGAGAGGTTCAAAAGGATGAAGAAGGCATGGAAAACATGCGCGTCCTTGGTGAAAACATGGCGTGGCTAAGCATACTCGATTAAATCACCAGCCGGAATATTGCATCTTGTGAAAGAAAAGTTTGATGCCCTCTCGTACTTTCGGTGTCAATTTCTTGTGCGGTTACTTCGGCAAGAACCTCATCTGCATTAGGTTTGATGATCGACAACTTGTCCGTGCAACCATGGATTTCGGCGATGGCCTCCAGAATGGAATATGCGTCCTCCGGGAACATGGCATAAAACTCGCGGATTCGTTTTTGCCCGCTGAAGGTTTCAATGGAGCGCAGATTGGGATTCAACTTATCAATTATCCGGGGGATGGCTTATAAGGAGAAATACATCGGGGATGCACTGTTCCAGAAGACCTACACCGACGAGCACTTTAACCACCGCCGCAATAACGGTGAAAAGGAACAGTACCTTATCCAGAACCACCACGAGCCGATTTTCAGCCGCGAGGATTTTGAAGCCGCGCAAGCTGTCATTGCCCAGCGCGCCAAAGAAAAGGGCATCGAAAAACGTGAGGGCAAGAGCCAGAACCGCTACCCCTTCTCGGGAAAAATCATCTGCGGCAACTGCGCGGCACCTTTAAGCGCCGTATCCATGCCAGCGGGAAACACAGAATTGCGTGGTGTTGCACCACGCACCTCACGGATATTGCCGAGTGCCCGGTGAAATACATCCCGGACACCGCTTTAGAGGTTGCGTTTGTCACAATGATGAATAAGCTTATTTTCGGGCATCAGACCGTACTCCGGCCCCTGCTCGTCAGCCTGCGTGGGATAACCTCCGACTCCAGCCTGAAAAGCATTGGGGAGCTTGATAAAAAACTCGAGGATAACACGGAACAGCGAAAGGTGCTGGTGGGGCTTCTCACTAAAGGCTACCTAGAGCCAGCCGTTTACAATAAGGGGAACAACGAGCTTCTGCAGGAAGCTGAGCGAATACAGCGGCAGAAGGAGTCGCTCCTCCGTTTTATGAACAGCGATAGTCGAAGTTTGAGCGAGGTTAGTGCGATTTTGCAATACGCCACCAAGGCCGCAATGCTGAAAGGCTTTGATGGTGAGCTGTTCACACGCTTTGTGGAGCGGATTCATGTGTATTCCCGAACGGAAATTGGATTTGAACTCAAGTGCGGCATTACATTAAAAGAAAGGCTGGTGATTTGAATGGATCACATACCCTACGGTTACCGTATTGAAAACGGGCAGGCCGTACTGGATGAAAAAGCTGCCGAGCAGGTAAGGACGCTCTTCCGCTCCTATCTTTCCGGCGATTCGTTGGAAACCGCCGCCAATAAGGCTGGCATCAAAGCATTTCATGCCGGAATCACCAGAATACTTCTGAATGCCCGTTACCTGGGTGATGCTTATTACCCGGCAATTATCGACCCGGACACCTTTATGGCTACCGAAGCGGAGCGCGTCCGACGGGCTGAGAAGCTCGGACGTGTCTGGGAGCCGAAAGAAGGAAAAGAGGCCGTCATTCCTACCGCCTTTCGCCTGTGCGAAGGGACGGAGAAGTTTGACGACCCATTTATGCAGGCGGAATACGCCTACAGCCTAATAGAAACGGAGGTGTTGGAAGATGGATGCTAAGATGAGTATCACTGTGCTTCCGGCGCGAAAAAATGCCGGTTCAGCGAACAAGGATGAGGAGAACCCGAAGCTGCGGGTTGCGGCCTACTGCCGTGTGTCCACAGACAGCGACGAACAGGCCACCAGCTACGACGCTCAGATTGAGCATTACACCAATTACATCAACGGTCATCCGGACTGGAAACTGGCGGGGATTTTCGCAGACGACGGTATTTCAGGCACCAATACCAAAAAGCGCGATGAATTCAACCGCATGATTGACGAGTGCATGGCGGGCGGCATTGACATGATTATCACGAAATCCATCAGTCGGTTTGCCCGCAATACGCTGGACTGCCTGAAATACATCCGCCAGTTGAAGGAAAAGAGCATTCCCGTTTACTTTGAAAAGGAAAACATCAATACCATGGATTCCAAGGGCGAGGTTATGCTCACGATTATGGCTTCCCTCGCTCAGCAGGAAAGCCAATCTCTGAGCCAGAACGTAAAGCTGGGTTTGCAATACCGCTACCAGCAGGGTGAAATCCAGGTCAACTGCAATTGGTTTCTCGGCTACGCCAAGGACGAAAACAAGCACCTAGTGGTCGTACCGGAGGAAGCCGAGATCGTCAAACGCATCTACCGGGAATACCTTGAAGGTGCCAGTATGCTGAAGATCGCCCGTGGGCTGGAGGCGGACGGCGTTCTGAACGGCGCGGGTCGGGAAAAGTGGCATACCAGCAACATCAGCACAATTCTGCGGAATGAAAAATACATCGGGGACGCGCTTTTACAGAAAACCTACACCGTAGATTTTCTCACCAAACAGCGGGTCAAGAACCACGGTCTTGTGCCACAGTATTACGTGGAAAACAGCCACGAAGCCATCATTTCGCGTGAAATTTTCATGCAAGTGCAGGAAGAATTGGTGAGGCGACGTTTGGTGCATCAAAGCCCAAACGGGAAGAACCGAGTCTTCAGTAGCAGCCATTGCCTGTCAAATATCGTTTTTTGCGGCTGCTGCGGAGAGTTTTACCGCAGGATTCATTGGTACAACCGTGGCAAGAAGTCCATCGTCTGGCGATGTATCAGCCGACTTGAAAATACCGGGTTGTTCTGCGATGCCCGCACCGTGCCGGAAAGCCAGATTGAGCAAGTGCTGGTCGCCGCCATTAATCAAGCATGGTGTGGCAAGGACACCTTCCTCGCCATCCTACAAAAGAACATCGAAGCCGTTCTGGAGTCCGAAAAAAGCCAGCCGCTTACCGACATCGATAAGCGGTTGGCCGAATTGCAGGAGGAGCTTTTGAAGCGGACCGGTGCCCGAGCCGATTATGAGGACGTCGCCGAGGAAATTTACCGCCTGCGAGAGGATAAGCAGAAGCTTCAGCTGGAAGGCGCCGGGCGGGACGAGCAGAAAAAGCGCATCGCCGACATGGGCACCTTCCTGCGGGAACAGGACACCGCCCTGACGGAATACGACGAACCGCTTGTCCGGCGGCTGGTTGAAAAGGTCACTATCTACGAGGACAAATTTACTGTTGAATTCAAGTCCGGCGTGACGGTGGATGTGGATGAATAATGATAAAAAGGAGCAAGGCACTCTACGGAATTTGACGTAGGGTGCCCTGCTCATATTGTTGTACATACAGGTGGCCATTAACTCGGAATGTGTACAACTATGTGATAAAGTTTTGTAACCACTTTGTTGCGCATTAATTCGGTTATTGCCATCTTTAGTTCGGAATATTGGTTGTATTTCGGTATTTCAAAATTTACCAATTCGAACGGATAGCTATATGATTGAACAAAAAGTACATACTTATCCCAAAACGTTAGAAAATCTGTCGCTTTTACATATGAGACAATAAAATTGCATTTATAGCCTAATGCATCATACCGATATATCTTGTCGATGTGTAAAGATATGTATGCCTCATTAACACTTGACAAATTTAAGGCTTCTATTATTGAAAAGGGGCGGTTATCTTTTCTGACTAAAATGTCAACTTCTCCTGCGTCCTTACCTCCACTTGATGTCCCTAGCCTAGTTTGGTCTCTATTACCCAAATATCCCATAGTATCAAGCAAATCACGAATATAGTCATTTCGATGGTTCTCAGGTGAATCTTTATATGTAAAATTTGCTTGTAATTTTTCACAACAGAAAACCAAATCTTGTAAAAGAGTGGCTTCACACACTTCCTTATTTGTGAGTTTTATGGGTTCGCTCGGATTTCGATTCAATTCTTCAAATTGTTCTCGTAAATCTTTAGGCATGAGGTCCTGATAATCATTCAGGTCAACATCTGGAAATAGCATTTTAAACCGTTCTGGATTTCTTAAATATATTATTATCATTCTTTCTAAGCTATCGGGTAAAAAGTCATGATCCTCAAAAAGAATGTAATAATACTCTTCAAAATCAGTAATTGCATTTAGAACATAATTTCCGCCATCTTCTGAAGTATACGTCTCATTAATTTTTGCAGCCAAATTATCATCTATTTTATTTACAAGTAGATCGTCGGGATCGTCAGTACAGTCATCCCACCATTGAAGTATAACATAAAGCAGAAATTCATACTTTGGTTTTACATACTCCCTAATTACGTCAGAACGGATAATATCGTACAGATCATAAACCATCTCATTCCATACAGCATTATCTATTCTCAAGTTGTTGTAAGGCAAGAAATCCTCGGGCGTAAAATCATTGTTATCTTCTAGGAAATCCAGTAAAACTCTGACTATGCATTCTACATTCTTATTGACGTACTTAGTTACACTTCGCTCAAGATCTGTTAATGAAGTATAGTCAAACAAATCCAATGATAACAAATAATCACCCGCCTTCAGATTTTGCGATGCTGAAATTTATAATGATGTGCCTAAAAACATGAACTTTTGATTTGTTCTCATGTACACGCTAAAATCAAATAAACATCTATCCTGTTCTCTCACCAAGCCCCAAAATGACAAAACATCTATTCTGTCCTCTCGTGAAAGCCCGTTATCAATCCTGTTCTCTCGTGAACAGAATCCGATCTGATAGACTGATTTCCTCGTACAAGCGAAATCACATTTTGAGTGTGCAGTTTGAAAACCTCAAAATCACAGAAATGGCTTATTTGCTGGGCTTTTTGTACATTCAGTCTTTTACCCGTGACATCAATACTACCGTCTCAACGTGTGATAGGGAGGCTAAATTTACAGGACAGAATGGATGTCAAAATATATGCATATTATACAAATACAAACGCCATATCGCCGCAAATAGATGTTAGTATTCACTGATTTTATGCTGCTTATAACAGTGATTCCGCTCATAAGGATGAGAGGTTCATTTTGATGTCATCAACAGCAACCAACATAACTACTCCTGTTTCTCCTGCTTTGAACTGTAATGCGTATCTTTCCGTTTGGTTTTGCCGTTGATAACTTCAGTATTGCTCCTGCGCTGCATCTCAGCTTGAACCCGGTCGTACATTTCCTCTTTGATAATCGGCTCATGAGCATTCTTCATCAAGAACTGCTCCTGCTCGCCACGATTTCGCCTCTGCTTATTATTGGGGAAATCACCGGAGTAGGTCTTGCCAACCAATACATGACCTGCATATTTTTCGTTGGTTAATATAGTTTGGATTGAACGCTTTGACCAGATGTCCTTACCCTGTGGTGACTTAATGTCCTGGCTTTCAAGCTCCCGGATAATCGAAACAATACTGCTGCCATTTAAATATAAGTCATAAATCAACTGGACTACTTTTGCTGCTTCCTCATTAATGATAAGGTTGCCGTTTTCGTCCTGCTGATAGCCAAAACACTTGCGGGAATACAGCTTTGAATTCCCGGAGAGGAACCCACGCTTTAATCCCCATTTGATTGCTTCCCCTGTGGACTCGCTCTCGGCCTGGGCCATGGCACTTAAGGCCGAGATCAATATATCATTATCTGTTTCACTGGTTCGGAGGTTCTCCTGATGAAAGATGATTTCAACCCCAAGGCTCTTAAGCCGGCTTACAGTTTCAAGTAAATCAACTGTATTTCTGGCAAAGCGGCTGATGGTTTTCACCACAACAATGTCGATCCGATTTTCATAGCAGTCGAAAATCATTTTCTGAAATCCGTAACGCGCTGTGTTGCCGCCGGAATCCTTGTCCGTATAAACTTCACACAGCGTCCACTTTGGATTACAGGCCACATATTGCTTCAGCGTTTTTATCTGGATATCAAGACTCTCATCCTGCGATTCGTGCGTTGTGCTGACACGGCAGTAAATGGCGACCTTTTTCAGCGACTGGCGAGCAGCCGGTATCATCGTCACTTTTAATTTCGGAGTTTCATCTGACATAACTTCACCTCCCGCAAAGGAATATTAAACACGGAGTTACTGCAACTTTCAGAACTGTTCGCCCTTAAACATTGAGCTTGTCAAAATAGGCTTGAAGGAATTCTATGACAGGCTCTTTCTGTTCATTTCTATTATAAATTACTACACTGCCAAAACAAGAGTCCCATTGATAAATTAGATCGAAAAGGGAGCCTTCAATCTTATATTGCGCGTCCCCGACTTCTGTTATTTTGCCATTGCAATCTTTTTGAAGTTCTTTTACCAAATTTACAAAAGCATCGATTTCATCCCAATTATCATGGCTGATAAAAATCCACTTTTCTTTTTCATCCACAATACTTATTTTATAATGATAGTTCATATTTAATTCTCCAAGGGCGTTTGGGGTAGCGGGTTGCCTTCAGCCACAAGCTTGCCATCCATATTGAGAATATATTTGATACCGTTCCAATCTTCCAATAATATTTGGTCATCAACAATCTGGAATGACTCTCGTGCGCCGTCTTGAACTACCCATATATCTGAGCCGTAAAAGTTCCACACCTGCTCAAAATTCCTATCAAGCCGTAAGATTGATAATTCTCCATGAATAAGATAGCCATCGGTGATAGGGTGGAGAGAAAAATATGTTTCATCACCTATCGTTTTATGTTTCAAAACCGATAGTGTTTCAAGGTCAAATTCCACGATTACGTCGTCCATCAAGACGACAAGCTTTGAGTCTTCTAATTCAGCACATCTATCAGGGCTTGAATAAAAGGAGCCAATTAATTCAATACAAGATTTATTACACGCCGTTTCAATGTTGATAATAAGGGCTGAATGGAAATTAGCCTCTTTGTAATCACTGGGATTGTAAACATAGTTATAGGTATGTGACTCCTGTGAACGCAAGGGATAATCAACTTTATCAATGGTGATATAGTAAATATTGTTGGACAATTCCATAGAGTCACTCCCTCCAAACATGTTTCGCTAAAGTAATATATGGTAATTCGGGCACGAATGATAAGTAGTCAAAACCACAAAATCATCGGGATTTTGGCTGTCATTTCCAATAAAAAGGAGGATTACAGACTTCACATTCGCCCTGTTCCCACGCACACCTAAAAGCTCTTAAAAACATCTATCCTGTACTCTCACCAAGCCCCAAAAAGGCAAAACATCTATTCTGTCCTGTCGTGAAAGCCCGTTATCAATCCTGTTCTCTCCCGAACGGAATCTGACCCGATTTCCTCTTATTAATTGCATACATTACCACGATTATTAATGTTAACACTGCAATATTATAACTCACAGGAGAAAGAAAGCAAAAGTTAAATATAAAGTGCAGAAATGCAGTTACCAATATATTTCTGCATCTTAAATATATTGTTCCTAAAATGAGAGAGACTAAAAACGTCCACACAAAGAAATAAATAATTTCTTTTGCTCCTAATAAATTTCTAATCGCCCACATGGGAATATGCCATATTCCCCAAGTTACACCGATACAAACCAAACTTTTCCATTTTTTTACAGCAACTATTCTATCGAGTAAAAATCCTCTCCATGCCATTTCTTCAAATAGTGCTGTTATATATAAGTAAATACCGCCGCCAATAACAGACGAGAGACCGGGATATGTTTTTTTAAATAAATCTGGTTTGTTTGTTGCTAGCGCGTAAATACATGAGGCGGTTAATCCAATAATAATAAATGACCCACACATTATAATCGCAGTTTTCTTGTTGTTGAACGTAAACAAACCAATTAACCACTGCTTCAACTCTTTCTCCCGTAGTTTAAAGAATATCGTAATCAAAAAAGGAAGAATCACAAAAAAGTACTTTACACTGATTATCACATTGGGAACAATAACGCCAAGATTTTCTAGCATCATTGGAAAATAACATAAAGAAGACATTAGCAACGTTATTATTATCCACTTCGCTGTACTGGTATCCTTTTTCCTCATCTGCATATGATTACGACCTCATTCCGTTTTGTCTGTCCCTGTTTTTCAACCCTTGACATCATTACCACGCACTCAACGTGTGGTCGAGAACCTAATTTTTATGTCAGGTGTTTTTAAAGCAAAAAATCTCTGAAAACCTCGTAACTAAGCCGTTTTTCAGCTGATTTAGTTGTGAAAAATTGCGTTATCAATCCTGACATTTCGTCCCCGGGTCGGTTGGTCAGCATTGATGTCACGACAAAATCAGACCATACAGTACTTCCATAATTGCTTCGTATGTAATATCCTTTGCATAGGGAAACTTTTTCTGATATTTCGACCATATCTGACGTAAATCGCTGCTCTCAGATATGTTCCCGAGCACAGCTGCGGGAGTGGACAGAATTGCTTTACTGCCACGATGCTCCGCCGTAGCGGACAACGCTTCCAGAAAAAGCGCCCTATCATATTTCTGAGTCGTGACCAAAATGTAGATATCATAATAATCTCTGGGGCGTGTGCTAAAAACACCGCGGCTCAGAATTGTCTCAAGCTTCTCGGCCATGACGGTTTCGATGTTATAACCCCAGAGCCGAATGCGGACAGATTCATCAAATATACCGGTGAATTCGTAGGGAACAGCGGATGGCGTTATGATGTCACCGGTAGAAATATCAATAGAAAGCGGTGTCACGATCATATCATAAACCGCATCCATTCGGATACAGAAACCGCCGTACCGATCATCTTTCCGAATGGGAGCAACAGAAACAACACGGAAAGTCACTTCATCTTTCAGATCTATATCGCAAATACTTTGTATCGCTTTGGCAATCTGCTCTTCGGTCAAGGGCAGATTGCGCAGTGTGGCATCCAGATCCATAGTCGAGCGGGTATCCAATCCCACGATGGCCGCAACCAGCATTCCACCCTTAATCACGAATTTTTCCTGATATTCGGATTTAGACAGCCGCTCCAAAAACCGCTCAAACATATAGTTTTGCAAAACCACTTGCGCCGCGATGTTGTTTTTCTTCGCGTAATGGTTGATGCGCCCTTTCAGGCTCATGGCTTTGGAGTTCATAGCAACACCTCCATATAATGCTTGAGCGCTTTTTCAACTCGCAGAAGTTTTGCGTAATCGGCCAGCAGATTCAAATCTTTATCTTTGGACGCCGCGTAGTTTTTTACAGCGCTAATCACCGTCTCTTCGTCACAACGGTTCCGGCTGCGTAAAAAATCACAAATGGTACGCTCCATGTTATAGCACCGCACCGTGTTGCCGAAGGTTGTCTTTTTCTCAATCATCCCAAGACTGTGGAGTTCCGGTTTGACATAAAAACAAATGCAATCGTCCTTGATGGAAGCAGGCAACGCTGAATCACTGGGTATGGTGACGGAATGCCGAAATGGCGTACGCTCTGAAAGGCCAATTAAAAACAATGCTGTATCGTGAGAGAAAATGATCTTTGATGAGCGCAGCATCAGCGCATACATATCGTCATTTACCGCATCGGGAAGGACATAGACGCCGTGCCCGCTTCTTTCTAAAAGCCCGGCTTTTACATATTTCGTAAGCAGCGCCTTGGAATATCCCAATTGCAACACCTGCGACGTCGTAATCACATTGTTGCTCTTTTTCATTTTTTGCAGAATTTCAGAATTGATGCTCATGACCTCACCTCGCAGTAAACTATCGTATGGATATTATACCCGATTTCTATATAATAGTCAACCTGTGTGGTGAACTTTTAAATTGAAGTTCAAAATTATTTCAATACAATAGTAAACTCAAGAAATAAGCTCAAAGAATTATTGGTTCTTCTTATTACGCTTTACACTGTAGTGTGTGCTTTTTCTCTTAGGGATGCCGGCGTACCGTTCGATGTTGCTTCGCCGCTTCATTTCTTCCTGCACCCGATCAAACAGTTCTTCGCTGATAATCGGTTCATGTGCGTTTTTTCTAAGGAACTGCTCACGCTCACCGCGATTAATATGTTGCCTGTTATTGGGGAATTCACCCGCATAGCTCTTTCCCAGCAGGACATGTCCGATATACTTTTCGTTTTGCAGCAGCGTCTGCACCGTTTTCTTGGACCAGGTTTTCTTTCCCTGCGGGGATAGGATATTTTGTTTCGCAAGCTCTTTTATAATAGAAACCGAGCTGTGACCATTTAGATACAGGTCAAAAACCAGACGGACAACCTCCGCCTGTGCCTCATCAATCACAAGCCCACCATTATCATCTTGTTTATAGCCGAAGCATCTACGGAAATACAGTTTTGATTTTCCTGAGATAAATCCACGCTTTAGACCCCACCTGATCGCCTCGCCGGTCGATTCGCTCTCCGCCTGGGCAATCGCGCTCAGAACAGATATCAGTAAATCATCATCCGTTTCGCTGGTTCGAAGGTTTTCCTGATGAAAAATCACCTCAACACCCAAACTTTTTAAGCGATTAATGGTTTCAAGCAAATCCACCGTATTTCTTGCAAAGCGGCTGATGGTCTTGACCAGAACAATATTAATCCGATTTTCATAGCAGTCGAAGATCATCTTCTGAAATCCGGGACGGAACACATTTCCGCCGGAATCCTTATCGGTATAAATATGGTACAGCTTCCATTTAGGATTGTACGCGACCACCTGCTTTAAGGTCGCTATCTGAATATCCAAACTTTCTTCCTGAGATTCATACGCAGTGCTGACGCGACAGTAGATGGCGACCCATTTTTCCGGTCGGCGGGCGGCGGGAATTACCGTTATTTTTGGCTTTGGCTTTTCATCGTCCATAATATCACCTTAGAAGAAATTGCCGCATCTCTTTAACCCATAAAGACAGCGGCTGATGATATTATTTACAGTATCAAATCAAATATAGCTTAAGATAAGGTGACTAAATGCTAATATGGGAAGACTAAACGATAAAAAGCAATGGTTTGCAGCCCTAAAATGGATTTGTTCCCACGCACGCGCAAAACTCCGAAAAACATCTATCCTGTTCTCTCACCAAGCCCAAAAATGACATAACATCTATTCTGTCCTCTCGTGAAAGCCCAGTATCAATCCTGTCCTCTCGCGTTTATTACAGCTTTTTGGACTTGTTCCCACGCGATGGAAGTGGGCTGTCGTAAACACCCTGCTTTCGACATAAAAGACTACGAAAAACGCTTTTTTTATCCCTGTTTTTCTACCCTTAACATCAATACCACCGTCTCGACGTGACCCGTTCTCGGAAACATATCCACCGCCACTGCTTTTTGCGCTGTGTAGCCAAACTCCTGACACAAAATTTTGACGTCCCGAGCGGCGGTGGCTGGGTTGCAGGAAATCATTACAATGCGGTCAGGTTGCATCTTTGCCACAGCTGCAAGACAGTCGTAATCGCTGCCCTTTCTGGGCGGATCGAGAATCACCACATCCGGCTTTAGTCCCCTCCCAGCCAAAAGCTGTGAGGCTTTGGAGGCGTCGGCACAAATAAATTCACAGTTGCCAAACCCGTTGGCGGCTGCGTTTTGCTTTGCGTTTTCTATTGCCTCGGCAACGATTTCCACTCCTATGAGCTTTTCCACCCTATTCGCTATAGAAAGGCCGATGGTTCCCGCGCCGCAATAAAGATCCACGAGCAGCTTTGCCTCCTGCGGTGCGGCAAACTCTTCAGCCGCGGCATAGAGTTGCTCTGCCCCTAAGCGGTTTACCTGATAGAAGGAAAGCGGCGAAAGCCGCACCTTGACCCCGCGCAGGATGTCGGTGATTGCGCCATCTCCGTAAATTGTAACGCATTTTCCGCCCAGTATCACGTTAGTTTCGGCTTTATTCGTATTCAGCTCTATGCTTTTTATCTGCGGAAAACGTGTTGTCAGAGTCTTAACCAGCCGCTCCGCTCCAGCAAGGCTATCCCCGTTAATCACAAGACAAACCATCAGCTCTCCTGTGGCGTCCGCACTGCGCAAAAAGATATGGCGCAGCAACCCTTTTCCCGTCATCTCATTATAAGGCTTGATGCCGTTTTGGTTTGCGAACTCCAAAATCGCATTAAGGATTTTACCGAATACAGGCGGATGCAAACGGCAATTTTCTGCCTCCACAAGACGGTGGCTGCGCTGGGCAAAAAAGCCGGCCGCACAGCGTCCGTCCGCTGTCGCCCTCACCGGGTACTGCGCTTTATTTCTATACCCCTGCTCAAGGGGAGAGGGGAGGATTCTCTGCTCTGCAAAACGCACCTCGCCAATACGCGCGAAGGTTTCAAAAACCTGTCGCTGTTTTAACCTTAGCTCCGCTTCATAGGTGATATGGCGGTACTGGCAACCGCCGCAGCGGGTAAACACATCACAATCGGGTACAATACGGTCGGAGCTTTGGGTGTTAAGTCTTTCCACAATACCATAGGCATATCGGGACAGTATCTTAACAATACGAACTGTCAGATAATCTCCAACCGCTGTCATGGGTACAAACACCGCAAGGCCCTCCGGCGTGCGGCCAACCCCTTGGCCTTCTCCGGTCACATCAGTAATTTCAAGCTCAATCAGGTCATTCTTTTTCATGGGCATGTTTATACCAGCAAAGCACGCAAGGCTTGCGCGCTTTGCACCTTTCATCAATCGACATAAATATAACCACGCGGCAGTCTACCCGTTTTGCGTGCTAATAAAGCTGCCCAGGGCAAGGATATATAGGGCGGCAAGAAACTCTGTGGGCATAGAAAATGCCAGCATGGCAATCAACCTCTTGTTTGTAACCAGCTTTTCATAGTCCGAAAGACAGGAGACTATGTACATCATCCGGTTGATGGGTGGGATGGGCGTTACCGCCCCGGTAATATTCGCGATGCATTCCTTAACCGATAGTGCCGGGCTGATATCGAAATCCAATTCCGAATACGGCAGACGAACCACACGCACTATTCGGTTCATTACGCGCAGGTTAAAGGTTTCAAACTTGTAGGTCTCCATGGGGGTGACTTCTAAAATTTCACCTGCCGCCTCAGCTGCCGCTGTTACAAAATCCACGTCGGTGATAACCTTTTTATCCCAGTGTTTTTTCACGGCACGCATTACCGCGTATTTTGCCAGATATTCGTTGACGCTATCCAGATTATTTGGCATCTGACGGTCAATCTTACCCTCCACATCAATAGAAAGCCGCGCGAACAGCGATTTGATGAATGCGTAGATTCTTGGGGCGTTTTGCTTTGCCTCCCCCTTAAAAAAGGTGTATTTTCCCCCATCCAGCCGCCCAAAATGCTTCATGCAGTCCTGATAGCCCAGCGTAATATTTCGTCGGGCACGGTTAGAATCAAACACCAGCATCGCGCCCAAATCCCAGCGCGGCTCTATCAAATCCATCTTCACCTGCTTAAAATAGCTTTTTTGTACAATTCCTATCGCCCGCAAATTCACCACAACTGCCTCTTGCGCCCCTCCCCGCACCGCCAGGCGGACGGGGATGTTATCGGTATAACCGCCGTCAATAAACATCCGGCCGTCAAATTCGTGGCTTTGCATTGCCGGAAAGCACGAGGAGCTTGCAACCAGATAATCCACCAGTTTTCCTTTTGGAATTTCATCAATATACAAATGGTGATGCTTCATGGCAGGCACCTCAAAGGTGACCAGCCCGAAACGCATCTTGGCGGCACGAATCTTTTCTTCGTTTATCTTTTCCCGCAAGAGCCTTATCAGTGGCGCGCTGCTGATTCCATGGGAGCGGAATGCCTCTTTCGCAAACTGGTTTAGGGTTTCAAGCATGCCTTCCACCGTATCTATCTGTTCTTCCACCTCGAAATCCAGAACGTGGGAGGTATCTAGAGATTCCCACAGCTCATATGCCGTATCCAGCTCACCCTGTGCCATAATTGCCCCGTTGAGCGATCCCACTGAGGAACCTGTTACGATATCAAACTCCTGCCCCATTTCCGCAAGCGCCTTCCACACGCCCACTTCATAGGAACCGCGCGCACCGCCGCCGCTTAACACGATTGCCCGCTTCATCCAGCCATCATCCTCCCGCTATTATCGTCTTATCTAATTATCCAATTAAATAGGAACTATAAATCCTATTAAACGCGCCGACTTGATTGCGGATGTGTTTGCCATATTTACGATTATACCCGAATCATGGGAAAATTCAACCTGTATTGTTGCCGCTATTCAATTCATGCGCCTAAACCCCATCAGGAAATCCGGCAAACCGATTAAAGCCATAAAAACGATGTAGAGTGGCGGGCGACTTATGTGATGAAATCGATCATCGTGTAAAGTATAGTTTTGGTGTGTATGTGAACAATATTCTTAAAGTATATGGCAAAGGAGGCGACAGCGTATCGCAAAAAAAGCAATTGATGCAAACACGATAGCCGCCTGTGATTATGAAACACTGAGCTTTATTCTATTAGCGAGCAAGCTGCGAATTAAAACCATCCAACAGCTGTTAAGCGGCGAGGTTTCGGCGGCATTTGCCTATATCCTTGCGGGTGAACAAAGGACCAATGAAACGATTAAGCGTCGATGCGCCGTAATGCTGGCAAGGCTTGCGAAAGATTTTGAACCGGACAAAAGCACCCCTGTCGCTGCAAAAAACACTTATGAGGGACAAAAGAAGCGTCTTGCATTTCCTGCCACTGGGCTTACCGTCCAAAAAGCGGCAGAGCTTATGGTTATCAGCGTCACCGCTGAGCTGATTGGCATTACAAGACGCCTGAACCAAAATAGCCCCTGCTCTGAACGGGTAAGCCTCTTTTGTGAGAAGATTGTAGAATCGGAAGAGGATTTTCTTATTCGTCTTCGTGGTTTTATGTAATACTATTATCCGATTAAAAAGTGTATAAAAATCAAGTCGAAATTTTTAATTTATGGATTTTGGCGCGGATTTTTATCAACACTTTTATCGGAGAAGAGTATAAGAGCCCCCCCTCCTACTCAAGAAATGCGCACTGAAACTCCAACAAAAAAACACGCTTAATACGAACGCCCTCAAAAAGTTTAGAAGTTTAGAAACACAAATAGCTCCAGAATAGTGAAGGAAGGCAAATTGATATGAATAAACGCAATCAGCACGGAGAGCTTCACGGAGAAGACAAAGCAAATCCCTTTTTCAAATCCATGCCTATGGCAATTACTAATTTTCGCAGACGCAGGAAGGACGGCAGCGTCACCCCCATCCTTTCGGACACCGATGTGGAGATTGCCAAGGAGTTTGTGGACGAGAACGAGAAATAGTTTGTATGGAAAATGTAACACCGGGAATGGCTGCCTTGGATAGCCATTCCCGGTGTTTTTTTAAATAATAAACCTTTGGTTATGCCTTTTTCTCAAGCAGAACCTTCGTTTGCTCAACAATATTTTCGGCGCTCAGACCATACAGCTTTAACAGCTCCACCGCAGGTCCTGAGGTTCCAAACTCATCGCGCACACCAACACGCAGTATGGGTGTGGGGCACTGCTCGCTAAGGGTCTCCGCCACCGCGCCGCCAAGACCGCCGATGATGTTATGCTCCTCTACGGTAAGCACAGCACCGGTTTCCTTCGCCGCCTTCACCACCAGCTCCTCATCCAAGGGCTTAATGGTATGGATGTTGATTACCCGTGCGTCTATTCCCTGTGCCGCAAGGGTTTCGGCTGCCGTAAGGGCCTCGGAAACCATCAGTCCTGTGGCGATAATGGCGACATCCTTGCCGTCACGAAGCACCACACCCTTGCCAAGCTCAAAGCGGTAATCGGGTGAGGTGTTTACCACGGGAACCGCAAGCCTGCCAAAACGCAGGTATACGGGGCCGTCATGGGCGGCAGCAGCCTTTACAGCCGCCTTTGCCTCCACATCATCCGCCGGGTTTATAATCGTCATGCCGGGGATTGTGCGCATGAGGGCTATATCCTCATTGCACTGGTGGGTGGCGCCGTCCTCACCCACCGAGATGCCCGCGTGGGTCGCGCCAATCTTAACGTTCAGGTGAGGGTATCCAATAGAGTTTCTCACCTGCTCGAATGCGCGGCCTGCCGCAAACATTGCAAAGGTGCTGGCAAAAACCACCTTGCCGGTGGTCGCGATACCCGCCGCAATGCCCATCATGTTGGATTCGGCTATACCGCAATCCACAAAGCGCTCGGGGTGCTTCTTCTTAAACGTGATTGTTTTGGTCGCCATCGCAAGGTCGGCGTCCAGAACAACTAGATCCTTTAAGGTATCTCCAAGCTCGGCGAGGGCTTCGCCGTAGCTGTCTCTGGTGGCCTTCTTAATAATATCTGCCATTGAAAGAATCATGTCCTTTCCGGGCCTTATGTCCCCTAAGAGCATAAAACCTCTTTGAAAATTGTGGTGCCGCGAAACTGCTTAGCCTTGTGCCGCGGCGGATTGAAATGGTGGAAAACGGAGCAACTGGAAACCTATAAAGCTTTAAATACTTTCACAGGCATTCATAAGCTAACCCGTGGCTGCTTACGCCCCAAGGGAGGCGAGCGTACTGTTAAGCTCGGACGCCGCCTGCTCAAACTGCTCCGCGTTGGGAGCGGAGCCGTGCCAGCTTACGTTGTTTTCCATAAAGGAAACGCCCTTGCCCTTGACGGTCTTACAGATAATCGCGGTTGGCTTGCCTTTGACAGTTTTCGCTTCGTTTACCGCGTTTTCAATCGCGTCAAAGCAATGGCCGTCTATTTCGATAACGTGAAAGCCGAAGGCACGGAACTTATCGGGGATTGGATAGGGAGAGCATACGGTATCCACCGAGCCGTCGATTTGAAGGTTGTTATTATCCACAAAGACGCAAAGATTATCAAGCTTTTGGTGGCTCGCAAACATAGAGGCCTCCCAAACCTGGCCCTCTTGCAGCTCGCCGTCGCCCACCAGTGTGTAGATGCGGTAGCTGTCGCCCGAAAGCTTTGCCGAGAGCGCCATACCGCAGGCGGCGGAAATACCCTGCCCAAGGGAGCCGGTAGTCATATCTACACCCGGGGTACCCTTCATGTCGGGATGCCCCTGCAATACGGCGTGAGGCTTTCTTAAGCTCTTAAGCTCCTCTGCGGGGAAATAGCCGCGCTGGGCGAGCGTAGAGTACAAACCGGGCGCCGCATGACCCTTTGAGAGTACAAAACGGTCACGTTGAGGGTTTTTGGGCGTGGCGGGATCAACATTCATCCCCTGAAAATACAGATAGGTCAGCACGTCCGCCGCCGAGAGCGAGCCGCCCGGGTGACCGCTTTTTGCGTGGAAGGTACCCTCCACGGCGCCAAGCCTTACCCGGCACGCCGTCTGCTTTAGTTTGATTTTGCTGCTTTCATCCATTTGTGTTAACCGTTCCTTTCCTGAGAAAAGTGGGCTTGCTGTAGTTTATGCTTTAATCCCAATATCCGCATAAAAAAGATAAATCCAAGCTTTTATAGGATAATGGGTTAAGGCTGTCCGGATAGGCTCCTTACAGCCCACGCAATATGACTGAAAAAGGTTCGATAAACCCTTATCCATGCGCTTTGGGCAGTTTGCCTTAGTGGTAAGCATCCCACCCCACTATAATTTTGCTTCGAAAGTGGTTTTGACGCAACACAATTCTTGCGTTCTTATTTTAGTTTTATAATATTGTCATGAAAATATCAGGGCAGCCGACTATTGGCACAGGGATTCGATATGCTCAATGACCGCAGCCACTGCGCCATCGCGGTAGTGACACACTACCATATCCGCAGTATCCTTAAGCTCCTGTGGTGCATTATCAACAAACACACCCAGCCCCGCCTGCTCAATCATCTCGGCATCGTTGTAATAGTCGCCCACCGCCACGGTTTTTTTCATATCCACGCCCAAGATATCGGCTAGATGCCGCAGACCGGTACCCTTGCTGCTGTATTTGGGCAACAGCTCAAGGTATTCCGGCGCGGATTTCACAAGCCTTGCCTCGGGCAGGTTCAGTGATGAGGCATACCGCTCCACCGGTCCCAGCTGCTCCATCTCGGCCGCCATGATTACCTTGTTCCAACCAACCGGGATGTTCTCGCGGATGGTGTATTCAAAGCGAATGCGTTCAATGAGCTTATGGCGGCTTATGTAGCTGTTGTTTTGAAGAACATAGATGCCAGTGCCTACATACGCCTCGGCTCCCAGCTCAGGAAAACGGTCGATAATGCGATAGGTACTGTGCTCCACCGAGGCCGGCATCGTATCCTGATGCAGAATCTTTTCGTCGGCAAAGTCGTACACCATCGAGCCGTTGCACAGCACTACGGGGACATTGACCCCCAACTTTTCGACATAAGGACGCACCGACTCCACGCTGCGCCCGGTAGCGATAGAAAAACGTCCGCCGCTTTCGCAAAACCGCCGGATTGCTTTAAGGTTTCGTTCGGAGATGTTCCTTTCGTCGTCAAGAAGCGTGCCGTCCATATCCGAAATCAATAGATAGTCTGAAATCCTGTTTTTCATAAACAAAACCATGCCTTTCTCTGCCGGGCTTTGAAAAATTACTTTCCGTTTAGCTTTTGTAGAAAGTTAGTAAAATACTCCGGCAGCTCGCTTTCAAAAATCATCCATTTGCCCGTCGCTGGGTGTTCAAAGCCTAAAATCCGCGCGTGCAAACACTGGCCCTGCAAATCGCGCATCACCTTAGCAGGGCCGTAAAGCGGGTCACCCGCCACGGGATGCCCGATATACGCCATGTGTACGCGTATTTGATGGGTGCGGCCGGTCTCCAGCCGCACCGCTAAATGGGTAAAGCCCTGGTAGCGACCAAGTACCCGGTAATGTGTGAGGGCCTCCTTTGAGTTTTTGTCCGTCACCGCCATTTTTTTGCGGTGCACAGGGTGGCGGCCAATGGGGGCGTCAACCTTTCCCACATCGTTTGCGATATTGCCGTACACCACGGTTTCATACTCGCGCACAAAGGAATGCTCCTTAATCTGCTTTGCCAGCGAATGGTGCGCACGGTCGTTTTTAGCCACCATTAAAATACCGCTGGTGTCCTTATCTATGCGGTGTACAATGCCCGGGCGCATGACGCCGTTAATGCCTGAAAGACTGTCGCCGCAATGGTGCAGCAAGGCGTTGACCAGCGTGCCGGTGTAGTTGCCCGCCGCGGGATGCACCACCATACCCTTTGGCTTGTTGACCACAATGATATCGTCATCCTCATACAGAATATCCAAGGCAATGGCCTCAGGCAGGTTTTCGAGATGCGTGGGTTCCAAATAGCGCACCAATACCGCATCCCCTGCGCTCAGCTTATGGTTCTTGCTCTGAGACATGCCGTTGACGGTTACCATACGACCGTCAATGAGCTTCTGCGCTTGGGAACGCGACAGATCGGTCACAACTACTCGTAAAAACGAGTCGAGCCTTGCCCCCGCATATTCATCGCTTACCAGAAACCGCTCAGACCTGCTCACTGTTTCCTCCGTCGGGAGCCGCCTCATCCGAATGCTTTTTTCGCTTTAGCGCCAGCGGTTCCAAAATCAGCAGATAGAGTATCACCAGACCGACGCCCACACATACGCAGGCATCCGCCAGATTGAACACATAAAAATTGATGAGCCGAAAATCAACGTAATCCACCACAAAGCCCCTGGTGGCGCGGTCTATGAGGTTCCCCGCACCGCCAGCAAGGATAAGCGCCGTACCCCAGACGGGTATCTTATCCTTGATTTTTCCCATCAGCAAATAAACGGTAATGCCAAGGAGCACCGCCGAGGTAACCCCGATGAGCAGCCAGCGCTGGCCCTGAAAGATGCCGAACGCGGCGCCCCTGTTTTCAACATAGGTTAGGTGCAGTACGTCCTGTATCAGCGGCAGCGTTACAACCTTGGTAAGACCCTCAAGCACCAAATATTTTAAAAGCTGGTCGGCGGCAATGAGCAAAACCGCCGCTCCTAACGCGATATAAACCATAAAAACCTCCACTGCGATGAAAATGAGGTTGCGGGAATGTGCGCAGGCACCGCCGTGCGCAACTGTGCAGCTTGTGCATTTTGAACAATTGCGCGCTCGCGGTAAAAAGCAACAGACAAAAGATACATCTTACGCAGGGAATCACCCCGGCGTAAGATGTGTAATGTGATTACAGCTTTTGCACAATACCGGAGCAGCGGTCGCAAAGCTCGGGATGGGTGGTATTCCCGCCCACCGTCGTGCTGTGAGAAAGGCAGCGCACACAGGTCTCCCCGTCGGCACGAACCGCCGTCACCGAAACACCCTCAAACTCGCCCTTCATATCGCCGCCCTCACCGTTAACCACCTCAACCTGAGATACAATAAAGATGGTAGGCAGCAGCTCCTGCACCGACTGCACAAAATTGAATGCCTCACCAGTGGCGTACAGGGTAAGCTTCGCGTCAAGCGATTTGCCGATGAGCTTCTGGGCTCGTAAATTCTCAAGCTCCTTTTTCACATCGTCATGCAACAGGTTCAGCTTCTCCCACTTCTCCACAAACGCGGGGTCGTAGGCATCGCGAATGGGCTTTGGCATGTCGTTAAACAACACACTGCCCGGGGTAATTCCGGAGGAGGCTGGCATAAAGCTCCAAATTTCATCCGCGGTATAGCCGAGGATTGGAGCAAGCAACCGCGTGAGGGAGGATAAAATATGGAACATCGCCGTCTGCGCACAGCGCCGCTCCTTGCTGTCGGGCGCTTCTACATACAGGCGATCCTTGATAACATCAAGATAAAAGTTCGACATATCCACCACGCAAAAGTTGTGCAGCGTATGGTAGACAATATGAAACTCAAAACGGTCGTAGGCCTCTACCGACTTTTGTACCACATCATCCATACGCATAAGCGCCCATTTGTCAAGCTCGGCCAGCTCGTCATAGGCAACGGCGTCGGTGTCGGGGGCAAAGTCATAGAGATTGCCGAGAATATATCGAGCGGTATTGCGTATTTTACGGTAAACCTCGGAAAGCTGCTTTAGAATATCCTTGGAAATGCGGATGTCTGCGTGATAATCCGACGACGCAACCCACAGGCGCAGCACATCCGCGCCGTATTCCTTGATGATATCCTCCGGCGCAATGCCATTGCCCACGGATTTACTCATCTTGCGTCCTTCGCCGTCCACTACCCAGCCGTGGGTGCAAACCGCCTGATACGGGGCCTGCCCCTTCCACGCAACCGAGGTCAACAGCGAGGACTGGAACCATCCGCGGTACTGGTCGGCTCCCTCCAGATACAGGTCGGCGGGCCATTTCAGGTTATCGCGCACCTTAAGCACCGCCGCGTGAGAAACGCCGGAATCAAACCAAACATCCATAATGTCGTTTTCTTTGGTAAAGGCTTTTCCGCTACAATGGGGGCAGGTAAAGCCGGCGGGCAGAATCTCCATGGCGTCGTGGGTATACCACGCGTCGGAGCCTTCCTTGGCAAACAGGTCGGATACCGCTTTAATGCTCTCATCGGTAACAACATACTTCCCGCAATCGGAGCAATAGAAGATGGGAATGGGAACGCCCCAGGTGCGCTGGCGCGAAATGCACCAGTCACTGCGGTCGCGCACCATATTTTCGATGCGCCCCTCGCCCCAGGCGGGAATCCACTCCACCGAACGGATGGCCTTCAGGGCATCCTCCTTAAAGCCATCCACGGAGCAGAACCACTGCTCTGTGGCGCGGAACAGGATAGGGCTCTTGCAGCGCCAGCAATGGGGGTATTGGTGGATGATTTTCTCAATGCCAAAAAGATTGCCGGTCGCCTCAAGCCTTGCGGCAATCTTCTTGTTCGCGTCCTCGGTGGTAAAACCCGCGAACTCGCCCGCATCCTTAGTCAGCACACCCAAAGAATCCACGGGAACCACGATGGGCAGCTCGGGGTAATTGCGGCATACCTCAAAGTCCTCTACACCGTGACCGGGAGCTGTGTGTACGCAGCCCGTACCGCTCTCCAGCGTGACGTGGTCGCCTACGATGACCAGGGAGTCGCGGTCAAGAAAGGGATGCGCGGTTACCACGCGCTCAAGCTCAGAACCCATTACCGTACCGGGTAAAATCTCATATTCGCCGATCTTTGCGGCCTTCATCGCGCCGGCGGCAAGCTCCTTTGCCATGATATAATACTCACTGTTTGCCTTAACCGCGCAGTATTCATACTCCGGCCCAAGACAGATTGCCACGTTGCCGGGCAGCGTCCAGGTGGTGGTGGTCCAGATAACGAAGAAGGTTTTGTAAGGCTCCACCCCAAGCTTCTCCAACGCGGCGTTGCCGTTTTTAACGGCAAACTTGACGTAGATGGAGTAACAGGGGTCCTCGGCATATTCAATCTCCGCCTCGGCAAGGGCCGTCTGGCACTCGGGGCACCAGTACACGGGCTTTAGTCCCTTGTAGATGTACCCTTTTTTTGCCATCTCGCCAAAAACCTCGATCTGCTTTGCCTCAAAATCGGGGGTCAGCGTCAGGTAGGGGTTTTCGTAATCACCCAGCACACCCAAACGCTTAAACTGTACCTTCTGGTTCTCCATATAGGAGAGCGCAAACTCGCGGCAATGGCGGCGAAGCTCTACGGGGGAGCCCAGGTTCTGCGCCCCAATCTTCTTCATTGCCTTTAGCTCGATGGGTAAGCCATGGGTGTCCCAGCCCGGAACATAAGGGGACTGAAAGCCGGCCATGTTTTTGTAGCGGACAATAATATCCTTTAATACCTTGTTAAGCGCCGTACCCAGATGAATATCGCCGTTGGCATAGGGAGGGCCGTCATGGAGAACATACAGGGGCTTGCCCGCGTTTCTGTCCACCATCTTGTAATAGAGGCGTTCCTCCTCCATTTTTTTGAGCATCTCCGGCTCCCTCTGGGGCAGAGCCGCCCTCATGGAAAACTCGGTTTTCGGCAGATTCAATGTGCCGTTGTAATCCTGTGGCATTTACTAATTCTCTCCTTAAAAGTCCGGGGCGTTTATGGTATTGATAATTTCGACAGCCTCCAGAAGATGTAGTATCTAAACACTATTCCCGTTGTAAAACGTTACCTGACAATGCAGTTTTATGTGCCGCACTGCTTTAGTGGTTACTTTTTAATACGGGGATAGCATATTGACTCTGCGCGATCGGCTATGGCCTTGCGCGCAAAAATCGCGCTTTAGGTAGATTTAGGTAGATAAGTCTGGCACATTAGCATTCAATATGCAAATATTGTCGCAAATAATACCATTAGTATACATTTCATAAAAATCACAAAACAGAAACCGCCGTCGCAGGTTTCTGTTTTGGTTTTTTCATTGTATATGGTTGCGGGTATTTTCGGCATTTAACCACATTCGCGGCAAAGCTGCTTTAGTGCTTCTTTCGTTTGCCTGCACCAAAGCCCGTATCGCGGTTAAAGTCGTAAGCCGCGCCGAATTTCAGCTCCCCGAACTTAGAGGAGGTGTCGGCCGCAAGCTTCACCTCGTCCGCCTTCGCACTTTCAAAGGGAATGGTTATCCCGGCAGGCTTTTCCGTCTTTTCATTCTTTGCCCCGAAGGAGGGCTGGTAAACGCTGTTGGCAATCTCATCATCCGCAAGGTTGGGAACAAAGCCCTTGGGCGCGCCCGCAGCCCTTATTTGAGAGGGCTCGGCGGGCTTTTGAGTCAGCACGCTGTCAGTCTCCTGCACTACGGCGCTAACCTCTTCAACCTCCTGCACGTTGTTGTACACAAAACGTTTCTCCTCCGCCTTGGGTTCCTCTCTGCGCGACCTGTCTGCATCGGGCAGAGCCTTGATGAGGTCGATTTGTGATTTGTACATGGAAAGAAGCTTGTTTTTAAACGTTGAAATCTCCTGCTGAACGCGCAGCAGCTCGCTTCGCTCGCGTTGAACCTCCGCCTGCGCGCTTTCAATAATCTTTTGCGCGCGGGAGTTCGCCTCGCCGATAATTTGTGTAACCTTTTCCTTGGCTTCGTTTAGGAGCTGGTCGCTCATCTTTTGTGCGCCTAGCAGCGCGGCGCTCAGGCTTTTTTCCTGCTGCTGGTATTCCTCTATCTTTACCGCCATAGAACCAAGCTTTTTTTCCAGCTCGTCGTTTTCATGCATGACCCTTGCGTATTCCTCCGCAATGGCTGTAAGATAATGATCCACATCGTCGGCACGATAGCCGAACGCCGCTTTTTCAAACTTTTTTGTGTTAATATCCCCGGGTGAAAGCATTGCGCAAACCTCCCTGCTTATTCATGCTCTTTCGGTCTCGCCCGCCTTTACTCCGATATCCGTTTATTTGATACCACGCGCGGGCATTCGTCAGGTGTATCTTCTAAGCAATATGTGCGCTCTTCCCTTTTTTGTTGTACCCGAGATGCCGTCGTACACAAACTTGCCGTATCCCCGAATGGAAAAGGTATCTCCCCCCGCCATCCTGTAAGAAATATTGTCCTGCTCGCGTCCGTTTAAACCCACAAGCCCCGATTCTATGAGCTGTGCTGCCTTTTCGCGGCTTAGGCGGGTCACTAATGCCACCACACAATCAAGCCGTTCGGAGGCGACGACACCGTCGAATGTCTCAAAGCGTTTTTCGGGCGCAAAGCCGGTTGGTATTCCTTTTTGCACCTTAACCCCCGCGCCACCCACCTTAGCAAGCTCTGAAACCGCCAGCGCCGCCGCACTTTCATTTAAAAACGCGACTGCGCCTGACTCCTGGGTAATAATATCGCCTACGCTGTCGCGGGAAAGCCCAAGGTTTAAAAGCGCCCCGAGATAATCGCGGTGAGAGAGGGCTGTCGTCATGTGTGCACCGAGAATAAACGTAACGGGAAAGATGGGAAACAGCTCGTCCATCGGCTCATCGTACTGAGAAAACACACCTAAAAACACGCGCGAAGCGCCTTCATACCCGCCGAACATACGAACGGGCGTATGATCAAGCGAACGCGCGACACCGGCAGCATAGGCGGCCTCATGCTCGCCCAAATAGCCGATGAATTTAGTTTGATGCCGCTTTTGTGCAATAGTTACGGCATCGGCGACCCTTGCCGCCAATATTTTGTCCTGCTGTGAGGTTGTATTCATAGTAGTCAATCTATTAATAAAACACGCCGCTGCTCTCGAGCTCGTCAAGCAGGTCGCCCATGATGTCGACATTGTACGGCGTAATAATAAACGTACTGTTTGCCACGCGCTTAATCTGCCCGTTGTTCGCGTATGCGACACCGCTCAGAAAATCAATCATGCGCCGCGAAACATCCTTGTTGGCGGACTCTAGATTGAGCACAACCGTGCGCTTTGCGTTAAGGTGGTCGGCCACCGAGCTTGCGTCGTCAAAGCGTTCGGGCTTAACAAGCACCACTTGCAGCTGCGTCGTTGTATGGATGTTGACGACCTTGTTCTTTTTCCCTGACGGCTCGTCGTAAAATCCATCCGAGGAGGGACGCTCGGCCCTTTCGGAGCGTCCGATTGGCATTTCTTCATCCCTGTAGTCGTACTCATCCGTAGGTACACCCATGATATTCTTAAACTTGTCCATGAAACTCATGTGCAAACCCCTCCAAACGCTCTGCGTCCATTCTGTTTTCAAAAATAAGGAATTGCGGCACTCCAAAACCAAGCGCGGGCTATGCCTGCGCGAAAGCAGTCCGCTCACATATCACCGCAACCGGAGCAGCCCGGTTTAGTGCGCTCCGGTAGAAATAGTCAAAAAAACGATTGTTCCTATCTGTTATTATCTATTTTTTCAGCATAGATGTCAACAAATATGTTTCGAGCAAAATCCCCATGACGAGTGTGAATCGGTAGGCGTACAGTCCGCTTACAATGGGGCGCGGGCAATGCCTCGCACGATTTTTCGATAAACTTGTAGAAATGGCTGTATTATTCTGCGACAAAAACCATAGGCAAGGCGTTTGGTGTAATGATTAACAACGGCAAACAGCATGGTATAAGGAAACGGTAGCCTAGGTTTTGGCTATGTTATCTATTGTAGCGCATTTGGTGTCGATTGTCCAATATCAATCCCATCCAATTTGGCGCGCGGCTGCCGGCAAATACAACCGCGCAATCATCGTGTACCTATAGCGAGGAGGAGGACGATTCCTTCTGGGACGAAGCGCCCTTTGCGGAAGCGTTGCTCTTTGTCAGCGCCTGCTGGTACAGCTCTCTGCCCGAGATCACCATCTGGTCATACAGGCGCAGGTAATCCCGCGCGGCAGCGTCAGTATCAGCGGGAATTCTTGACAGCACAAAGCCATCTCCGTAAAACAGGATATCCACCTTTTTAAAGCTGATACCGGCGGAGTTAATGGTATAAACACCCGGTTGGGTTTCCTGAAAACGAAGGGCGTCGTCCCGCACCTTCAGTCCACGGTAATAAGAGAACACGATCTCCACCTCCTCCGAACGGAGGGTGCATAGGCGTGCGTTTATCTCGTTAAACCGCAGCACCACCGTGGTGTTCTCCTCCCCGGAATAAATCCGATCCACCACTGCGGTGTGGGTATCATCCGAAAGATAGGGGAATCTCACCGTAACACTTTGCTCCTTGGAAAACCGCTGCGCGGTCTTGTTTGGAACCAATACCGCGTAATACCATTCAAAGCTGTTGACAATCTTGCCCACTGTTCCCGTTAGCGGCGGAGAGGGACTGCCCGAAACAAGCATTCTCCCAAGGGTATCGGGCGTAAGGTCTTTAAGACCCGCGATGGTAAGCGCGCTCTCCCAACCGTCGGCGACGCTGACAAAATAGCCGGGCGCGGCGGCGGTAACCGAAGCAACCTTCTGCGGGTTAGCGCTTTTCAGGCTCTGTACCTGTGCCTTTAGCGACGCAATCCGCGGTTCAAAATCCTCCGCCCGCGCCGTGGCGATCTGGCGGGTGTTTATGAGCATAACGTAACGATCTTTGAGTGCTTGCAGCTCCCCCATGCTGCGGCTGTCAGATACGGACACAATATGGGAGAGCGTTTGATTGATCTGGCTGCTGAGTACCTGCGCGTTTACATAATCCGCCCGCGCGGGGTCTTGGGCAAGCTCCAGAGAGGCTATCTCCTTTTCCAGCCGCTGAATGGCGGTCTCGTTGGCGGCGTCCGCTTCACTTTTGTATATCTCCGCCACATTCATGTTCCGCGAAACCTTGCCCCCGTCTTCAAACAGGTAGCTAAAAACCCCGCTTTCCGCGGTTCTCAGCACGGTTTCATCCCTTACCGCAATGCCCCGCGCCGTTATAAAGTCGGGCTGTATATACTCATAGGCGGTTTCGCTTTGGTATGGCTCGGCAAAGCTGTTGCAGGCATGCACGCCCGGCACCAGTATCAGCACCACACCCACAATCGTGTAAAGCAGTTTATACAGGATTCGGTTCATATGCCTCCACCCCCCCCCGACGCGCCGGAACGCAGCGTTAATTTATATATCTAGCCGCTACAGCCTGCCTGTCCATCCGCGGGCATTACCGTTCTTCGGCGGCCTGATCGAGAATACTGATGCTTTTGCCGGGTATGATGGTGGAAATAGCGTGCTTGTACACAAGGTTTTGCTTGCCGTCACAATCGAGGATGACGGTAAAGCTGTCAAACCCCCGCACCATTCCCTTAAACTGAAAGCCGTTGGTGAGAAAAATAGTGAGGGGAATCCGCTCTTTGCGCGCCTGATTCAAAAATACGTCTTGCAGGTTCATCTGCTTTTGCATGTTAGCATCCTCCGTATATTTCTTCTAAGTTGAGCCGGTTGGCGTGGGTTTTCTTGTTACGGGTACGAACTAACGGGCCGGATAATCAGGCGCGATGGTCCAAAGCTTGCAACATGTCCGCAATCAGGCGCACGGCCTTGTCCAGCGTATCGCCATCCTCTTGGTAAAGCCATTGCACGCGCTCATCACGGCCAAACCAGGTAAGCTGGCGCTTCGCATACCTGCGGGTCTGGCGCTTTAGGTTTTCCACCGCTTCGGGCAGGGACAGCACTCCGCCAAACCACCCCGCAAGCTCCTTGCAGCCGATGGCCTGCCGCGCGGTAGCGGAAAGGGTTTGCGTGCGAAGGGCGCACACCTCCTCCAGCAGGCCATTCTCCAGCATCTCCTCCACGCGGCGGTCTATTCTCTCATAGAGCCTTGCCCTGTCACGGAAGGTGACCCCAAGCATAATGGTTTGATAGGGCGAGGGCTTCTCATGGGATTGGGCCCAGAACGCGCTGAGGGTTTTGCCGGTGGTTTCGTAAACCTCCAGCGCCCGGATAATGCGATGGGTATTGTTCGGGTGCAGCTTTTGCGCGGCCGCGGGATCAATAACCCGCAGCCTCTCCAGCATAGGCTCCCCTCCAAGCGTCTCCAGCTCGCGGGTGAGGCGTGCGCGAAGCGCGGGGTCAAACTCCATTTCGCCGAACAGGGTGTTATCCACCACCGCGCCGACATACAGGCCGGTGCCGCCCACCAAAAGCGGCAGCCGCCCCCGCGCGTGGATATCGGCGATAGCCGCCTTCGCTAGGGCTTGATACTGTGCCACGGAGCAGCTTTCCTCCGTCCCAAGCACCCCGATTAGATGATGGGGAATCTCCCCCATCTCAGCCTTGGAGGGCTTCGCGGTCTGGATATCCATCCCCCGATAAATCTGCATGGAGTCGGCGGATACGATTTCACCCCGCAGACGCCTTGCAAGACCAAGGGACAGGGCGGTTTTACCGGAGGCGGTGGGCCCCACGACGGCTACCAGCGGCAGCGGGCTTTTGGGGGTGCTACTGTCTGCCAAAACGTCTTTCCAGCTCCTTTTTTTCAATGGCAACCGCAACGGGGCGGCCGTGGGGGCAGTGGCGAAGCTCGCTGTTCTCCGACAGCATGTCCACAAGTCTTTGAAGCTCCGCAATATCCGACCGGTCTCTGGCCTTTATGGCCGCACGGCAGGCTATGGAATGATAAAGCTCGTCTATGACATGGGGGGTAATGCTCCGCTTTCCCCGCAGCAGGTTGTCGGCAAGTTCGCTTAACACGGCGGCAATCTCCTCTTTGGCAAGCTCCAGCGGAAACTCACGCACTAAGATACTGCCACCGCCGAAATCCTCAAGATGAAACCCCGCCTCGGCAAGCTTGGGTAGGTTTTCGGTCAGGGCGGAATACTCCTCCCCCGCCAGGGTTACCGTGACGGGAGAAAGCAGCGTCTGGGAGGAAAGTGCTCGGTTTTGCGCCTTTAGTTGCTCGTAAATCATGCGTTCGTGGGCGGCGTGCTTATCCACCGCCAGTATTTCGCCGTCGCGCTCCAGAAGTATGTAGGTGTCAAATGCCTCGCCAATCAGCCTTGCGGGCGGTGAGTCGGGCTTTTCCACCAACGGCGGCCGCAAGGCCTCCGGTACACTTACCGCCTTCGGCGCGGGAGCGGTTTCCTCCGTATGCACCCATGCCTTGGCGGGGGGCGCCGCCTGAGAGGATGAGCCGACGGCAGGAGCGTCGTGGGAACTAGGCAGCCTTCCATACGCCGGCTGGGCGGTGTCCCGCAGCGTGAGCGGGGACTCGCCGCCGGCCGCCTTAACGTACTGACCCGCGGTCATTCGTTCAAAGGCGGGCGGTTTTGTGTAAGCATGATCCGGCTGCGCAGGCATTTCTCGAAAGGGAATGCGCTGCTGCTCTGCGGTTTCTTTGGGAGGCGGGGCTTGCATGGCATGGGTGAGCTTCGGGGTTTTTGCCTCTACCTTGGGCGGCGCGGCGGAAACCGACAGGGCGTTTTTAACCGCGAAGTACACCGCGTCGAACACCGCCCGCTCGTTGACAAAGCGAACCTCTATCTTCGCGGGATGCACGTTTACATCCACCGCGTCATAAGGAAGCTCCAGGTTTAAAATACAGGAGGGGAAGCGCCCCACCATCAAATCACCTTTAAAGCCTTCCTCCAGCGCCGCCATTGCGGTGCGGGTGCGCACAAAGCGTCCGTTGACAAAAAAGTGCTGCATGGCGCGGGTGGCACGGCTATCCTCCGGGCGGGACACCAGCCCATGAACCTTTATGCCCTCATGCACATACTCCGCGGCGACAAGCCCTGCCGCAAACTCCCTGCCAAATACGCCGTAGGCACAGGATAATAGGCTTGCATCCCCCGCCGTATGCAGCACCGTGCGCTGCTCGCGGATAAAGCGGAAGGATATTTCGGGATGCGAGAGCGCCACCCGCTGTACACAGGCGGCGACGGCATTTGCCTCGGCAACATCCTTTTTTAAGAATTTCATGCGCGCGGGGGTGTTAAAAAACAGGTCGCGCACCATGATGGTGGTGCCCTCGGGGCACCCGGCATCCTCCACAGAAACCAGAGTACCGCCCTCTAAAAGCGCCTGCGTACCCGCAAGCTCTTCCTTTGCTTTGGTTAAAAGGGTTATGCGGGAAACGGCGGCGATGGACGCGAGCGCTTCCCCACGAAAGCCCAGTGTGCCGATGCGGTCGAGATCCTCCGCGCCCACAATCTTGCTGGTGGCGTGGCTGACAAAGGCATTTGGAACGTCCACGCGCAGAATGCCGCTGCCGTCGTCTGTCACGCGCAGATAGCTTACACCGCCATCCTTAATCTCCACCGTAATCACTGACGCTCCCGCGTCGATGGCGTTTTCCATCAGCTCCTTAATCACCGAAGCGGGGCGCTCCACCACCTCGCCCGCCGCGATCAGCTCGGCGACCTGCTTTGGCAATACGGTAATTCGGTTCATGGATGCGTCCCGCCTTTCGGTGTATGGCAAAGCGACGGTGAAGTCACTTTCTGTCCTACTTTAGCATAGCTTTAATGGAATAAAGGGCGTTTAGCGCCTCGATGGGTGTCAGGGTGTCCATGTCCATCTGCCGCAGGCGTTCCAGCACTGCATTGCTGTGGTTTGCCTCAAAGCTCAGCTGGGCGGGTTCCTCCCCGGTGTTTTGCAGCTCCGGCGGCTTTTCGGCAGCTCCCGCCAAGGCGGCGGCCTCCAGCCCTTTTAGAATCTCCTTCGCCCGGGATATCACGCTGTCGGGGATACCCGCAAGCTTCGAGACCTCAATGCCATAGCTGTCATCCGCGGCACCCCGTACGATGCGGCGTAAAAACGTGATATCATCGCCCCGCTTTTTCACGGCAATACTGTAGTTGCGCGCCCCCGCCACGCTCTGCTCAAGCTCTGTCAGCTCATGGTAGTGGGTGGCAAACAGTGTTTTTGCCCCTAACCGCCGTTTGCTTGCGATGTACTCTAGCACCGCGCGGGCGATGCTCATGCCGTCATAGGTTGAGGTGCCCCGCCCAATCTCATCCAGAATAATCAGGCTTTTAGCGGTGGCGTTTTTGAGGATGTGAGCAACCTCGTTCATCTCCACCATAAAGGTGGATTGCCCCGTGGCAAGATCGTCGGAGGCTCCCACCCGGGTGTAAATGCTGTCCACAATGCCGATTTTAGCGCTTTTGGCGGGGACAAAGCAGCCGATTTGAGCCATAAGTACATTCACGGCAACCTGGCGCATATAGGTGGATTTGCCCGCCATATTCGGTCCTGTGATAATGGCGACCAGGTTTTCGTCCATATCCAGCTGCGCGTTGTTCGATACAAAGGGCGCGCTGTCGGGCAGAATGGCCTCCACCACCGGATGTCTGGACTCCTCGAGGCGAATTTCTCCGCCGGCATCCACCTCTGGTCTGGTGTACCCCCGCTCTCGGGATACCATAGCAAAGGAACACAGCACATCAAGCCGCGCGGCGGCGCGCGCCGTGCGCTGAATGCGGTGCAGCTCGGCGGCCACGGTGCTTCTCACCTCGGCAAACAGCTGCCCCTCCAGCGCGATGATGCGTTCGCTTGCGCCGAGCACCCGCGCCTCCAGCTCCTTTAATTCCTCAGTAATATACCGCTCTCCGTTTGAAAGGGTTTGCTTGCGAATGTACTCGGCGGGAACCTGCTCGGAATAGCTGCGCGAGACCTCAAGATAATACCCAAAAACCTTATTGTAACCGATTTTAAGGGTTTTAATTCCCGTCCGTTCCTTTTCTTTGCGTTCGATTTCTGCGATATACTCCTTGGCATTTCGAATGATATCGCGGTACTCATCCACCTGCGCGTTGTAGCCTGCGCGGATAACCCCGCCGTCCTTAACGGTAACGGGCGGATCATCGGCGATAGCGGCCTCTACAAGCGCGGCGATATCCTCCAGCGGGTCAAGCTCCCGGGTAATCTCTTGCAAAAGGCGGGAGACCGTGCTTGCGATACGCTCCCGCAAGGCGGGCAGCCGCTGGGCGGTATATGCGAGGGAACGAAGCTCCCGAGGGCTTGCGCTGCCGTAGACAATGCGCGTCATAATGCGCTCAAGATCGTATACGCCCTCAAGGCGTTCCCGCACATCCCCAAGCAGGATGGGATCCTGATACAGCTCCTCCACCCCGTTGAGGCGTTTTTCGATGGTCGCCGGGTTTAAAAGGGGCTGCTCAATGTAGTTTTTTATCAGCCGCTTGCCCATTGCGGTTTTTGTGCGGTCAAGCACCCACAGCAGCGAGCCCTTTTTATCCCGCGTGCGCATGGTCTCGGTCAGCTCCAGATTCCGCCGTGCGGTAACATCCAGGTTCATATATTGGCTGATGCCGTATAGGTTAAGGGTTATCAGCCGTGCCAGGGCGCTTTTTTGGGTTTGCGAGAGGTACGCAAGCAGCGCGCCCAGCGCCGCAACCGCATAGGGCTTGTCCTCTAACTGCAGGTTAGCGAGCTCCTGCTTGCTAAAATGCTTCAGTACACGCTGTGTACACGCCTCTGCCTCAAAAAACTCCTGAGGCAGCACCGTCGCGACACAGGAGATGCTGTCCTTTAAAAAGGAAACCAGCCGTTTTTTCCCTGCAGCACCAGCGCTCAGGAGCATCTCACTAGGGGCAAAGCGTCCCGTTTCGTTGACCACGGCCTCCTCAATGTCGTCATCCGTCAGCTCGGTGAGGTGAATCTCCCCCGTGGTGATGTCGGAATAGGCGGCACCCGCCCGATTTCCCTCAAGGAAGATGACCGAAAGGTAATTGTTCTCCCCTTCGTTTAGCATACTGCTTTCGATGACCGTACCGGGGGTGATGATGCGCACCACCTCGCGGCGAACAATGCCCTTTGCCGCGGCGGGGTCCTCGGTCTGCTCGCAGACCGCCACCTTGTAGCCCTTTTTAATCAGCCGCGCGATGTAGCCCTCGCAGCTGTGGTATGGCACGCCGCACATGGGGGCGCGCTCCTCCTGCCCGCAGTCTCTTCCGGTTAAAACCAGCTCCAGCTCCTTGGACGCGGTGACGGCATCGTCAAAAAACATCTCGTAAAAATCCCCGAGACGAAAAAACAGGATATAATCCTGATGCTTACTCTTGATGTCGCTGTACTGCTGCATCATGGGTGATAGCTCCGCCAAAGCACCTTGTCCCCTTTCCCCTCGCTGTATGCAAAAACCCGTTTTTATGAAGGCAAAAACGTCGCCGCTGTTTCCTTCGCCATAAAGAGCCGATAAATAAAATCGCACACCGACGCGAAACGATGCCGCTGCGCGGTTTTACCTCCGTTTATCGCCGCATTGCTTACGGCTTTATAGGCATGATTTAGTATGGGTTAATGGCAGCCCGAGCAGGACGAGCACCCGCCGCCGCAGTTGTGCTCGAGGTCGGCAGTTTCGGGATCAAAGCCGTTGATGGAGGCGGTTAATATTTGGTTAATCTTTCCCACTACCTCGTCAAAGTCGTTCTTCGCGTTATCAAATGCCGTCATGTTGGGGTTTTGCATAATCTCCTTGTGCAGCGCCCGGATCCGGTCGTCGTATTCCTTAATCTTCTCTTCGTCCCGCGGCTCCTTGGAAATCTCCTGATTGAGGGCCTGCTTTGAGAGGGTAAATTCGCCGATGGCCTTTTGCAGCTCGTCGTCGTTGTCTACCTGCTCTCTTGCAACCTCCATAACTTTATAGGACTCATTTGCCTGAATAAGCTTGCCAAGCTCCTTGACTGCCGTAATAATCTCCTGCATCTTAAATACCTTCCCTTTCTAAGCTATAAACTAATTTTAGCATACCCAAAACGCCGTGTAAAACGTTACCTGTTTTTTTGCTGCACGCCTATGGGCTCCTGAGTCTTTCGGGTATCTATATCGATAACCGTAAATATATAGTTCTTAAGCCATCTCGCCCATCAGCGACCAGTTTTCGGCTCCCGTCACGCGCACATCCACAAAGGTTCCCATCCGTTGGGCGGGGGCTGTAAACTCACAATTGACGGCGTGCTCGGTTTTGCCTGAAAGGGCTCCCTCACCCGACCGTCCCTGCGTCTCGGCAAGCACGCGCACGGTTTTACCAATCCTCGCCCGGTTGCGTGCTCTTGCAACTTCATTTTGCACCTTTAACAGCTCGGCAAACCATCCGGTTTTTTCCTTGTGACTGACGGGGTCTGGAAGCTCCGCCGCGCGCGTGCCGGTGCGCCGGGAATAGATAAAGGTGTACAACGCGTCGTAGCCTACCGTCTTGACAAGCTCCAGCGTTTCTAAAAAGTCCTTTTCGGTCTCGCCGGGAAAGCCTACGATAATGTCGCTGGTAAACGACACATCCTTGATGATACCGCGGGCAAGGGATATCTTTTCAAGGTACTGCCCGCTTGTGTATCTCCGGTTCATATCCGAAAGAATGCGGTCGCTGCCGCTTTGCACCGGCAGATGGATGTGCCGTTCTATCTTTGGGCTGTCGGCAATTGCCCGAAACAGCTCCTCCGTGGCATCCTTAGGGTGGCTTGTCATAAAACGCACGCGAAAATCGCCCTCTATGGCGTTTACCTCACGCAAAAGCCCCGCGAAGGACAGCTCGCCTTCCAGACCCTTGCCGTAGGAGTTGACATTCTGCCCGAGCAGCATCATCTCCTTGTATCCGGCGCCCACAAGCTCCCTTGCCTCGGTCAGTATATCCGCGCTGAGGCGGGAACGTTCCCGCCCGCGCACATAGGGCACAATGCAAAAGCTACAAAAGTTATCGCAGCCGTACATAATGGGCAGCCACGCCTTCACCTGTGTATCCCGCCGCACCGGCAGCCCCTCTGCCAGCACCCCTTGACGCTCTGTAATATCCACCACCGGCTTGCGTTTGGTCAGGCAGGTGTAAATCAGCTCCGGCAGGCGATGGCCCGCGTAGGTGCCAAAGATCAGGTCAACGTACGGATAATGCTTGCGTATTTTTTCGGCAACCTGCTCCTGCTGCATCATGCAGCCGCACACCGCAATGAGCATATCCGGCTTGCGGCGTTTGTTGTGCTTAAGCTCACCTACATTGCCAAAGATGCGATCCTCGGCGTGCTCCCGCACCGCGCAGGTGTTGTACAGAATAAAGTCGGCCTCGTCGGCATCCTGCGTAAAGCCATAGCCCATCCGAGCTAGCTGACCGCTGAGGCGCTCCCCGTCCGAAACGTTTTGCTGACAGCCATAGCTGTGGGTGAGCGCCAGCCGCTGTACGCCGGTTTTGGTAAAATGCTCCTCGTTTATTTCAAAAACGCGGCGCGCAAACTCGTCCTGCCGCGCAAGCTCCTCGGCGCTGACCGCTTGTGTATTGTGCTTTTTCATGGTTGCGCTGTTTCCCCAATCCAATCGTTCTGCGGATCCGCCGCACGCTGGCAAGCGCGATGCGGCAAGAAAATTCCTGCGTATTCTTTCATTATACTAACAATCACTTGACTCGTCAAATGAAATCTGACCGTAAAATTACGCTCAAAACCGAGAAAATTCCGTATAAAGAGGGCAACATACCCCCGTTATCCGGAGAAAAAAGACCTTCCGGATAACGGGGGTATGTACCTGCTAATCGCATTTTTTTGCTCAATGCACCGAAGCCTTTAAGGCGTCGCTACCGCACCCACCACTACTGTGCAGGTTGCGGTATAGGAGCCATCAACAGTTTTAACCGTAATCGTCACCTCACCCGCCGCCAATGCCCTCACCATCCCGTTTTCGGCGACGGTTGCGACGGAGGTATCCGAGCTTTCCCAGGTGATGTTTTTGTTCGCGGCGGTACTCGGCTCGACGGTGGCGGAGAGCTTTTGCTCGGCTCCCACCGCGAGCGTGAGTGAGGTGATATCAAGCGATACGCCGGTGACCCCGCTCGCCGGCTCGGTTACCGTCACCCTGCATTGCGCGGTTTTGCCGCCATCCTCTGTCGTGACCGTTATGGTCGCGTTGCCTGTGTTTACCGCAGTGACGATGCCGTTCGCATTTACCGACGCCACCGAGGTGTTGGAGCTTGACCATGTCACTTTCTTGTTCGCCGCGGTATCGGGCAGTACCGTCGCCATCAGCCCGGCGGTCTCGCCCTTCACAAGGCTCGCCTCGGAGACATCCAGCGAAACCGAGGCCACCTGCGACCCCGCCGCGGGAGTAACCGTTACGGCGGCGACAGCGGTTTTGCCTTGATCCTCTGTGGTGCAGGTAACGGTCACACTGCCGGGCTTTACCGCCCGAATCAGACCGCGGGTATCCACTGTGGCAACCGACGGGTCGGAGCTTGACCAGGTGACATTCTTGTTTGCGGCGTTATCGGGCTTGATGGACGCGATGAGCTGATAGGTTTTGCCCGTCTCTACGCTAACCTCCGATTGATTGAGCGTTACCGCAATGGGCTGCACAACCGTAACGGCAACCTTTGCGCTTTTGCCTTTATCCTCTGTGGTGCAGGTAATGGTGGCGCTTCCGGTCTTTACCGCTTTAATCAGCCCGTTTTCATCCACGGTGGCGATGGCGGTATTGGAGCTTACCCACTTTACCTTTTTGTTAGTGGCATCCTCCGGCGTGACGGTGGCGGTTAGCTGATAGGTCTTATCAACCTCTACGCTCACCTTCGTGGTATTAAGCGTTACCCCCGTTACCGCCACCGACGGGAGGGAACCGGTAGACTCGGTGCCGGAGGAGGAGGAGCTATACCGGCTTTGGAAAAACTTGATGATTGCCTCCACCGTCCCCCGTGCCATCGCCGCCTGTCCTTCATCACTGATAAGCAGCTTATACTCGGTTGGATTGCTGACAAAGCCATACTCGGTCAACGTAGCGGGGAACGCAAAGTTGCGCGTCATGTAGAAATATGAGAACTTCGCGCCGCGGTTTCTTATGCCAAGCCGTGCGGAAACCCGCTCCGCGGCATAGCCTGCAAGCGGCTGCGAGAAGGAGTTAAAGTAGTAGCTCTCTGTACCCGTGGCGGTGGTTCCACCGGAATTGTTGTGAATACAGATGAGCAGGTGCGGCTCAAACGCCAACGAGTTTGCCATACGCCCCTCCAGCGAGGAGGAGGAGGGGGAAGGATTTATCTGCACCGAAGCGCCCAGATTGGAGAGAATCTCCTTGGTTTTCGAAGCGATGGCGCGGTTAATCTCACGCTCGTTGATATTCGGGTAGAAGCCGATGGCACCCGGATCAGAGTCGGTGTGACCGGGGTCGAGCACGATGCGCGCGCCGTTGAGGGTGTAGCCGTAGCTGTTGGAGGAGGACTGTATGGGCGCAGGGTTATTAAAGCGGAGGTTTAGGGTGGTGCCGTCGTAGGAAGCCTGATAGCCCAGAAGACCGCCGTTGCTAATGGCAAGGGTCAATGTGGTTCCGGACCAGTTCGCGCTGGAAAACAGCGGATTCTTGGTGAGGGACTTCAGGCTTGCCGGTACGGAGGAGGTGTTCTTAAAGCTGATCTTGATAGCCGAGGAGGAAAGGCTTACCGTATAGGGGGCCTGCCAGCTCATGGCAAGCGATACTGTGGTATAGCGACCGTTGTTGGCCACCGTCATCTTGGTAATCTTGTTTTCGGAAAGGCTCTTATCGTCTATAAACTTAATGTCCTTTGCGTACACACGCACGCCGGAGGAAAGGATATAGTACACAAAATTGTTTTTACCGTCGGTATAGCTGAGGGCGTTGCTGACGGCCTTATCCAGTGTTCCCTTGGGCAGCGGGTGGTAGTTTGGGTCGGAATAGTCGTTTAGCGTAGACGTTGGGAAGGTCTCGGCCTGGGTAGCGGTAACCTGAATCTGGTCGCCGTTGCCGCCTGAGGTGTCATACGAAATCTGTGGGGTCACCTTCACGCTTGCCCCGGTGGCGCTGTCGTTAAAGCCTTGGGCGCTTGCGGTGACCTTGATGGTACCCAGCGACTGCGTGGAGCTCGTGGCGGCGGGGATGGTGAACTCGCCCACATAGCGGCGATAGCTGGAGTCCTTTTCATCCGAGTCATTATAGCTGGTATCTTCCGTAAGCGTAATGGTCTGGCTGCCCAGGGTCGCCTTTACCGACGCCCCCTGATACGCCACCGCTGTGACGGAAAGCTTCGCCCCGCCTATTGCGTTGACCGAGCCGGAGGGTGAAAACTCTTTTAACACCTGCACGTCGCGGGTAATGGTGTAGGTAACGCTTTTGGATTTATGCTCAAAGGTAAATACGTTCTGACCAGGTGACAGTGCGGCTTCGTACACGATATAGCCGTTTTCATCCTGGCTTAACGGGTCGCCGTTAAGGGTAATGTTAAAGTTCGGGTCGGAGGCTCCCTGAAACGCAACGGTCGGCTCCGCCGTGGTAAAGGTCTTTTTCGCGGGCTGCGTGACCGCGAGATCCTTGAGCACATGCGCTTCCTTTACCTTGTTTCCAAAATAGTTAATTAACAGTGTCGTACTCTCCTGCGGGTCGGCCGCGAGCGCGCGCAGAGAATCAAACGCGCTGCCGCTGTAGCCCGGCAAATCCTTGATGTCAATAATCTGGCGGGTGAGCTGATCGGGGCTTTTCCAGCCTGCTTTATCGGTGCAAACCTTGGTCGCGGAATGCACCGCGTACATGGGAATCTCGTTTTGTACCGCAAGCTCCGACCACCACTTTACGACCGTGCCAAAGGGTACGGCGGTATCGGTAAGCGAACCGGAGGCCTTCACCATCACAAAATCGACATAATCGTTCTCTATGTATTTCTTTACGTCCGCATGGCCGTCGGTTAGCATCTGGAAGCTTGCGGCGGTATCGGAGCCCAGCTCGTTTGAGTCCTTATTTGCCCACACAGAGGTGGTTGCAATGCCCACCTGCACGTTGCGGTTTGCCTGGCGCACCGCCTCCGCTACTGTTTTAACCACCGCCTCGGCGCTTTGCATCATATAATTTTCAAAGCCCATGGAAAGACCATATTCGGCATAGGTACCATAGGAGGCTTCGTTCGTTTCGTTAAAATAATTGTCAATAAGTATGCCGTCTACCCCATAGCTGCCCACAATCTCCTTGACGCCTTGTGCCATAATATCAAGGATGTTGCCGTTTACCTGGTCGGCGGTGACAATTTTATCGCCAGACGGGACGCTCATGGCCTCATACACCGCGTAAACGTAGAGCCCCTTTTCGTCCGCCCTTTGTATGATATAATCCAACACATCAAAATCCCCCACCTTGGAGCGGAAGAGATCCGACTTGTAGATAACCGTGTCGCTGTAGCGAAGATCGACAATCAGCGAATTCATGCCGAGGGTTACTGTGCTTGCTACCGCATCGTCAATCTCCTTCTTTACCTTCTCGGCTGAGGTGGTGTTATTGAGGATAAAATCCTCACCCGGAATGATGTACACGCCGCGAAGCTCGTCCGGCTTGCTGAATACAATCGGCAAGGACGACTCCGGCTCTATGGGCGATTCTCCCACAACAGGGCTTTCGCCTACGACGGGATCCTCCGGGGCGGACTGCGTCTGTTCTCCATCCTCGCTGTTTACCTTGCTGTCGTTTGCGTTAATAATGCCCGGCGGCAGCACGGACGAGCCGTCCAGCGCAAAGGCAAATACTCCAGCCAGTACTGTTATAGCGATAAAGCTTGCAGTCAGGGCAATACCCAGCACTCTGCCGCTTTTCTTCATCCTTCTAGACAATCGTTTCTCCCCCTGTAACTAATACTAATCCCCTCAAAAAGTGCAGCTGTTAAGTTAAAAATCCGCGCAAAAGCCCATAAACCAAAGCTATTCTTTTGATCTTATACAGGATACACCTTTCGGTCGGTTATTAGTATAAGGTGCGACGTTAAAGTATCGCTTCCAAATTCCCCAGCTCCTCATTCACGCGTGCTTTTACGGAGGTTGAGGGGTTAAAGACGCTGTCGTACCGGTATAGGGCAAAGCCCTCATACTTCGATGCCTTGCGCGCGCTGTTTACTTCGCGCATTAGGATGTCGGAATTATTCTGCCATTCTGTCGCGCCCTTACCTGCCCATTGGTCATTAACGCCAATTTTATAGACCGCAAGCCCGGTATACAGCGAAACATCGGCGGTTATCATGGAGTTCCAGCGCTTGAGCGTCGCCTCATAAGGGCAGGTTTCATTATCAAAGCCGTAATAAAGCTGCGGCATGATGTAGTCGATGTATCCGGCGCTTTGGCACCATGTTTTTACATCGGCGTAAAGGGATGAGTAGTTGATGTCGATATTGCCGTTGGGACTTACCCCAAACTGCACAGAGGAGTCGATGGCCTTGATGGCGCTGTAGGTTCCTTTAATAAGCTTATTGACATTCTCCATACGCCAATTGGCAAGGGATTTGGAGCCGCCGCCCGCCGTATACTCGCTGTAGGCGGTTCTGTCAAAGCTAGCCGCCGTTGTGGGATAGAAATAGTCGTCGTAATGAACCCCGTCGATATCGTAGTTCTCCACAATCTCGGCAACCCCGTCGATGATATAATCCCGAACCTCCTGGCGGGCGGGGTTAAAGAAGATTCCGGCGGAATCTACCGTGACGGTATAATCGTTGCCCTCGTCCTTCCACTCCCGGGCGATATGACCAGCTGACAGCTTGTCGTAGCTTGTGGAGGTCAAAACCCGGTAGGGATTTATCCAAACATGAATATCAAGACCGCGGGAATGGGCGGCATCCACCATCAGTCCCAGGGGATCGTAGCCCGGACCCTGTCCCTGCGTACCCGTGAGGATACGCGACCAGGGGAAATAGTCGGAGGAATAGAGCGCGTCGGCAAAGGGACGCACCTGCACAATGACCGCATTCATGGAAAGACCGGCGACCTTATCAAACGCGGCATTAATGGCACTTTGTGCGCCGGATGAGCTTTTGCCCTTTAACATGGTTTCAAGGTCAAGATAAGAAACCCAAACCGCACGCAGTTCTCCCGCGGGTGCCTTGGTGGTGGTTGTAGTCTGGGAGGAAACCGGCTTAGAGGAGGCTGCCTTGGAGGAGGAAGCGGCGGGCTTGGAGGACGCCGCCTGTGAGGAGACGGCCTTAGAGGAGGACACAGACTGTGAGGAGACCGCCTCGGAGGAGGAGCCCTCCCCCACCTCCGCAAGAACGTCGCTCACCGTGATGTCGCTCGAGATATCCTCAAAGGAAACCTCGCTGTTATAGTCAGGCCGCTCGGGGGGATACTCCACCGAAAACGCGCCGGAAGAAACCGATTCTGAGGATGCGGCGCTGCTTTCGCCCGACAAAAGGTCATAGGAGCAGGATGCCAATCCCATTATCAGCATAACCGCAGCAATTAATACAGGAATGATGCGGGTAGCGCAGAGTCTTTTCAAATGCCGCACACCTTTCATCTTTTAATACCTGAAACCCGGTTCCAAGATGCCACATAATATATGTACAATTTTAACGCAAAATCATTGCAGCAAAAAACGCAGAGTCCCACAATTATTATATTACAACACACAGCAACTGCGGTCAATAGACAAGCGCAAGTAATATTACATAATTTATCTATATATTTTAATATATTTCCATTTATGCGGTGCGAAACGGCACATTGCCCCATGTATGCGATTGTTTCCGCTTTTTTCACTTAGGTTATTTGATCATTTTGAAAAGCGCACATGTATAAAATCAGGCGAAAAGCTATGGTTTATGGGAGAGGTGTGTCCCGCCCCCTTCCAAACCCTTTACCCTGTTCAAACACATCAAAAATTCTTTGCTTTAGGATATCCAGGCCCATAAGCTCATCAGACGCACCAAACCTTTCAAGAATAATATCAGCGCCAAAATCGTGCAATAATATGCCATTATAGTACTTTTTAGCTATCTCCCCCGCATTGTATCCCTTCCCAAAATACCCCCGCATGTAAGCACTGCTATAGTCAAACAAGCCACACAACGCAACCAGCTCATACTCGGCGGGTGCAAGCAGCGCATCGGCGAAATCGATAATGTACAGATTACTATCCTTATCCAATAGCACATTATCCCGATTTAAGTCACCGTGTACGTATACCATTTGATGAATTTGGAGGTTGCGCAAATATGCCAGACGTTCTTCATTCAAAGAATCCTGCAATTTATTCCATCGCTTATTACAAAGCTCGCGATTGACCACGTTCCAATGATTAAAGCGCTTACAGGGAGTATTAAGCTTATCGGTAATTTTACGCAGCTTTCGCCCAATTTCCTCTTTTTCTAAATCCGTCAAATCGCCTTCTGTATCCCCAAGTGACTTTCCGTCAATATATTCCATAATAAAGTATAAAAACTCATACCTATCGTGTATTTTACCACTCGCAATCAGCTTTGGTGCTGAAACGCCAAGCAAGCTCGCACGCTTAAGTCCGAACAGCTCGGTATCGTAATCCGACTGCGAGTCAAGACCCGATTGCTTTGGCGCAAAGATTTTGCATACGGTATTTCCGACCTTGAACACTGCGTTAGTTCCCGGAGTAAGGTGTTCCAAATGTTCTAGCTGCAGGTTTTCTTTTTCATAAATGAGCCTGATAATGGGAGCGAATGCTTCGATAGACTGAAATACATTGCCCCAGCTCGACCAGCCATTGATGGTATGCCTAAATAAGCCCATAATATATAACACCTATATAATTCTTGACAGTTTTTTAAAGATAAATATACCAATATACACCGTATTTGTCCACTACCTCTGCCGCGCACTCACTCCATGGCAGCGGACCCAACGGAAGCAGTACGGTCCCATCGACTCTTAACATATCATAGGCTTTGCGAATTTCATCCTCGCTGCTAAAGTTGATTCCATAACTCATTGTGGGTCTAGCCTCTATGAGCGATGAGCTCAACATCATTTTGACGAGCGCTTCATTATGAGATTCACTAACTGCAAAAATTTCCTCGTTGTCTTTTAACAAGGCTGCATGCATAAACGTTCCATCGGAATTTTTTACATGGTATCCTAACGTCATCCCAAATGCCTCCAGGTAAAACCCGACAGCCTCAGGACTATTGCTAATATACAAAGTTGCTCCCAGTTTCATTAAAAAAACCTCGCTTACTTATTTCTGTCGTTTTAATATCATGCAGACTCGTCTCTGCCCCGTTTCTCATATTTTATTAAACGGAATTAAAAATAGAAACAACCCCACCTGAAAGGCAAACTTGGGCGCTGCTTGATGGCGAAAAAAACGCAGTCCCACGCGAAACCGCGCGGGACTGCACTAAAACCAGCCATTGGGGCTGATAAGAGCCGTTGTAGCAAGCCGTCCGCTTGCTATTTCACCATTCCGGCAACCTCTTCCGCGAAGTTATCCGTACGCTTCTCAAGACCCTCGCCCTTTTCAAAGCGGGTGAAGCCGGTAATCTTAATCGTGCCGCCAAGCTCCTTGCCGGTGGCCTCGGTGTACTGGCTGATGGTAAGGTCAGCATTCTTTACAAAGGGCTGTTCAATCAGGCAGACCTCTTTATAGTACTTGGAGATACGGCCCACAACCATTTTTTCGGCAATGTTAGCGGGCTTGCCCTCGTTAATGGCCTGTGCGGTGAGAATCTCCTTCTCCTTTTCCACCGCTTCGGAGGGAACGGCTTCTTTGTTCAAGTAGGTGGGGACAGCCGCCGCAACCTGCATGGCAATATCCTTGGCGTAAGACTCAAAGCCGGGCTTTGCGGCAACCTCGGGGGTGGTATCAAAGGTCACCATAACGCCGATTCTGCCGCCGCCGTGGATATAGGTGGTCAGCGCGCCCTCAGCGTACACAAAGCGGCGAATCTTGATATTCTCGCCGATGGTCAAAATCTTCTCACGCAACAGCTCGGCAATGGTGCCGGTTCCGCCGGTTACGGTGCATTCCTCCAGCGCCGCAACATCGGCGGGCTTTTGTGCAATAATGGTCTGGGCGCAAGCGTCAACAAACGCCATAAAGCTGTCGTTTTTCGCAACAAAGTCGGTCTCCGCGTTTACCTCAATTACAACGCCCGCATTCTTTGCGGCGTTAACAGCGGCGTAAACGATACCCTCGGCGGCAATTCTGCCTGCCTTTTTGGTGGCTGCCGCAAGACCCTTTTCACGCAGAATCTCAACCGCCTTTTCCATATCCCCGTTCGAGTCGGTCAGCGCCTTTTTGCAGTCCATCATACCGCAGCCGGTTTTTTCACGCAGATCCGCTACATCCTTTGCAGTAAATGCCATAGTATTCTATCATCCTTTCAATTAAAATCCTTTATTTCTTTTATCACAATAAGCTCTGTTTGCGCGTTACCGCGCTTTATCAAAAGGAATGCCCGCGCAACCTTGCCCGGGCATTCTGTATGGGACTTCTAACTATTCCTTGTCGGCGCTCTCGCTTGCCTGTGCCGCAGCGGCGGCGGCAGCCTCGGTCTCGGAACCCTGACGGCCCTCAAGCACAGCGTTTGCCATTGCGCCCGCAATGAGCTTTACCGCACGAATTGCGTCGTCGTTGCCGGGAATAACATAATCCACCTCATCGGGGTCGCAGTTGGTATCAACGATTGCGACAATCGGAATACCAAGCTTCTTCGCCTCGGCTACCGCAATCTTCTCCTTGCGGGGATCGACGATAAACAGCGCGCCGGGGAGGCGATCCATATTCTTGATACCGCCTAAGAACTTCTCAAGCTTCTCGATTTCGAGGTCTAGCTTAATAACCTCTTTCTTGGGCAACGCGTCGAAGGTTCCGTCCTCCTGCATCTTGCGAAGCTGGGTCAGGCGGCCGATACGACGGCGAATGGTCTTAAAGTTTGTGAGCATACCGCCCAGCCAGCGGGCGTTTACAAAGTGAATGCCGGCTCTTTCCGCTTCATCCTTAATTGAATCCTGCGCCTGCTTCTTGGTGCCGACAAACAAAATTGTTTTACCGGTGGAAACGGTGTCACGCACAAACATGTACGCCTCTTCGAGCTTCCTTACGGTCTTTTGCAGGTCGATGATATAGATGCCGTTGCGCTCCGTAAAGATAAAGGGAGCCATTTTGGGGTTCCATCTTCTTGTCTGGTGGCCGAAATGTACGCCAGCTTCAAGAAGCTGCTTCATGGATACTACTGCCATTAACGATTTTCCTCCTGATTTTTGGTTTTACCCGCCGTCCCGCGCGTTTTACCGCACCACCAGAGCCAAAACAGCTGTGGCACCCGTGCGCGCAATTACGGGACGTGTGTAATTTGTGTTCGTACTTGTTTTAATACGACGCTTTATTTTATCATGGCATGTTGAGAAAATCAAGCTGTTTTCGCGGATTTTTCAGGGAAAATTGCTAATGGGAAACAAGAGTATTATAGTGTCTCTCTTTCGGAAGATAAGGTTCTGATCATGTGTAACAGTTTTACTGGCGCTTATCAAATTGTAGAGGATAATAATGTTTTAAAATTCTATGCCAGTCCAGAGCCACGAACTGGTGAAAATGGATATGGTGTGTAGTATGATACCGCCGACAAAGTATTCCATCATCTATCAGGGATTAGTTTGGATTCGGATTCCGGTAAATCTTATAAAGCGGATATAACTTATACTAATACCGAGATCATTGAGCTGACACCGGAAATCCTGCGGCTGTTCATCGGCTGGATTGAGGTCGGGGGAACGCGGTGAAAAATACTCCCGCACCGCCGAGCAGAGCATCCGCATCATCTACCGCGACGTGGGTGTGATGGATAGCGTGGAGCAGGTCGAACAAAATATAGCCGAGGAAAGCATGGAACGGGAATACATCGCGTAAAATGCATGAGGCGAGCGGCTTTCGCCGTCCGCCTCATACATACAAGACTAATTCAAAATGTGTCACTGTGAACGTTAATAAAATGGTTTCGCGGGGGTTTTTCAATGAACATCATAGTCCGGCTCACTTAGGCGGTCTGCATATATCGCACCATTCATATCCCTCATCCAGGGCTTTTTCTAAGGTAATAGCGCGCTTTTCGCCTCCCACATAATAGCATCCGCTGCGGTGATAATAGCCGCCCGATTCCATGACGTAAACTATTACCTCACTTTTTAGCAGCTCTTTTTCCATTTCAGGGTCAATGATATCCTCCCGGTAATCCCCATTCAGGCCGCCGTAGTCATTGTCGACAACAACAGTGGTGTATGCATCGGGTTGTGTGCTGGATGCTTGTGAGCTGCTTTCCTGAGAACTGCCAGAGGCAACAGAACTGGTTTCTTCCACCAAATCCGGTTCGGGCTTTGAATCCGTTTCAATTTCTTTGCCGCCAAACCCTTCCGGCACCATCACTTCTTCATCAAGAGGCTTGTCCTGTGTGACCTCACCCACATGGACTCCCTCTTTTTCACCCGTCATCGACGCATCCGTTGGTGCTCCTTGGCAGGAGCTTATGAGAAGGGTAAGGAAGGCGAGGATTACCACAAGGGATATTATGTATCGTTTCATTTTCATTTACATTCCTCCGCTTTACTTTTCCTAGTACATTGTTAAAACTAATAGTTGTATAATATGGCAAAGGTGATATACTTAAACAAAGGGGTGTATCAAATGCCAAAAAAGAAGTACAAAGTAAATCTTACCGATGAAGAGCAAAGGACTTTAA
>JAEZCT010000035.1 GCA_023433405.1 Bacillota bacterium | reverse complement strand
TATTCACCGTAACTATATGGCCTTGCAACCTAAAAAGCGAAGTATCAAGTCTAACCTCCTAAGGTGCTTGGTCAGCGAACATGCTTTGTTGGAATTGCTTAGGAGTTTGTGAAACTCACGTGCATTTTTTAAAAATATGGCTTGACATAAAACTGCCGCCGTGATATTATAATAAGGCACTCTGAACAACAGATGATTACAAACGGTTCTGAGGCTGCAAAGTGCCACATATAATATATCGCGGAGTGGAGCAGTCCGGTAGCTCGTCGGGCTCATAACCCGAAGGTCGTAGGTTCAAATCCTGCCTCCGCAACCAATTTCAACTAAGACCGAAGAAAGCGTTGATTTTACGTTTACTTCGGTCTTAGTTACGTCTATGCGAGAAACGAGAAGCTCAATTGTATTGCGTTCATCCACGCTGTATTTAATACTATTCTCCGATAAAAGTGTTGATAAAAATCCGCGTCAAAATCGATAAATTAAAGATTTTGACTTGATTTTTATACACTTTTTAATCGGATAATAGTATAAGGCTATTCAGCCATTCCACGCCGACTTCGGCACGCCTGTAAACACTACGGCAGAGGTTCCGGCTATCCCAGAAACGGGAGTATAAAGCCTATTTAAATCAATACTATATTTTTAGCTCCCACGCAAATCACGGCGCGGGGGCTTTTTTTATTGCGCAAAAAACGTGTATAAATCATTTGTAAATACACATTAGATGTGTATAATATAAGTGTTGGGAGGACATAAAATAAAAACAAGGGACTTAATAGCGATGCTTGAGCGCAACGGGTGGACTTTTAAAAGGCACGGCGCAAACCATGATATTTATGTTAAGGGATTGGTATATATTATTATTTGGAGGTATCTACAATGAAAGCGGCATATCCCATTGTTATGAGTAAGGGGCAAAATCACATCATTGTTTTCGTGCCAGACTTTAGCATTAACACGCAGGGTGCCGACTATGCGGACGCTATGGAAATGGCGCGCGATGCAATCGGTCTTATGGGCATTGATATGGAGGACGAACATGAAGCTTTCCCCATACCGTCAGCTTTGGCTGATGTTAATAAAGTAAACGAAACCGACGTGATAACACTTGTTGATGTAGACTTTACGGACTACCGGCGTAAAAACGACATCCGCACGGTTCGGCGCAATGTTTCGCTTCCGTCATGGCTTAATGCGGAAGCCGATCGAGCGGGCTTGAACGTTTCTGCGGTGCTGCAATCGGCATTAAAACAAGAACTTCAAATTACTGAACGTTAAAACGAAGGAACCGAAGGCTCGAAACCTCCGGTTCCTTCGTTTTATAGGCTATCCCGTAGCAAAACAAATAGCCGCACATACTAACGGCTTCCTGCCTCCGCAACCAAAAAACCCCCGCAGCCATGCGGCTTGCGGGAATTTTTTTGTCTTTGGCGCACAATGCAAATCCCGTTTTAACACGAATATGATTGATTATATCACCGCTTGGCTCGGATCGTGTGTTTTTATTTTTGCTCTTTGTCGCTGCGCTCTCAAAATGCCCTATCATGCATGGGTTTACAGCGAACCGGAACGGCGGGCGCCCGCGCTCATAGCGGCGAGGATGTGCCTAACCTCCGTTTTATCCACCGGCCGGCCCCGAAAGACAAGCATTTTCTGGGATAGCAGCACTTCGTTTATGTCGCTGATCATTTCCTCCAAATCCAGCGAATCCTTTCCACTCCGCGGCGCTTTTTCGTCCAGAAGATAATCGGCGCTCACCGAAAACACCGCGCAGATGCGCAGGAGCATCTCGCGATCCGGCTCCCGCCTCCCCTGCTCGTACATTCCAACCGCGCTCGCGCAAATTCCCAGCCGCTTTCCTAATTGGGCCTGAGTGTAGCCTTTTTCCAGCCGAAGCAGCCGCAGTTTTTTAGTGAACATACTTTCTTCACCTCAAGAACACTATACCACAGCTTGTTTGATTTTGCAAGAATATCCGGCTAAATTTTAGTGAATTATAGTAAAATGAGCGCGAACAAACAATTCGTTTTCTTTGTTGACAAGTGCAGCGTAGTATGATACGCTAATTAATAAAGAACATATGTTCTTTTTAATCCTCCACTCAACCAATCATATTGCGGCGCATTATGTGCCGGAAAGGAAGGGCAAATTGCCATGACGCAGACACTACAGCAGCTTGGCGAAGAATATTTATTGCAAAGCAAGCGCATCAACGCGCGCATTCGCCAGCTTACGGCACAGCGTAGAACGGCGCCAACCAGTGAACTGCGCACACTGGAACAGCGCATAGCAACGCTTTATGAAGAGCATGGCTCTCTTAAAAAAACCGGCGGCTACTTAATTGATTACTACCGAAAAAGCCGCATGCAAAGCAGCTGAAGCTGCCGCGGGTGTCGTAAAATCAAATCTTGCAGGAAAGGCGGCCTAAACGATGAAGGGCAGTTTTTTGGTGGATTACAACCACAGCTTCGCAAACGAAATCTCTCATTGCGCCTACCGCAGGGAGTGCGGCGAGAGTAACGGCGTCAGCCGACGGCTGCTTAAAGACGAAACCCAGCGCGTACTGATAGAGGATTTAACCGACCGCCAGCGCGAGATGCTTACCCTGTATTACCTGGGCGGCGTAAATATTCCTCAGCTTGCGTTGCGATACCGGCTAAACCGTTCCACGGTATCCCGCCATATTTCAGCCGCCAAGCGGCGGATACAAAAGCGCGTACTAAAAACGCTCGAAAAACGGTGCGAAAATAAGCAATAATTTAAGCCGCCGCTTAAAACTGCGAATAACGCCTTGGGTGAAAGAATAGAAGCCTGCAACAAGCCGCCGAATGCGCACCACTGCATTCGGCGGCTTGTTCTTTTTTCTTTATACGCTTGTTTAGCGCCTTATCCTAATATCTCATACGAAAGAGTATAAAAATCAAGAGAAAAGCCTTAGCTTTTGGGTTTTCGCGCGGGTTTACGGCTTAACGCCTACACTTTTTGAGGGGAGTTCGTATTAGGCCCCCGTGGTAAAAAGCCGCATAATTCCGGGAATGTTTATTGCGATACCAATCGACAGGGTGAGTAAAAACATAACCACAAACAACGGACTGCGCAAAAGACCACCCAGCTTTTCCTTTTTGCTCAGCTCCGGGGCGTTATTTTCAAGCTGGAAACGATCCCTGCGCCGCATAATGCTTACAATTAACAGCACTATACCCGAAATAAGCGCGGTAAGAACAAGAGCCACCACCGGAACTAAGAGAGCCATAATCTCCAGTGAGTATAAGGTGGCAACCGTAATGCCAAGAAAGTTAATGCAAAGATGCATGATGATTCCCGGGGCGACAGAGCCGGATTTGACCCGAACCATTCCCAGTACAACACCCAGCGCGGTTGCGTAAAGCATTTGCGAGATATTTACATGGGAAAGCCCGAACAGCAGCGCGGATACGATGACGGCAAACCAGTTGCCATAGGGCTTAAGCGCCGTTAGTACACCGCCGCGAAATAAAAGCTCTTCAAAAACAGGAGCGGCAATTACCATCCACAGATAGTTTAGCGCCACTGCCAGATTGCTTGTGGCAAGGTTCAAAAACGGGTTTTGCTCAAGCACCTCATTGACAGAACCATGGGCTAACGTCAGGATGACTGTGGCAATCAGGTTGAGGGTAATGGTGACGGTGTACGCCATTGGTATCGCGGCAAGAAGCTCACGGGCGGGAAGGCTGCTCTTTTGAAACATCCCGCGCAGTCCCCTGTTTTGGAACACCCCAAGAATCCATAAAGCCACCGGTGTGCCGATAAGGTACGCCCCAGCCGCAGAAACAGCCAGAGATACAACCTGTATGGTGTCGTTGGTGGAGCCGACCGCTTTTAGATAGGATGCAATCGGGATTGTAAGAAACTCACACGCGATACGGATAAGTACCCAAACGATGATAGCCACTCCCACCCGGGCCGCTACCCGGGAAAGACCCTGCAAGGATGGCGCGCTGCTGTTGACTGTCGTGGAATCGTTCATGAGCAAATTCGTCCTTTCTTTCTCTCATTCTCATTACATGCTCACTCGTTTTGTCTGATGGGGAACGCCGCGTTGGCGGCAGTTCGCTTTATTCATTTTATTCCCTTGCGGCGTGCGCCGCAAAGAAACCCCCTCCTCAGTTATGCCTGCATGAAAGCCGCCGGGCTTATACCATTTTCCATATTTACTCAGTTGATTTGCTGCGTTTTAAGGACGCGATACCCCCAAAAAGTCAAGGCGCCGATAACCGCTACACAACCTGCTGCAATGGGTAACACCAGGGAGGTTTGCCGGATTGACACAATGGTATCCAAGAAATCCGCCAAGCGCTGGAACGCGATGCAGGTCACCGTGAACAGCAGGCAGATTACAGTAACCGCCTTTACGCCAAAACGCATAAGCATTGAACCAAATAGCATACTAAGGGCTGTAAACAGCGCGAACAGGGCTATTTGTAAAAGCAATAAATTCAGGCTCGTCGTTACCGTGGAGTCGCCGGCCTGCGCCGGATGCGGAAACAGGAGCGATAACAGAAAGCAAACAAGAATGAGCGCGGCAGTCAGCCCGGAGTATGAAAGGTTGAAAAGGTATGCCCCGCGCAGGTATCCCTTACGCGTCATCCCCATTGTTACCGCGGAGCGATACCCGGAGGAGTACACAGCCACACCGAATAGGATGTGCAGCCAAAAGTTAATGGCCAGCACCATTGAGGGCAGTATGAAGGCAAGCGATGCAAAAAAGCTGCCCTCTCTTATGAGCAACAGGGTTAGCAGCACCGCTAAAATAAGTTCCGATCCCAGTGCAATGAGCATAGCATACCAAATGCTTCGGTTTATCCCCATTACCTTCTGAAATGCGTTGAGTTTCACGACGGTTCACCATCCTTTATTATACCAGCATTATACTAAAGTACAAGCTTAGGTTTACAGGTATTATCCTACATAGTAGTTTTTTACCGTTCGGTACCCCGCAAAATACAGCAGTGCGCTTACCGCAAGAATAGTACCGTATATCAGCAGCGTTATCGGGTTATCAAGAAAAAAGTTGTTAAAATTAATTCCCACCACGGCAAAGATTCCGCCGCCCACGCCGCCCATCACCATTAGAGCAATTAGTATGAATATCCATACCTTGCGTCCGAAACGGACAATCAGTCCGCCAAAAACTATACCAAGGCCAACCGTAAGTATGTTGATGGCGGCAAGCGCGCATAGGCTGGCTGGAGAGCCGGTGATGTAGAGCATATACATCCCTTGCTCGCGGGAAAACGGGAGCGTCATTAGCGACATGGACAGCATGGACAAAACAGAGTATAAAATATAGATGGGGAGCGCGATAATGATATTAGACAGAAAAAACGCTTTTCGGGTGCTCCCCATAGTTAAAGAGCTGTACAGGCTAATCAGCACCCTTGTAATGGTCATGGTTAAAAACCCCGCCGGCATACCAATCATTACAAGCAGAAAAAAGTAAAAATCGTATGTCTGGGTAGACGGCAGAACAAAAATATAAACCATGTAAATTAACGGCAAAAACACCGCCACCTTACCCGCGTCACGAAGTAGCGCGCTTACATCCGCCCGCAGCTGTTTATTTAGCACAGAGGTTGCTTTCTTCATTCAGGTTCCTTCCTTTCCGGCCTTTGCGCTAAGGGCGCAAAAGCCATAAACAACGAATAACTCGCTACGCGCGTTCGCGCTCATACTCCTCGCTGAGATACACAAAGATCTTTTGCAGGCTTACGGCCGCAACATCCACGTCAAAGCCCGCGAAGCGCTCCTTCAGGTTTTTGCCCCGCACACAGACGGTCAGGTGCTTGCCCAGCTCCTCACGGTGTACAATCTCAACACCCTTTGCCGCTTCCAGCACCACATCCGCCCTTCCGCTGACATAGGCATAGGATGAGCGCAGCTCCTCGGTATTGCCGGTAAGCCGCACACGCCCCCCGTCTACCATAATAACCTCCTCAAACACATTGCTCGCCTCGTCAATGATGTGGGTGGAGATGACAAAGGTGCGGGGATGCAGCATATAGTCGTCCAGCAGCAGCCGGTAAAAGCGCTCGCGCATCATCACGTCAAGACCCGCCACCGGCTCATCCAAAAACGTGATGGGCGCGCGGGAAGCAAGGGCGATGACGATGCTTACCATGGAGAGCATTCCCTTCGAGAGCTTATTGAGCGACTTTTTCACATCCAGCTCAAACGCCTTAATGATCTTTTGGGCATATTCCTCATCCCATTCGCTATAAAAAATGCGCGCAAGCCGCAAAAGCTCGCGTACCTTGCGGGTATCGGGCCCCATAGAGGTGCTTGAAGATAGCTCGCGGGAAAAACACAGCTTGCCAAGTGCCGCCTCGTTCTCCCATACCGGCTCGCCGTTAATCGTCACCGTACCGTCATCCTCGCGGTTTTGACCCGAAAGTATGCCGAGCAGCGTGGTCTTGCCCGCGCCGTTTCGTCCTATCAGGCCGTAAATCTTGTCTTTCTCCAGCACAAGACTCACGCTGTCCAGCGCGCGCATTTTGCCAAACTGTTTGACTAACCCCTCACACATTAGCACTGCACTCATTGTACTCCATCCTTTCCTGCCGCCTCGCGTTTTATCATATCCGACAGCTCGTCGGCACTAATGCCCAGCTGCTTCGCCTCTCGCACCAGGGTGACAATAAAACGTTCGTAAAAGCTCGTTTTGCGCTTGCTTACGATGATTGCTTTCGCGTCTGCGGTAACAAACATGCCTATTCCCCTTTTCTTGTACAAAATTTCCTCGTCCACCAGCAGGTTAATTCCCTTTGCCGCGGTTGCGGGATTGATTTGGTATAACGCCGCAAGCTGGTTTGTAGAAGGCACCGCTTCATCCTCGGCAAATATTCCGCGCAGGATGTCGTCCTCCAGCTTTTTCGCAATTTGAATATAGATTGACTGCTCCGCCGTCAGTACTACGCTCAAACCCCTTTCACCTCCATTGTATTGGTTCTCTCGTTAAGTGGTTTATTACTTATGTAACTAACTATACATGCAGAAAACCCGATTGTCAAGAGGATGAACAGCACAATGAGGGAAAATTTTACGGACCGGTATCACCATGCAAGTTTATGGTGATTGCAAGCGTATACCAATGCCATTATTAAGCAAAATTAGTGTAAGGCTCTTGCATTTGTCCCGCGGGAATGGTATATTATAGAGGCGACAGTATATAATGCTAACAGGGAGTAGTTTTAGGTCTGCTGTTTTATGGCGGCACCTAATTTCAAATCAACACACATGGGCCGTAGTCGCGGCTCTGGTTTGAAATCCTAGGAATAATATCCGAAGGTAACAAGACTTTTAGCGTGTATCGGGGCTTTTGGGTTCCTTGCACGGTAATAAGTCTTTTTTTAATGCAAAAATAAAGCCGTCCGCTTACTCTGCCACGTTTTAGAGTATATATGCCGGGCAACAAACCATCCCCCCGAATGTCGCGTGCGTTTTGCGGTAAAATAAGCAATGCGCGAACATAGTTGTTAAGGAGCTGTAGAAAATCATGTACGAGCAAATGACGCCGGAATCGGCGTGCGGGAAGCTTGCCTCCAACCCCGGAACAGGCCTTACCCGCGAGGAGGCGCAAGAGCGTCTTGCCAAGCACGGCACCAATGAGTTTACCGAAAAAAAGCCCAAGACAAGGCTTGCCATGTTCTTATCCCAGCTTAACGACCCCATGATCTTTATCCTGTTCGCGGCGGCGGCAATCTCGGTGTTTTTGCATGAAGTCGGGGATGCCGTCATCATCCTCGCGGTTGTGCTGCTAAACGCCATAGTGGGCATGGTGCAGGAGGCGAAGGCCGAGGCGGCGCTTGCCGCCCTTAAGCAAATGTCAAGCCCCGCCGCACTGGTGCGACGGGGCGGCGCGCTCATCGAAATCCCCGCAAAGGAGCTGGTACCCGGGGATATCGTGCTGCTAGAGGCAGGACGCGTAGTTCCCGCCGACCTTCGCCTTGTGACGGGCGCAAACCTGAAGATTGATGAATCCGCCTTGACGGGTGAGTCGGTACCCAGTGAAAAGGACGCGGGCTTTGTTGCACAGGGTGCCGTGGGCATCGGCGACCGCATAAACATGGCGTATTCCTCCACCAGCGTCACCTACGGGCGCGGCGAGGGAATTGTAACCGCCACCGGCATGGGTACCGAGATTGGCAAAATCGCGGCAATGCTGGGCAGCGCGAAGGAGGAGATGACCCCCCTGCAAAAACGTCTTGCCGACCTTGGCAAGCTGCTTGGCATCCTTGCGGTGGTAATCTGCACCTTAATGTTCGGCATTGCGGTGTGGCAGCAGCGGGATATTCCCGAGATGCTGCTTACCGCCATCTCGCTGGCGGTAGCAGCCATTCCCGAAGGGCTGCCCGCCGTGGTGACCATTGTGCTTGCGCTGGGCGTCTCCCGCATGGTGAAGATTAATACCATCGTGCGCCGCCTGCCCTCGGTGGAAACGCTGGGCGCCGTCAGCGTCGTGTGCTCCGATAAGACCGGTACGCTCACCCAAAACCGCATGACGGCGGAAAAGGTCTACGCGGGCGGCGAGCTAAAAGCCGTTTCGGGCTTGGACGCCCAAGGGGACCGGTTGTTCTTAACCGGCTTTGTGCTGTGCAACGACGCCTCTACGGCTAACGGCGGGCGCATTGGTGACCCCACAGAGCTTGCGCTGCTGGATATGGGCGCGCCCCTTCGCTTTTTGCGCGAAGGGCTTGAGCAGGATTACCCCCGCGTCAACGAGCAGGCCTTTGACTCTGACCGCAAGATGATGACCACGGTGCATAAAACGCCGGAGGGCGAAATTGCGGCCTTTACCAAGGGCGCCACGGATATTCTGCTGGCACGCTGTGACAGGATTGCGGAAAACGGCTCCCTGCGCGCCATAACGGAGGAGGATAGGTCCCGCGTGATGGCGGCGGCCTCCGCCATGGCACGCGATGCCCTGCGCGTACTGGCACTGGCCGTAAAGTACGGCGACGACAGCGCCACAGAGCAAGGCCTTGCCTTTGTAGGACTTACGGGCATGATTGACCCGCCCCGCCCCGAGGCAAGGGATGCCGTTTTGGTCTTTCGCGGCGCGCATATCCGCACCGTAATGATTACAGGCGACCATAAGGATACCGCCCTTGCCATTGCAAGGACGCTGACGATTGCAGGTGATGAAAGCGAATGCGTCACCGGCGAGGAGTTAAACCGCATGACCCAGGAGGAGCTGAACAAGCGGGTGGATGGACTGCGCGTCTTTGCCCGTGTCTCCCCCGAGCATAAGGTGCGCATTGTGGAGGCGTTAAAATCGCATGGCTACATTGTCTCCATGACGGGGGACGGCGTCAACGACGCGCCCTCCTTAAAGGCGGCGGATATCGGCGTCGCCATGGGCATTACCGGCACCGATGTCGCCAAGGGCGCGGCGGATATGGTGCTGACCGACGACAACTTCGCCACCATCCAAAAGGCGGTGGAGGAGGGGCGCGGCATCTACGCCAACATCAAAAAGACGGTGCTGTTCCTCTTATCCTCAAACTTCGGCGAGATTATTACCATGTTTACGGCAATACTCATCGGGCTTGCGGCACCGCTCAGGGCCATTCATGTGCTGTGGGTAAACCTGATTACCGACACCCTGCCCGGGCTTGCCTTGGGTGTGGACAGCAAGGATAAGGACATTATGAAGGCGCCCCCCCGCAGCCCCTCCGAAAGCCTGTTCGCCCACGGCGGATTGGTTCTGACGGTGTTTTACGGCTTTATTATCGCCACAATTACGCTGGGAGCCTTCCTTTACCTGCCCATACGCAACCTAATCCAGCTTAACGCATTCATCGACCTTGCGGCTATCATCCGCACGCTTGAGAGTCCCTCCATTCTGGCGCACGCCCAAACCTATGCCTTTGTGACGCTTGCAATCTCCCAGCTGTTTCATGCCATTGGCATGAGAAACATCGATAAATCGGTGTTTGCCGCAGGGCTTTTGAAAAACAGGCTGATGGTTTTCTCCTTCTTCGCGGGTCTTTTCTTACAGCTGGCCGTGGTTCAGCTCGCGCCCATGAACGCTCTGTTTGGCACCGCACCCTTGGCCTTATATGAGTGGCTGGAGCTGGTAGCCCTCTCCGCCTTACCTGTGGCGATTCATGAGCTGATTGTATTGGTTCGGTTTATCCTTCGCAGAGCACGGGGTGGCAGGACCGCGTAATTCTCCATTTACTCTCAACAAGACACTAAAAAAGCGCGCTTGGGTGTGGCACCCCGGCGCGCTTTTTTGCATCCAACCCCTGCACTTTTAGCCATGATAACCGATTGAAAAGCTTTAATTTATGGGTTTTCACGCGGATTTTTATCGACTCTTTTTGAGGGGATTAGTATAACCTCTACTCTTTTGAGGGGAATAGTATTATACCGCGTTCTCGTATGAGCCACCCGAAGGCGGGTAATAATAACAGCGGGTGCACCTCTTTTTGGAGTCCTTCGTTTCAGTACCAGGGGTGTTTTCAAATCTCATCAGGTGAGGCTTTTCGTATGAAAAAGAACAGAGCGCATCGGTTTAAGGTTTTTGCCCTTGCATTTGGGGTTTCGCTCGTGGTACTGTCCATCATCTTTATCCCTATTATGCTGCGCATCAGCCCCCTGCGGGATTACAGCGATTATTTCGGCAACTCAAGCGGGAAAGGCAGCGGCGAGGTCAAAAGCGTGTACACGCCCGCCTCCGCCGACAGTTTGACCCTGCTTGCCATAGTAACAGACGGCGGCAAGGCACGGTACTTTTTGCTGCTGCGGCTGGACGCGCTGAATAAGCGCATCCTGGTAAGCTCCCTGCCGTATAATATGCGGGTAATTACCACGGAGCGAACCGATACCCTGGCAGGCTACGATGCCTACGGCGGCACGCTGCAGGTGAAAAATATCCTTGAGCTGCTGTTTAAGGTCACGATAGACCGCACCGCCCGCATGACCTCCACGAATTTTATTAAGTCCATCAACACCCTGGGAACGGTTAAATACAACCTGCCTTACTCCCTTATCCACAAGGACACCTCCAGCAACAACTACATCAACATCCCCAAGGGTGCCCAGACGCTGGACGGACGAACCATATACGATATGTTCCGCTTCCCAAGCTACAGGGAGGGGGAGGAGCACCGCTATAAGGTGCAGAGCGATGTGCTGACAAAGCTGCTAAACCAAAGCCTTACCCCGTGGCTGAATGAACACGGGGAGAGCGTGTTTAACACCCTTGTTAACCTGACAGAAACCGACCTTTCCTATGCCGATTACCAGCAAAGGCGCGCCCTTTTGCGCAGCCTGATTGAGGAGACCGAGGAGCCCGCGCTGCCCATATTTGTAAGCGGGCAGTTTACCGACAGCTTCTCCATTACCCAGAAATCGGTGGATACGATTGCCATGTACTTTAAAAGTGATCCCCCCGAGCAGGAGGAAGGCAGCAGGGACGAAACAAGCGGCGAATAATAAGAATCCCGCTCGCTTTAAAAAAATCATTGAGTATTCTATTGCCCTTTATACTATTATCTGATTAAAAAGAGTATAAAAATCCGCGTCAAAATCTTTAATTTATGGATTTTGACGCGGATTTTTATCAACACTTTTATCGGAGAATAGTATTACCCTGCTTGCAGCCCCATTTTATATTAACAAATACAAGATAGAATAAATAGAACATGCCGTACTACTATTAGAAGTAATTAGTATTACGGCATGTTTCTTGGGCAAAACTTGCGCGCGAGAATAGAACCCGAACATAAAAAACGCAAAGCAAAGCGGGCGCTTGCATCGCCCGCTTCACCCCAAAAACTATTTATTATTTAAGGATAGATATTAGCTTGATAAACTTGCCGAATACTAGCTTACCGTTCTGTGGTATCAGTCGTTATGTCAAAGGATTTTTGCTTGGAAAGCCGGTTGCTTAAAAGAATAAGCAGTGCGCCAAAGGCCGTACAAGCAGTTAGTGCGACAACACCCAAAGCAACAAACCATAACCCATTTCTGACACATTCGGTAAGAACCGCCGCCAGTCCGCCGCTGATAAACAGCGCTGCTACCAGCTTTACGGCGAGAGATGTTTCGCGCGAGGCCTGCGCGTTTGTCTGTTTTTCCATCCGTTCCCCCGTCTTCCACACTCCAATAAGTGCGGTCTATTCTGTGGTTAGCGACCCTTTTCACCGTCAATCGTGGTGCCGTAGTTGGTAATTGACGTTGGTCTTTTCCTTACATCCATACTATAACATACCTGTATGGCAGCTTCAACAACAAAAGGTTTACAATCCAATACGCAAAAAATTGGCTTTGTGGTGCGGTTTTTCCATAATTTAATGTCGGATGACGCGGGCAAAGAGACTAATTCGCGGCATTTCGTTACCAAAAGGTTACAGCACATGCAGGATTGTCATGATTTGAGAAGCCCGCTAAGGGTTTTCGTACTAATCCACTCAAAAAGTGTAGAATTGCAAGCTAACCCGCCCGGTTCCATTCGTAATCGGAGGACAGGCCATCCGGAATATCTGTAACACTAATCTCCCTAAAAATCATCGTATCATTCATCATGCCGGAATCCAAATAATTGATGAGCCACTGGGTATCAGCGGCACCGCGGTAGCCGTATACTTCATCGTTCTCATCCCCAGCAAGATACCCAAGGTATTCCCCTCTTTGCTCGGGTGAACCCGCGCAATAGGGAACAAACTCTCTGTCTTCCCAAAGGATGGATACATAGCCATCGTTGTGTTTGAGCGAAAACACCTGCCCGCTTTGCTTTTCTGCGCCGCATCCCCAAAGGCTCATCGCCCAGCTTATTACAACTAGCCGCAAACATATTCTTTTTATAGTTTTTCGATAAAGCGGTTTGCTTTTAAAAGCACCCGGAACCATAAGCATTGAATTTGGGTACTCCCCTTTCTCATGGTTTATAGGAGTTTCCAAAAACCCACCTGATAAACTTCGTGAATTGGTCGGCTTTTAGGTAACCATCATCAAGTTGTTGGAACGTCGGCTCCCGCGCCGACAGGCGGCAATTTTTACCCTTCGGCAAAATCCTGATGCCTCGCGTATTTTGCCCTTGCTTTTCGCCCTGGTCTGTAGTTCTTCCTTTTTTCCCACACCAGCCACACAAGGCTATTTTGGTGCTGGGGGTATGGGGATACTCCAATATCCCATACATTTAAAAGCGGGATTTTTATACACCGCTTACCGCACGCAGCGCTGGGGTATCGAAGGTGTAGCCATAGAAAAAATGGCGGGAGTCCAGCCGGTATTGCATATGCTCCATGACTGTGGTGACGGTAAAAAGCAGCTCCCCCTCCCACGCGGCTTTCTGCGCAGCGGTCTTGTCATCGTCCGTCGGCTCGGCGGAAAGTACGCCGTCGGCTGAGAGCTGCTCCTTAAGGTATGCAAGCTCGGGCAGCGCCGCATAGGAAAGCTCGTGAAAATACGACACATCAATCTCGCTCTGAAGGGGGTCGGCAAGATAACGCTCCACATTATACCGTGCAACCGTCCGGTCAAGGTTGCACAGTGAAAGCAAGCATACCCCTGCAATCACCGTCGAGCCAATCAGCCGCTGCACAGGCAGCCTTGCGAACAGGCAGCGCAAAAGCATCCATATCAGCGACACCGCAATCACCGCCATCAGCCACAGGGTTAGCGCACGTCTAATACTTAACCCATACACCCCCACATATAATAGCATCCGCTTTACGGCAGAGGCAAGCACCATGCCGTTGCCTCCGCACATTATTAGCAGCATCATTCGCACCCCCAGGGGGAGCGCGCCGTCCCGCTGGCGGCAAAACGCCATTACCAGCACCGCAATGCCAAAGCAAAGGGCGCTTGCCGCCGCAAGCTCAAAGAAGCCACGCCGGGCATATTCCGCGTAGGTCAGCCCATCGGGCAGGGAGTTTGCCCCGCCAAAAAACAGGTAGGTAAACTGGAAGCCTACGAAAAGAAGCATAACCACATTCACCGTGCCCAAAAAGGTGGCGGCGCCAATTGGGTCCAGAAAGCGCTTGCCCTCCCGACGGGGGATGTTATTGCCCTCGCTTTTGGCGTAAATCAGGACGGCCGCCGCATAGACTGCCATCAGAAACCCAAGAAACAGATCCCCGAAAACACGCCCGAAGCTGATGTTGGTGGCGGCAAGAAGCTGCTGCACCCGGCTCTCAAAGATAGCATCCGCCTGCATAAACAGGGTAAGCAGCAGCAGCGCAACCGGCAAGGATAGCAGCAGTCCTCCCGCCGCCTTGAAGGCAATGGCTGTTTTCTTACCCCGGGATTTCTTTATGGTACCAAGGCTTATAAAGCCAAGATCCAGGTTAGAAAGGGGGCGGGATATGGCGGCCGAGGCGGCGCGGACGAGCATATCGAAGGTAAAGGGGTTGCCCGCGCCGGTATCCGAGAGCAGTACGAGCTGAATGCAAAGCAGGCAAAGCAGCGTCACCGCCCGCAGGAACAGACCGGAGGGATTATAGAAAAGGGCAAAGCTTAGTGAGATAACGGTGATAGGTAGCGTAAGCAGCACCCCCTGCCGATTAAGCGTCTTACCCTTATCGTGAAAATACCAGAGGATAAAGCCCGAATAGAGCAGCGTAAGCAAAAAAACGCTGACTGCCGGTTCCCCCAGAAATACCGTTTCTATAAACAGTACCGAAAACCCAGCTGCAAACAGCGCGGCGGCAATGCCCTTGGAACTTTGCGCCGTTTTTCGTGCCGCCTGGTACTCCTTGGTATCCTTGCGGGGGATGTAAACCGGCATCGCGGGCTGAGGGTTACCGGGCTGTGGGTGCGAGCCCTGCGGCGGTGTTTTGTCCGGCGTTAGGTTTGCGTCTGGATTTTGATTCATAATAAAAACCATCCTTTCCTTCTGGCAGGCTAATACCAATCCCGTTATTAATACTAATCTCCTCAAAAAGAGTCGATAAAAATCCGCGTGAAAACCCATAAATTAAAGCTTTTCACTTGATTTTTATACTCTTTTAAATCGGATATTAGTATAATAAATGAGAAATTATACCGCACAGCGGTGAAAAGCTAACGGGCTTTAAAGCGAAAACAGTAGAACTTGTGTTGAAAGCTTACAATGCAGTACAGAATGTGATAAAATATTCTTGTGCATAACCTCAAAAAAGCTAAAAGGGAGTGCTGTATATGATACGCACGGTGCTGGAAGTGATTTGGGAGATTTTTGACCTTTGGTTTGGTCAGGGCAATGGCGTAGGTGTGCTGTTTATTAGCTTTATTTTTTTCTGTCAGGCTTTATTTCCCCCGGGTTTGCAAAAAAGCGAAAAACCAAGGGTATCCTTACGGCGGTTCTGCTGACAAGCGTCGCCCTGTGCGTTGCGGTCTATCTAGCGGGCGGCTGGCTGTGGGAAATGCTGATTATACCAGTATTCGGGTTCGCTTCCATGCTTACGCTTGGGGTTCTGCTGCGGTATGCGCTTGCACTCGTTTTGCGCGTAACCCGCAGCTTTTTCATTAAAAACAGGTAGCCCGGCTATGTGTGAAGCTAGCGTCCAAGTACGTTCATAGCGCTGTGCGCGAGGATAGCCGCCATGGTATTCTTAGTCTTATATCGAATAAGTCCGGTGATAATGCCATAGCGCAGGCCGGTTAACACCTTCATGAACATAATGAATGCGGCGGAGGAATCGTTTACCCGCAGTAAAACAGAATCAAAGTACCCAAGATGCCATACGCCAAACAGCAGCATGGTAATCAGACAAACCGGCAAATCCCTCCAGCCGGATGCTTTCAGGCTGCTCCATACATAACCGCGAAACAACAGCTCCTCGTATATCGGTGTCACGACGGTGCTATGTAATACTAACCCCCAACGAAAGAATAAAGACAGGTGGTCATCGGCAAAAAGCAAAGAAGAACCGATGAGTAAAGCCGTTGCAAGGCTAAGACTTGCATACGTTACGACAGTTTTTTTATTTCGGCTCGCGGGCAGGATACCCTCTGGAAAAACCTTGAGCGCAAGCTTTCTCTTTTTAGCTGCAAGCAATACAACCAGCGTCAGCAATAGCATTGATATGGTGGATAGCAACGTATCGTAACCCGCAATCTTCTCTAAAAACAAAAAACCCAGCTGCTTTATAAGCAAACGTATTCCTATCAGCAACCCAAGCAGTACAATAATGCGCAGCAGGGCGCGGGGTTTGCAGTTGTCTCCCTCTCCTTGTATTTCCACTCTCAGTCATCCTCCAACGCATCGTCGCCCGGCGTGTATTCCAGCAGGTCTGCGGGCTGGCAGTTTAGCACACGGCACAGCGCCGAAAGGGTGGAAAAACGCACGGCCTTTGCCTTATTGTTTTTTAAAATTGAGAGGTTCGCGGGGGTTATACCCACCCTCTCCGCTAGTTCTCCAGCGCTCATTTTGCGGCGCGCCATCATGACATCAATATTTACAATAATCGGCATATGAGGGGTTCCCCCTTTTCTATATGGTCAGGTCGTTTTCTTGCTTAAAGCGCACCGCACGGGTGAACAGCTCAGCGAGCACCGCCAGCAGCGCGGCAATAAACGCAAACGCGAGCGCGACACATAGCACCAGCGCACTGGGCAGGAACGGCAGCACAATGAGGTAAACCGCCGCGACAGGCAGGCAAAGCCAGCCAATAGCCTTTAGCATTCGGGCGTTTTGCGCGGTAAAGGGGTCGTCGGCATTTACGTTGCGCAAAAGTTTGCGCAGGAGCCACAGAATAAAAAAGGCGCATACCCCCGAAACGTAGAGTGCCGCCAGCATGGGCGCGCGCACCGAGTCGGGGGTAGGATAGCGCACCAAGCGGTAATAGCCGTTTAGTAACCAAGGCAAAAGGATCACCACGCCGCCGCCCAGTACCAGCAGGACAACGCAAAGCTTTTCCAAAAACGCGCACAAGCTGTTTGACCCAATGATTTTCAGCTTCATTCTCACAATCTCTCCTTTGCTCCATCGGGGTGTTTACGAGGTAAGCATAACGCAAGTTTTATTGTTTGTCAATAAAATTATACTAATTAACAATATAAAATATTCGCAAAACAATTTATAAAACACTAATTATCTTGGATTGGCAGTAATGTGGCAAAGATGAATTTTAAATATTGTATTTTTTTGAAAATAAAGGTATACTTAAGCAGCAGCCCGATTACCCCGGCCGGGCTGTATTTTGCGCAGATAGAAAGGAGCCACAAGAAAAGGCTATGGAAAGCAGAAGCATTAAGGTGAAATCCCGCATAAACCCCAGAATGTCCATCAGCGTAATCCCCGGACACTTTGCAACCAACCATTCTCATGTAAGCCACTATATCGACATCACCGGCATCAAGCACCACAGCAAGGCAGCCCAGCTTGCGGCGGAGGAGCTTCTTCCATACTTTTCCGGATCGGTGGCGGTGGATACCATCATCTGCATGGACGGCTGCGAAATGGTTGGCGCGTACCTTGCCAAGGAGCTTTCCCAGTCGGGCGCGCACTCCTTAAGCGCGGATAGCGACATCAGCGTCCTCACGCCGGAGTTTAACGCAAACGGTCAGATGGTGTTTCGTGACAATTTGCAGCCCATGCTTTGGGGCAAAGGCATTTTACTGCTTATCGCGTCTGCAACCACGGGCAAGACAATCACCCGCTCGCTGGATTGCGTACGGTATTACGGCGGGCGCGCGGTGGGTATCGCGGCGGTGTTTTCCGCCATTCAGGAGATGGCCGGTATGCCCGTTGTCTCGGTTTTTACACAGGAGGATGTGCCGGGGTACGAGACCTTTTTACCCGCTGAATGCCCAAGCTGCAAACAGCAGGTGAAAATTGACGCCATTGTAAGCAGCTCGGGCTATACTAAGATTGAGTAAAATTTATGTGTTATTTCTCTTAAATGTGTGCCGAAACCGCTACTTTATGCGGTTTCGGCACCTTATTATCTGTGCATAAGTAAGAAAAAGTAGAAAACTCTTTGCCAACCTATTGAAAACTGGATGGGTTTGTAATAGAATATTGTGTGGATTGTTTAGAGATTAACAAGAAACAACCGAGATGAAAGGATGACTAATATCCATGAGCCTGCTTAATAAGAAAACCGTTGACGACATTAATTTTAGCGGAAAGCGCGTACTGGTACGCTGCGATTTTAACGTCCCGCTTAAAGAAGGCGTAATCACCAACGATAACCGTATTACAGCTGCGTTGCCCACCATCAAAAAGATTATTAGCGACGGCGGCAAGGTTGTCCTTTGCTCCCACCTCGGCAAGCCCAAGAACGGCCCGGAGGAGAAGTTCTCTCTGGCGCCCGTAGCTGTTCGCCTCTCGGAGCTGCTTGGCAAGCCCGTAGTTTTTGCAAACGACGATACGGTCGTGGGCGAGAACGCCAAGAAGGCGGTCGCCGCCATGAATAACGGCGACGTAGTCCTGCTGCAAAACACCCGCTTTCGCAAGGAGGAGACCAAGAACCTGCCCGAGTTTAGCAAAGAGCTTGCCTCACTTGCGGATGCTTATGTAGATGACGCGTTTGGCTCCGCCCATCGCGCCCACTGCTCCACCGCCGGCGTTACCGACTATGTCAAGGAATCGGCTGTCGGCTACCTCATGGGTAAGGAGATTAATTACCTGGGCAACGCGGTGGAAAGCCCCAAGCGTCCCTTTGTCGCCATCCTTGGCGGCGCAAAGGTTGCCGATAAGCTGGGCGTTATCGATAACCTGCTTAACAAGGTGGACGTGCTCATCATCGGCGGCGGCATGGCCTACACCTTTATCAAGGCGCAGGGCAATGAAATCGGCAAGTCAATGCTTGATGCCGAAAAGCTTGACTATTGCAAGGATATGCTTAAAAAGGCAAAGGAAAAGGGCGTAAAGCTTCTTTTGCCGGTTGATACTAGAATGGCGGCCTCCTTCCCCGACCCTATCGACGCAAAGATTGACGTTGCCATCGCGGATTCCGATAAGATTCCCGCGGATATGATGGGTCTTGACATCGGGCCTAAGTCCGAGCAGCTGTTCGCGGATGCCGTTAAGGACGCAAAAACCGTGGTTTGGAACGGCCCGATGGGCGTGTTTGAAAACCCTGTGCTTGCGGCGGGCACCATTGCGGTTGCCAAGGCATTAGCGGCAGCCGACGCAACCACCATCATCGGCGGCGGCGACAGCGCGGCGGCGGTCATTCAGCTGGGCTTTGCCGATAAGATGAGCCACATCTCCACCGGTGGCGGCGCTTCGCTTGAATACCTTGAGGGGAAGGTGCTCCCCGGCATTGAGGTTATTGCGGATAAATAAGCAGGGCTGACCATAAGGGCAGGCGTAATGCCTGCCCTTATTTAAAACTATAATAAGCTTGCAGGCAGTATGAACCGGTGAATACGGCTCGCAGTCAATGATTGAACTAGCGTAGGGTTTTATTTCCTTTTAAGCAGATATTTTTTACCGCAAGGAGCTGCGCTTTTTATCGGAATCAAGAATAAACTATAAGGAGAAACGTACATGAATATGTCACTTCGTAAAACTGTTATCGCTGGAAACTGGAAGATGAACAAAAACCGTGCCGAGGCTAAGACCCTGTTAGCTGAGATAGCGCCCCTTGCCAAGGACGCGGTGTGCGATGTTGTGGTTTGCGTGCCTTACACAAACCTTGAAACCGCGCTTGGCGCAACCAAGGGTACAAATGTAAAGGTAGGCGCGCAAAACTGCCACTGGGCGCCAAACGGCGCCTTTACTGCGGAAATCTCCGCCGGTATGCTTGCGGAGCTTGGCGTAGAGTATGTCATTATCGGTCACTCGGAGCGCAGGCAGTATTTTGGCGAGACCGATGTTACCGTAAACCGCAGGGTTCGCGCCGCGCTGGATGCCGGTTTAACCGTCATTTTGTGCGTGGGCGAGCTTTTAGAGCAGCGCGAGCAGGGCATTACCGCTGAGATTGTTTCTCTGCAAACAAAAATTGCCCTGGGCGGCGTGACCGAAGAAGAGCTGAAAAAGATTATTATTGCCTACGAGCCGGTATGGGCTATCGGAACCGGCCGCACCGCAACCTCCGACCAGGCAAATGAAGTTAACCATACCATCCGCGAGGTTGTCGCCTCACTGTACAATAAATCCGCCGCGGACGGCGTTACCATCCAGTATGGCGGCTCGATGAACGCGGCAAACGCCTTGGAGCTGCTGGGCAAAGAGGATGTGGACGGCGGCCTGATTGGCGGCGCGTCCCTCAAGGCCAGCGATTTTGCCGCCATTATTCACGCTGCCAAGCAATAAATGCCGCTGATTGCCTTATCCTTTTCATATTATGACCGGAAAAATCGCATAGCGGCGGTATTCCGGCAAAGCCGCGGTGAGCAAACCGCACCAAATTCCCGAAAGGATGGATGATATAAATTATGAGCAAACCATTGGCATTAATCATTTTAGACGGCTTTGGAAATAATTCGAACGATTATGGCAACGCCATTCGCGCCGCGAAGAAACCGGCCATTGATAAGCTGTTTGCCGAAAACCCCGTCACAGAAATCGGCGCATCCGGTATGGATGTCGGTCTGCCGGATGGACAGATGGGCAACAGCGAGGTGGGGCACACCAACATTGGCGCGGGGCGCATTGTGTACCAGGAGCTGACGCGCATCACCAAATCCATTATGGATGGCGATTTTTTCACAAACCCCGAGCTTTTGGGCGCGTGTGAGCACGCGAAAAAGACGGGCGGCGCGCTGCACCTCATCGGCCTTGTGTCGGATGGCGGCGTGCACAGTCATAATAAGCATATTTATGGTCTTTTGGAGCTTGCCAAAAAGGCGGGGCTTGAGAAGGTTTATGTACATTGCCTGACAGACGGGCGCGACGTGCCGCCCACCTCCGGCGCGGATTTCGTTAACGAGCTGGAGGCAGAAATGGCGCGCATTGGCATAGGCAAGGTTGCCACCGTCATTGGGCGCTACTACAGCATGGATCGCGATAACCGCTGGGAGCGCGTGGAGAAGGCCTATGCCGCCATTGCTTACGGCGAGGGCATTAAGGGACTAAAGGCGGTTGAGGCGATTAAAAAGTCCTACTCCGACGGGGTAACCGACGAATTTATCGTACCGGTTATTGTCGCCGACGGCGCAGAGCTGAAAAGCGAGGACAGTGTAATCTTCTTTAACTTCCGCCCCGACCGGGCGCGTGAAATTACCCGTGCGTTTGTGGACCCCGAATTCAGTGGCTTTGAGCGCAAAACCGGCTTTATTAAGCCGTATTATGTGTGCATGACCCAGTATGACGCAACCATGCCAAACGTCAGGGTGGCGTTCCATCCCCAGTCGCTTTCCAACACCTTTGGCGAGGTGTTATCCCGGGTGGGGCTTCGTCAGCTTCGCATAGCCGAGACCGAGAAATACCCCCATGTCACGTTTTTCTTTAACGGCGGCGTGGAGACGGTGTATGAGGGTGAAAACCGCGTACTGATACCCTCCCCCAAGGTTGCCACCTATGACCTTCAGCCCGAAATGAGCGCCTTTTTGGTGGCGGACGCGGCGGTGGAGCGCATTGAAAAGGGCCTTGATGACGTAATTATTTTAAATTTCGCCAACTGCGATATGGTTGGTCACACGGGTGTGTTCGACGCGGCAAAGGCTGCCGTTGAAGCGGTGGATACCGCACTGGGCCGGGTGTTGGATGCGCTGTTTGCAAAGGGCGGCGTGGCACTTGTCACAGCCGACCACGGCAATGCCGAGCAGATGTATGAGCCGGACGGCTCGCCCTTTACCGCCCACACCACAAACTATGTGCCCTTTGTGGTTGCGGGTCTTGGCAAGGTGACGCTTAGAACACACGGCAGGCTGTGCGACATCGCCCCCACCATGCTTGGTATACTCGGTATTGACCAGCCCGCGGAGATGACCGGCGTTTCAATTATTGAAAAATAGGCAAGCCCGTCGTCGCACCGTAATTTTGTGCTTTTTGCCATGCTAAACTTGCAGAAGCGATAAGCACAAAACGATAATAGTGAATAAGTAAAAAAGTATAAAAGAAGAAAGCCATGCGTATAATAATACCGGGTCAAAGAAAATTTTGGCCCGGTATTTTTGTTTGTTTTCGGTGAGCGGGTTCTTCGTTAATGGTATTACTTTTAAACGAAGGATCGGGCAATACTAATCTCCTCAAAAAGTGTGGCATGGCAGATAAAATCCGCGTGAAAACCCATTAACCACGGCTTTTCACTTGATTTTATGCATTTATCACCTTTAATCGGATATTCGTATAAGGGCTCTCGCTAACCGGTTTGGGGACAAAGCACAGGCTGATATTGACGGCACGGCTACTTGACTATATACTGTGTAATAATTTTGTGCCCTCAACCCAACCGCGCACTTGAAAACATGTCACAATACAGTTATAATGAATGTAGGAAAGGCTATTTTTGGGCGGGAATTGTCCCGAAAAAAGACAGATGGAGGATAAACATATGAAAAGCAGTTCCATTTTCGCAATAATTGGTTTTGTCGTGGTACTTGCGGGCATTGCCGCCGCGGTTTATTACTTCTTCAGCAAAAAGGGCTGTCCCTTTTTGGACAAGGAAGAGGACGACGATGTGATTGTGGTTGACAGCTCCGACGACCTCGGTGATTTTACCGACACCACTGATTCCATCCCCGATCGTGAGGTCAGCAACGACTAATCGGTCGTTAACGCTCTGTTCGTGGGGCTATCGTCTTATCCCTTGGCGTTATGCTGGAAGTGCGGCCGCAATGCCCTTATCACAAGGGTGTTGCGGTTTTTTGCTCCCCCGCGGCATAATTTCTTTTGCTTTGTATGAAGTGCGTATACTACTCTCCTCAAATAGCAAAGTAGTAATTGCCCAAAGCTTACCCAAACAGCAAAATACGGATGAAAGAATAGGAAACAAATAATAATGTTCGAAAATACACAACAGCCACAGCGCGCCGCCCTTGCCGCGATAGACACCGGTGAATACGACGTGGAGACCTCTCTTGCAGAGCTTGCGGAGCTTACCAAAAGCGCGGGGGCGGAGGTGCTCGCAAGCATCGTGCAAAAGCGCGACGCCCCCGACAAGGCTACCTATATTGGCACGGGCAGACTGACAGAGCTTAAGGACTACTGCAAGGAAAACGAGGCGGATCTTGTAATCTTCGACCACGAGCTTTCCGCCACACAGATTCGCAATATTGAGGAGATTGTTGAGGTTCGGGTCATCGACCGCACCATGCTTATCCTTGATATCTTTGCCCTGCGCGCTGTCTCGAGCGAGGGTAAAATTCAGGTGGAGCTTGCGCAGCAGCGCTACCGTCTGCCCCGCCTTGCGGGCCTTGGCAGCCAGCTCTCCCGTTTGGGCGGCGGTATCGGCACCCGCGGCCCGGGTGAAAGCAAGCTGGAGTCCGACCGCCGACATATCCGCCGCCGGATCTCGGCGCTTGAGAATGAGCTGGAGGAGCTGGAGCAAAAGCGTGCCGACCTGCGCAAGCGCCGCAAAAAGAACGGCGTACCCATCGTTGCCATTGTCGGCTATACAAACGTCGGTAAATCCACGCTGCTAAACACCCTTACCGATGCCGGCGTACTAGCCGAGGATAAGCTGTTTGCCACCCTTGATCCCACGGCGCGCGCCCTCAAGCTGCCCGACGGCAGAACCGTAGTGCTGATTGATACGGTAGGGCTTATTCGCCGCCTGCCGCACCAGCTGGTGCAGGCGTTTCATTCCACGCTCGAAGAGGCGGCGAACGCCGATGTCATCCTCAACGTGTGCGATGCCGCAAGCGACGACGCGCTGACGCAGCTTGAGGTAACAGCAAGCCTGCTCAAAGAACTGGGTGCTGACCAAACGCCGATACTTACCGTTTGCAATAAATGTGATATGGTGTACGAAACGCTGCCCGAGCCGCAGAACGGCAAGGTTTTCATCTCCGCCAAAAAAGGCGAGGGGATGGAAACCCTGCTGCTGGAGCTGCAAAAGCTCCTTGCCGAAACCACCAAGCGCATGACGGTAACGCTGCCGTACTCTCAAGCCGCACTGGCTGCAAAGGTACGCAGCGAGGGCAAGCTTTTGGATGAGAGCTTTACCGAGTCCGGCGTAATGCTGGAGGCTATTGTGGATACCCGCACAAGGCTGTACCAGGAGCTTTTGCTGTACGAAGTGGAGCAAAAGGCATAGCATTTAACTATTTAACTTTTACTATTCTATTTTTCATACTTTTTCAGTAACCAGAAGGAGGATTATTATGTTGGACGCACTACTTAACCGCAGAAGCATCAGACACTACACCCCCGAGCCGGTCACGAAGGAACAGCTTGAGCTGCTGCTGCGAGCCGCAATGGCAGCCCCTTCCGCGCACAACCGTCAGCCGTGGCACTTTATAGTAGTTACCGACCGCGCCCTGCTCGACGGTATTCCCGACATCCACCCCTATTCGTTAATGCTTAAGGAGGCGAGCGCGGCAATTGTTGTTTGCGGAGAGCTTGCGCAGGAAAAAACCAAGGGCTTTTGGGTGCAGGATTGCTCCGCGGCCACCCAGAATATCCTGACGGCGGCGCAGGAGCTGGGTCTTGGGGCGGTATGGCTTGGGGTTTACCCCGTACAAGGGCTGGTAAAGAAGGTAATCGCTATGTTTGGCATCCCCGGCGGGGTGATTCCCCTTGGCATGGTTTCGGTGGGTCACCCTGCCGAGCAGAAGGAGCCCGCTAACCGGTTTAACCCTGAGCGGATCCATGAGAACCGTTGGGCCTAATGGCATAAATTAAACCCCACTGATAAAGAGCCTCAAGCGCGAGCAGCACAACGGTGTGAGGGCATCGCCTCTTGTGCCTGTTCGCGTTTGAGGTTCTTTTTTGCATGTGCGAAGCTTTATATTATGCTAATTTCGTCTTGTATTAATATCTGATTGAAAGTGTAAAAAATCCGCGTGAAAAGCATTGGTTTATGGCTTTACGCGGATTTTAATATTTAACTGTGCACTTTTTGAGAAGATTCGCATTGCCAGCTTGCCTCAACCGTTATCAGGCGAAAGCGGCAGCATTAAAAATATTGTTCTTTCTCTTTGCCCAAATAGAAACGGCTGTCGGCAAAATAACTTGCCAACAGCCGCCTTAATCACAATTACGCTCATAACCGCCCGTTGGCCGCTATGCGCTAAAAAGCCCTGATCGCAATATACTGGTAGTGATGCTTACTTGTTGTCTACCGCATACATATGCTTAATGAGGTCAAGAACCTTGTTGGAATAGCCCCACTCGTTGTCATACCAGGAAACCAGCTTGAAGAAGGTGTCGTTGAGCGCGATACCCGCCTTTGCGTCGAACACGCTGGTGCGAACCTCGGTGTAGAAGTCAGAGGAAACGACATCGTCCTCGGTGTAGCCGAGAATGCCCTTCATCGTGGTTTCAGAGGCTTCCTTGATAACGGCGCAAATCTCCTCATAGGTGGTAGACTTCTCAAGCTTTACAGTCAGGTCAACAACCGAAACATCCAGCGTGGGAACGCGGAACGCCATACCGGTCAGCTTACCCTTTAGCTCGGGAATAGCCAGCGCAACAGCCTTGGCAGCACCCGTAGAAGACGGAATGATGTTGCCGGCAGCGGCACGGCCGCCTCTCCAGTCCTTAGCGGAAGGACCGTCAACGGTCTTCTGGGTAGCGGTGGTGGAGTGAACAGTGGTCATAAGACCCTCTGCAATGCCAAACTTGTCGTTAATAACCTTGGCAAGGGGAGCAAGACAGTTGGTGGTGCAGGAAGCGTTGGATACAACCACCATGTCCTTGGTGTACTTCTCAAGGTTTACGCCGCATACAAAGGTAGGTGTCTCCTTATCCTTAGCAGGAGCAGAGATGACGACCTTCTTAGCGCCGCCCTTAAGATGCGCGGAGGCACTGTCGGTGGTGCAGAACACGCCGGTAGACTCCACAACATACTCGGCGCCGCAGGATGCCCACTGAATAGCCGCGGGGTCCTTCTCGGCGAATACGGAGATTGCTTTGCCATTTACCACAAGCTTGCCGTTTTCTGTCTTAACATCGCCCTTAAACTGGCCATGAATGGTGTCGTACTTCACCATGTAAACCATATAATCAAGGTCGATGAACGGGTCGTTAATGCCCACTACCTCGAAGATTTCGGGCTGCGCTACCGCTGCGCGGAAAACGAGTCTGCCGATACGGCCAAATCCATTAATGCCTACTTTAATCGCCATTGTTTTCAAACTCCATTCTGCCGCTTTGCGCCGGCACTGAGATTTAAATTTAATGCGCGCTCTTTTCCGCAAAGATAAATGTGAAAAGAGCACATAGCGCATAAGGGACACATAAAAATAGGGGTTGCTCGCGCGCAATAAATGGCATAGCGCGGGCATAAAAAGGTGCGGGCAATGACGCCCCAGCTATCCTTTTCCGCCATACTATATTTTATATTAATTTGCGGAAAACTACAAGAACTTTGACACAAAATTAACTTAAAATTTTTACATGGAAAGCGGCGGCAAGCACGTCATTTCGCCTGTATTAATGGCGATATGATCGCATTAGCCATACATTTTCGACCGAAAACCACATATTGTGTTATACTAGTAAAAAATACAAAAGCATTATCAATTTATTGCCATACCCTATATAGCATTTTGCACGATGTTTATGATAATATATTGGTATCTTACAGCATTTTTCGCTTCATGATTCATGCGGAGGAATATTGATATGAATGAAAACGATCTCCTTAACGATGCAATTAAGCTGTATCACTCTCTTGACCTGCCGACACTCATCCTCTCACCCGATTATGAGCTTATTTGGCTAAGTGAATGCGCCCAGCGTTACTATCCGCAGCTTACCCTGAAAAACGGATTCTATTCTCAGGCCACTCGTGAACGGCTCTATACCGCGAAAGAGGTACTGCTACAAAATAAAAGCTACAGTTTTACTTCCGACTATTTTAGTGCCCCAAAGTTTAACTGCACACTTGTACCCGCAACGCAGGAAGGTGCGTTGCGTTTTATCATTGTGCACCTTTCCCAGGCGCCGGATGTCCCCATTTGCGACGACGAGGATATCTCCCGGGTTATCGCCACCTTTTCCAAGCATATTCGCGACCCCTTGTTTTATATCTTCAGCGCGCTTACCACCATCGGGCATCGCTTTGAGACCAATGAGGACTATACGTCCCTTGAGTATGTCAAAACCGTTTACCAAAATTCATACTCCATTTTGCGTACCATCACCCATATCTCAAACTACCTTAAGGATGTAAACGGCATACCCCACCACAACCCAAAGCCTACGCTGTTCTCCGCGTTCATCCGCGACCTGTATACTGCGGTAGAGGCGATAACCAGAGGCAAGGGCGTGCCAATTTATCTGGATATTGACGATGAACCCCCCGGCATTGTGGAGATAGACGAAACCAATATGTCAGAGGCGCTGTTAAATGTGCTGCTAAACTCCTTTGTATATACCCGCGAAGGCAACGAGGTGTATATCTCGGTGCGTTACATCGGCAAAAACGCAGTGCTGACCATATCCGATAAGGGGGTGGGCATCCTGCCCGAGCATATCGGCAAGGTATTTGACCCCCATTTTTCTTACGACTTAACCAGCACGCCCTTTAAGAGAGTGGGGCTTGGGCTTACCCTTGCGCGCAATACCGTCATGCGCCACAGCGGCACCATCACCATTGAGAGCGAAGAAAACGGCGGCACCCGTGTCACCATCCGGCTGCCCTTGGAACAGAGCGACACGATTGATATTGAACCGGATATTCTTCGCAGCGCGGCGTCCTCGGGATATATGCGCAACCGGTTCTCTCCCGTGTTTATTGAGCTTGCAGAGCTCTCACAGCCTTTTATCGGATAACGCTTCGCCACCGTACAAAGAGGAAAGGCCTGGGTTTTGGCAGCCCAAATGCATTTATTTGGGTTAGGAGTAGTTTGTTGCTTTTCGGCGGGGCTATACCCGCCGATGTTTTTTTAAAAAGCGGGATGTTTACCTTGACCTTGCACGGCAAAAAGGGTAAAATAAACTACTAGTGGTTTGTGTGACCGCCGGGGGATTACCGGTCTGACACCGGCGGCAAGATATAAAAAAATCGTGGGGGTACTACTTATGTCAGTCAAATATATTTTTGTAACCGGAGGCGTGGTGTCGGGGCTTGGCAAGGGCATTACAGCGGCGTCGCTTGGCCGCCTGCTTAAAGAGCGGGGCTACCGTGTAACGATTCAAAAATTCGACCCTTATATTAATGTGGATCCTGGCACTATGAGCCCTTATCAGCACGGTGAGGTTTTTGTAACGGACGACGGCGCGGAAACCGACCTTGATCTTGGGCATTATGAGCGCTTTATTGATGAGAACCTTTCGGTTAACTCCAATGTAACCGCTGGCAAGATTTACTGGAGTGTGATTACCAAAGAGCGCCGGGGCGACTATCTGGGCGGTACGGTACAGGTGATTCCCCACATCACCAACGAGATTAAGGACCGCATCTGCCGGGTTGCGAAGGCCGAGGCCGCGGATGTTGTAATTACCGAAATCGGCGGTACCGTCGGCGATATTGAAAGCCTGCCGTTTTTAGAGGCAATCCGCCAGCTTTCCACCGAGGTAGGCCGTGAAAACGCGCTGTTTATTCATGTGACGCTGGTTCCTTATATCTCCGGCTCCAACGAGCTTAAAAGCAAGCCGACACAACACAGCGTAAAGGAGTTTTTATCCCTTGGCATTCAGCCCAACATTATTGTGTGCCGCTGTGAATACCGCCTGCCGGACGATATGCGCAACAAAATAGCGCTGTTTTGCAACGTGCGCAGCGAGGATGTTATTGAGAACCTCACGGCTCCCACGCTTTACGAGGTTCCCCTTATGCTGGAGCAGCAGGGCCTTGCGGATGCCGCCTGCCATCATCTAAAGCTGGAAAACCGTGAGCCTAACCTGACGGCGTGGACCGATATGGTCAACCGTTTTAAAAATACCAAAAAGACGGTGGATATTGGCGTAGTGGGCAAGTATGTGGAGCTGCCCGACGCATACCTTTCCATCGCCGAATCGCTGCACCACGCGGGCATTGCCAATGAATCGAGCGTTAACATCCATTGGATTCAGTCCGAAAATATTGACCGTTCTAATGTCGCGCAGAAGCTTGCGGGCGTAGACGGCATTTTGGTACCCGGCGGCTTTGGCGACCGGGGCATAGACGGCATGATAGAAGCGGTGCGTTACGCCCGTGAGAATAAAATTCCCTATTTTGGCATCTGCCTTGGGATGCAGATGGCGGCGATTGAGTATGCCCGCAATGTGCTAAGGCTTAACGACGCAAACTCCACCGAGTTTAATGAGTCCTGCGAAAACCCCATCATCGACATTATGCCCGAGCAGCGGGATATTACCGATAAGGGCGGTACCATGCGCCTGGGTCACTACCCCTGTAAGCTGGCACCCGAGAGCACAAGCCGTAAGCTGTACGGGGACGAGCTGATTTATGAGCGTCACCGCCACCGCTATGAGTTTAATAACCGGTACCGTGAGGCATATACCAGCGCAGGGGTGCTGCTTGCAGGCATCTCCCCCAATGAAAAGCTGGTGGAGATTATCGAGCTGCCGGAGCATCCGTGGTTTGTCGGCGTGCAGTTTCATCCCGAGTTTAAATCCAGACCCAACCGTCCCCAGCCTCTGTTTCAGGACTTTGTGCGCGCTTCCTTAACCAATCGGGAGAGCCGCGAGGTTTAGGCATTTTCATACTAGTATGTTGTTAATACTAATAGTTTCATATAACAGGATATAATCTTTTCAATTTTATACGAGCGTCGTCCGCAGTGAAGTGCCAATCAACGCCTTTTTGACCTTTATTGCGATGTGTATGCCAAATCAATAAATTTTGGTTCAATTCTTCGATTGTCG
>JAEZCT010000030.1 GCA_023433405.1 Bacillota bacterium | reverse complement strand
CCTACGCCGCAGTACTCGCAGGGATATGGGTACAGGTCGTTTGTGCTTTGGGGTGCTATCGGGCAATCATCGAGACATGCGCAGGTGTTGCACTGGCAGGTGGGGCAGCAGGTTTTGCGGTCTGCGCAGGTGTCACAGATAGCACCGGCGCATTCGTTTTTTATGAGCATTGGTTGTCTCCTTTCAGTCCCTCTCTCCTGTTTGACTTTTCCGCGCGGTACGCGTCGCGCCGCTCCAGCGTCTTGCGCCAGATGTTGCTGACCTCGACCAGCCACTCGCGGCTGCCATTGTACGCCGTATTTACGTCTGCCAGCGTCACCCCGTTGTACCAGTCCCCTCCCTCGGTGAGGTATAGCTCCTTGAGGTTGCGGACGCTGTGCTCTATGTAATCGGATTGTGATGCAAACTGCATGTACTCTCCGTTGTCGCGTGTTCAGCCTCCGAGGTTGTTTAGCACGGTTGCGGCGTAAGAGGTGTTATACCCGCTCTCCAGGCTGTCCTTTGCTACCACCGCCCACACGTTGACGCCGTACCGCTCACAGGCGGCGAGGTATTCGGCGGCAAGCGGTTTCATTTCTCCGAGCAGTGCTTCCGACAGCTCGTCCACCGTGGGTACGTCGTATGGCGCGGTTAGATCTAGCTGGGCCAGGGTGCGCTCGGTGGGGTGGGCGGGGAGCTTGCGCTCCGCCTGCGGCTCGTCCGCAAATACGGATGCTGCGCATACCATAATCGCAATAATCACCCCTACGGCAATAGCCGTTGTATGTCTCACGGTTCCATCCCCCCTTATTTGCATTTGAGTGCAAAACTTAGTCTCGCGCGCATTTTGGTCATTTCCTTACCTCCGGCTTGTAGTTATCGCAATACAGCACCGCACAGTTTTTGTCGTTACGGTTGCCCTCCCCGTGGGTTGACACGCAGCAGGAGTCCCGAACATATGTAGGGTGCCTGTCGTGCTGGCAGGATAGACATAGGCAATCTCCGTGCTTTGTGCCGCAATACGCTGCGTGTTGTCCGCGCAACTTACGCCATCCTCCCTTCATACCAAGCTATGAATCGCAATGGGTACACTTCGTAACTGTACGAGTACTGTCCTTGCCGCGCTACGCCGAAGTTGTAATGGTTGCCCCGTAGCATCTCCTGCACCTTGGCAACGGAGCAGTCAAGGATCTCCGCCACCAATTGCAGAGGCACGTTGCGACATTCCAATATTCTAGGCTTAAGGTCGTTTTCCCACTCCTCGGCGATGTTCTCGACCGGAGTGTTACGCTTTTTCATTGCGATTCGTCTCCTTTCTAATCGCGGCTTCCCATTCGGTTAACACATCACAGGCTACAGCCCGTGCAAGTTCCGCTTTCGGGGTAGTGTATCCGAAATCCTGCTTGATCTTTGCGAAGTCGTTGATGTTGATACGCAGGATGCCAGTTGAGCTACCCGCAAAAGGTACCTGACGGCGGTTGATTGCTTCAACCAGCTCGTAATTTTTGCGACACAGGTTCGCAAGTCTGGCGTTAATATTAAGTTCAGGCATAGTTTTGCCTCCTTTCTTGCCTCTCCTCCCCAAATGTTGTATTGTTTGTGGAGGAGGGAGGTGGTTTAAGTGTCTATATGTCCATTCTTGTCTCAGGGTAGAGAGCAAACAGATTTAATCGGGTGTATTGTAACGTGGGAGTTAAGAGTTAATAATCATTGCGCATTCAACATACTGGCGCAAAAAGCACTTCAAGACGCGCATAAAGCGCCAAACCCTAAGGATCGGGAGGCTAAAGGGAATGCAGAGTAACACTGAGTGAAATTGTCTGTCCAATAATTTTGCAGAGAGCGTCGAGGTCAGGCGCTGTTTTTGCCGCCTCCGCGAGCAGTTCCAGCTGTTCGCGGAGAATTTCTTGCGTTCGGCGGTAGATCTCTTCGTTGATCATAATTAACGTTTCCTCTTTTCATAACAAAATAAATTAATGGAACCCGTGTAAAATCCCCCCTTTTGAAACCCGAAACCCTTGACAATCCACGACAAATTAAGTATCATTGTGTTGTCACCAAAATGAATACAGTTTGTCCGCTTTTTGAAAAGTCATTTTCATTAGGCTGTTTTCTTTATACCTTTGGCACTGGATGTTTTGTCCGTGTGCTAATTATACCAACATAAATGTTAGTAGTCAAGGAATTTTACTAACATTTATGTTGGTAATTGTACTAATAATAGGAGCTGTATTTTATGGAATTCTCACAGCGATTCACGGCCATATTAGAACAAAAGAGCATCACACCATATCGAATTTTTAAGGACACTGGAATCCCGGAGGCGACTGTTGGACGCTGGAAAAATGGGAAAGCCATTCCAAGCGCTGATATGCTGGTTAAGTTGGCAGATTACCTCCATCTTGACACCGATTATTTGTTGTGCAAAACAGACAAAAAAAATAAGCCTGCATCCGATTTGGATGACAGGCTTAAAGGGATAGAAAAACTCTATGAAATTTGCACGGATTTTAGCGACGAGGAGTATCAGAAACTGCTTGATTACGCTCAGCTTTTAGCTGCTCAGCCAAGGCGATCAAACGAGGAGTAATATCACGATCGGCATTGACGATAATGTCTTTTAACTTTTTTTCTCTAAGCGCCGCGTCTGTTTGCATAGCCGTCCTCCGTTTATTTTGATATATAATAACACACAAAAACTACAAACGACAGTATAATTGCAATTGCGTATGAAAATATTTTTTTATCCAGTTTCGCAGTCAGTAATACCCCGTATATTTACATCTAAATAAGCCCCAAAATCAAATCGGTTGCCGTAATATCACAATCAAATTAGAACATATGTTTATTATACAGACTATTGCGTGTCTTGTCTACCGTATTTTTGAATTATATGGAGGTGTTTTTTATGACGAACAAACGAACAAAAGCTCTGGCGAACGCCGCCCAAACGGTGACGGTAGCTTTGTAACGCGCGGGAATCGCTTGTACTGGCGCAAAACGGTATGTAAGGACGAACACGGCAAGCCGATACGAAAGGAGTTTTCTGGCACCACGCAGCGCGAATGCAGGGCGGCGTATGAGGCATGGCTAAAAGAGCGCGATAACGACTTACAGCCCACGGTGTCGCCGGACATTAAATTAGGCAAGTGGCTGGAATTGAGGTGTTTTGTTATGAAATTTTCACAAAGGCTAGAAGAAATTAAAAGCGGCAGCGGCCTCACAAACGCCAAAATAGGGGATATTTGCGGAGTGTCGGAGGCGGCGGTTAGGTCGTGGCTTTCGGCTGCCAAAACCCCATCAATATCTGTCGTAGAAGCGCTTTCTGATTATTTACAAGTCTCGACCGACTATTTATTGGGTAAGTCGGACATAAAAAACAAGCCCGCCACCATAAATGGTGACGAGCTTTCTCCTGAACTTCAAGAGTTATACGATATCTTTAAGACCCTGTCTGCGGCAAAACGCAGAAAACTAATTATTCAAGCGCAGCTCGAAGCCGACGAGCAGAATCGAGCAGCAGAGCGGTAAGAGCTTCGGGGGATGGCGAGCGTTCTATGTTTTCTATCACTTCATCCCAATCCGCTTGTATGCGCTCCTGTTGTTTATGTTCCTTTGCATTTGATGTACTGCGCGCTTCCTTCATATTTCCCCTCCTGTTACTCAAATCAACCGCGAACGTATGTTTATTATACGCGAACGAAAGTGTTTTGTCTACCTTATTATTGCATAAAATGGAGGTTAATTTTATGGCGAGCAAACGATCTGAAATACCCCTCACAGAACGCCGCGGTAGGGGAGACGGCTCTTTCAGAGAGCTGCCGACTGGTACCATTGAATTCACTGTAAGCGCAGGGGCGGATGCTTATGGTAGGCGGCAGCGCAAAAAGTTTTACGGGCAGAACGAGAGTGATTGTCGCCGGCAGTATAAACAATGGCTCAAGGATGTGGGGCAGCAAAAAGCTGTTGTAACCTCTTACACTCTCGGCGCATGGCTCGACCGATGGCTAGCATCATACAAAGGCAAGCGCATACCTGCCGGGGAGAGGCAAATTGCGCAGAGCACGATAGACGAGTACACGAGCCTTGCGGAGCGCGTAAAAAAATATCGCATCTCCAACGTGCAGCTAACCGATATCCGTCCGATCATGTTGAGTGAGTTTTTTCAGACTGATATGAGCGGATACAGCCATACAATAATAAAAAAGACAAGGTTTTTGCTTAACGCCGCTTTCGAGGCCGCGCTTGACAACGATTACTGCCATAAAAACCCAATGCGCAACGTTGCTGTTCCGCAAAAGCCGCAAGAGGATAAGTCTGCATATGACGATTTAAGCATACGAGCGATTGTCCGATTCGCCGCTCGTGATAAGGATTTTGGCCCCGCGATACTGCTGTTGTTGGGTACTGGCATGAGGACGCAGGAGTTACGGGCGCTAACGGTCAACCGCATTGATTATGATACACGCACCATAGTGGTGGAAGCAGCAATCAAGGAGACCGGCAAGCTTGGCACCACCAAAAATCGCAAGCCGCGCGTTGTCCCGATTCGCAGATCGTTGGCGAGGCATTTGCGCGGAAAGTTCCACTCCAGAGAGGGGTATGTTTTAGGTGGCGCGCAGTATATCAACAGAGACAGCTTCAGATGTGCCTACGATGCGTTTTTTAATCGGCTAAATAAAGATAGGTTGTCGCGGGGCTTGCCTGCCGTTAAGCGTCTACCGCCGCACTGTTGCCGCCACACATACAGCACCGTTATGCAGCGCAAAGGCGTTCCGCTCCCGGTTGTCTCCGCGCTGCTTGGTCACAGTGCGACCGGGATAACAGTCAAGTATACTCACTTAGACACCTTGGATGATATGCGTAAGGCCGTAGATGGCCTATAATTTTTGTGTTTCATTATGCCAATAGTTACGCCAATTCGCCAATTATGAGCCTTTTTGAGCCAATTTTATTCTCTGCCACAGAAAACAAAAAAGCCCTGCAATCATTGAGATTGCAAGGCTTTTCAACTGGTGCCGCTAACCGGACTTGAACCGGTACGATATTGCTATCGAGGGATTTTAAGTCCCTTGTGTCTGCCGATTCCACCACAGCGGCACGGCGCAAGAATAATATTACAATAATCGAGCGCGAATGTCAATACAGTCACTGGCACTTCTTATCAATTGTTAGTCGTGTGAGTGTTCACCAAATAAAGTTCGCGTGAAATACGTTCCTTAAATTCTTGTTTGGTTCTGACACTAAATTTCCTCATAAAGCGTAGATTTGCAGATAAAATTAGCGCGAAAACCCATAAACCAAGGCTTTTGACTTGTTCTATACACTCTTAAGTCGGATATGAGTCGTAAAAATCATTCCATACCCCACACTTTTTTCGGACAATAGAGTAGGATGCACAGACTAGAAAAACATGATATAATAATGACGTGAATAATCGATGGCGCGGTGAATTAGTAGAAAACCCGGCCGATATAGTTAAAAGGGGAAATTATGTCTTTCTTGCCTATCACCAAAAAGGAAATGGACGAGCTGGGAATTAAACAATTTGATTTTATATGTATTACAGGGGATGCTTATGTTGACCATCCCAGCTTTGGTATTGCGATCATATCAAGGCTGCTCGAGGCACACGGGTTTACTGTTGGAATGATATCTCAGCCCAAATGGAAGTCAGGGGAGGACTTTAAACGCTTTGGCAGGCCAAAGCTTTCATTTTTGGTTACCTCTGGAAATATTGATTCCATGGTTGCCCATTACACTGCCGCCAAGAGAAAACGCTCCGACGACGCATATACCCCTGGAGGCGCCGCAGGGAAACGACCGGACAGGGCGGCTACGGTGTATTGCAATAAGCTTCGGGAGCTTTATCCCGATGTGCCGATTATGATCGGTGGGTTGGAGGCATCTCTTCGGCGTTTCGCGCATTATGATTATTGGGCGGATGAGGTCATGCCATCAATTCTGGTTGACAGCAAAGCGGATATTTTGATGTATGGGATGTCAGAGCACCAATTGATTGAGATAGCAAACAGGCTTAATCACGGTGAAAAGCCCGCGGATATTACAGATGTACGCGGCATTGCTTATTTGACCTCCCCCGTAAATACTCCGCTTGGCGCGGCGGAATGCCCGAGCTTTGAGCAGGTATCAGCCAACAAGGAAGCGTATGCCAAAGCCACAAAAATACAGTATGACCAGCAGGATGAGGTTTACGGAAAAACCGTGATACAGCGTCACGGCAATAAAATGCTGGTACAAACGCCTCCGGCGCATACCTTAACCCAAGAAGAAATGGATAGGGTATACGCGCTTCCCTATATGCGGGCCTATCATCCCAGCTATGAGGCCCTGGGCGGTGTGACCGGCATACAGGAGGTCGAGTTTTCAATCACGCACAACCGCGGCTGCTTCGGTTATTGTAATTTTTGCTCAATCGCACTGCATCAAGGCAGGAGAGTGACCGCCAGAAGCGAATGCTCTGTATTGTCAGAAGCCGAGCAGCTGACGAAAATGGAGAATTTTAAAGGATATATCCACGATATTGGCGGACCCACTGCGAATTTTCGCAAGCCATCCTGCCAAAAACAGCTAACAAACGGTTTGTGCAAAGGTAAAAAGTGCTTAGCTCCCGAACCATGCAAAAACTTGGAGGTTGATCACAAAGAGTATTTGGAAATGCTCCGAAAGGTTAGAGGTATAAAGGGGATCGACCGTGTTTTCATCCGTTCGGGAATTCGCTTTGATTATCTGATGAAAGATGAAAACAAGGAATTTTTAAGGGAACTCATAGAATTTCATGTCAGTGGGCAGCTTAAAGTCGCTCCGGAGCATTGTTCCGCCCAGGTGCTTGACAAAATGGGGAAACCTCGCATTGAAGCATATAAAAAGTTTCAAAAGGAGTTTTATGAGATAACAAAAAGGCTGGGCAAAGAACAGTATCTTGTTCCGTATCTCATGTCGTCACATCCTGGAAGTACTATCAAGGACGCGGTAGAGCTCGCTTTGTTTTTAAAGCAGAATAAAATACATCCCGAGCAGGTGCAGGATTTTTACCCCACTCCCGCAACAATATCCACCTGCATGTTTTATACCGGGTTAGATCCTTACACTATGGAAAAAGTATATGTTCCTAAGTCGCCGGAGGAAAAAGCGGCGCAGCGTGCGTTGTTGCAGTATTTTAAGCCGGAGAATAAGCGCGTTATTATTGAGTCGTTAAAAAGAACCGGTCAAACGGAACTAATTGGATTCGGCAGTCACTGTCTGGTAACACCCGATGCGAAATATATGCAGGAAATTGCACAAAAAAATAATGCTACCCGCCAGAAGGAGCAAAAGAAAAACGCAAATAGAAAAAGAAGATAACCACAAGATGTTTCTAAATTAAAAGCATCAAAAGGCCGGGGGATCCCCGGCCTTTTCGCTATTGCAGGGCACTTTTTCAGGTCTTCCAAAATCGGATTTTTCCGCTATCCTGAAAGTTGATGGTAATCAGCAGCAGCATAGGCAAAATCAGCATCCCGATTACGCCGAAGTTTACAAGACCAATATACATGCACATCAGGGTTAAAAGCGGGTTAAGTCCAATGCTTTTTCCAACAATGCGCGGCTCGATAACGTTGCGCACCACTGCAATCACAAGGTACATAATCAACAAACCAATGGCCATCCGGTAATCACCCTGAACCAAAGAGATGGCAATCCATGGGATTACGATGGTTCCTGTGCCTAGAATCGGCACGATATCCACAAGTGCCACTACTAACGCCACCCAAATGGAGGATTTCACACCCAAAATAGTCAGGGCGATGGAAAGCTCCACAAAGGTGATGGACATGATAATGGAATAGGCACGCAGGTACTTGAGCAAGGTGTCATGCACAAAGGATCTTGCGTCGTACAGCCACCCAATGTACTTTGCGGGGAGCTGCTTAAAGATAAAGGTGCGAACATTGTTGTAATCAATGCTGATAAAGATGGAGCTCATCACCGTAAATAAAAGTCCCAGTAAAAAGGAAGGTACCTTGGCAGAGGTCAGCGCGATCCAGGAAACCACGGATTTGGAGGTGCTCAGTACAAAATCCTTTAACGCATTCATCACACTGTTGAGTGTGTCGGATATGGTGGGGGATAGGTCGGAAAGAAACTCAATAACCGTGGCGTTGAGTTGGGTAAGGGAGGGCTCAATGTCGTTGGTGTACATATCCGGCAGCATGGCAAACAGCTTCTCCAAGCCAAGAACAATACGAACCCCAATAAGCCATAGCAAAACTCCCAATATGGCATAGGCGAACAGGACGACCAGCACGGCCCACAGCTTACGCCCGCCCTTCAACTTGCGATGCAGAAATTCGACAACGGGTTTAAGGGCATAAGCAATACAAAAACCAATGATAAACGGCATAATCCAGCTGGCCACATATTTCAGGCACAGATAGATGAGTGTAATAATAAGCGCCCAGTAAAGTGTGTTAATGATGAATGAGTAGCGTCTTTGTGTCTTCTCCGGGTTCATTGGCAATCCTCCTTGTAAAAGTAGGGCATTCAGGTTTCTTCTGGCTGAGTCTGCGAAAGCGGCGGACACACGGGTTTTGGCTTAAACCACAGACCATAGTACCTGATGTAATCATATTACTGTTTCCCATGGTATATATCAAGAACTAACTTGTAAATTTCTATGTGTGTTTGAGAAAGGTGGAAATTGAGCCTTTGCGGGGCTTTGCTTTTTATAAAAGCTAAAAAGGTATTATGCTGAAGGCGTGACGGCGGGATGTTCCGCCTGTATGCTGTAGAAAGTCAATTCGCGTGGCTTTGTGTGTAATACTAATCCCCTCAAAAAGTGTAGATAAAAATCAAGTAAAAACCCATAAACTAAAGCTTTTTACATGGTTTTTATACACTTTTAAATCGGTTATTAGTATAAAAAAAGAGGGCGGTTTTGTCGTGGCAACTGCCCTCGCACATCATTTCCGAAAAACGTTTGCCGTTGTTAGGCAGACGTAATAGAAATAGTATAAAAAGTGCACAAAAATGTATTGTTATTGCTATATAGTTAAGGATTTTAAAGATATTAGGGGTAAGGTGAAGGTATTTTAATAAAATAGAATCATAAAAGGATACAAGGTGAGAAACCCGGATATTTGGCGATTGATGAAACGGAGCAGAAATGTTATAGTGTGCTTCATACAAACACAATCGTTCTTGATATGCGCACTTTACTGCAAAGGAGTGTAACAATATGGGAAGCAACACCATAGCAAAGTATCTTCTGGTGGATTGCGACGTATTGCCGGAGGTTTTTGCGAAGGTGGTTGAGGCCAAGTCGCTGCTTGCACATGGCAGAGCAAAAACAACCTCTCAGGCCACACAAATGGCCGGCATTTCCCGTAGCGCCTTTTATAAATATAAGGATTTTGTGTTTGCGCAAGGAACAAACGCCCGAGAAAACCTGATAACCCTGACTGCCACCCTCAGCGACGAACCGGGAGTGTTATCCCGCTTAATCGGCGAACTGTATACGGCAGGGGTCAATATCCTCACGGTAAACCAGAATATTCCGGTCGACGGAGTGGCGTTGGTTTCGGTTTCCGCCCGCAGCGATAAGCTGCGCATGGAGGTCGGCGACCTGCTGACACACCTGCGAAGCGTCGAGGGCATCGTGGAGGTGCGCGTGGTCGCAGGCAGTTAAATGCCGCAGAATATCGAATGAATACTGTAGACGAATCGTTACTATATAGCGGGTAAGCGTTTGTCACGCAGCCCATATTGGAAAGGACAGGATAGATTATGGCTAATATCGCTTTACTTGGGCATGGCGTAGTGGGTTCGGGTGTTGCCGAAATTTTGTTAAAGAACAAAGAGGGGTTTGGCGCAAAGCTGGGTGAGGAAGCCGCACTACGGTATATCCTGGATCTTCGTGAGTTCGACTTACCGTATAAGAACCTTTTTACCAAGGATTTTAATCGCATAATCAGCGATGACAGCATCAAGGTCGTGGTGGAAGTTATGGGCGGCCTCAATCCCGCCTATGATTTTGTCAAGTCGTGCCTGTTAAAGGGAAAGAGCGTGGTTACCTCCAATAAGGAGCTTGTTGCCGCAAAGGGCGCGGAGCTTTTGCGCATAGCACGGGAAAATCACGCGAACTTTCTGTTTGAGGCCAGCGTGGGCGGCGGCATACCCATCATCCGCCCCATGCACCAGTGTCTTGCTGCCAATGAAATCCGCGAGATTGCGGGCATCCTAAACGGCACCACAAACTTTATTCTTACAAAGATGATTCGAGAGCAAATGGCCTTTGCCGACGCCCTGACCCTTGCCCAGCAGCTGGGCTATGCCGAGCGCGACCCTTCGGCGGATGTAGAGGGCGGTGACGCCTGCCGCAAAATCTGCATTCTTGCCTCTCTTGCCTACGGCAAGCATGTATACCCCGAGCAGGTCAAGACAGAGGGCATCACAAAGCTGACGCTGGAGGATGTTGCCTACGCCGAGAGCGCGGGAAGGGTGATTAAGCTCATTGGTCGCTGCAAAAAGCTGCCAAACGGAAAGCTGGAGATTATGGTAAGCCCCGCGCTGCTTTCGCGCGATAGTCAGCTTGCGGGTGTGGACGATGTATTTAACGGCATTTTAGTGCGCGGCGACGCAACAGGTGACGTGGTGTTTTACGGCAAGGGCGCAGGCAAGCTGCCCACGGCAAGCGCGGTTGTCGCCGATATTATTGACGCAATCAAGCATAAAGATACCATACGCTCCCTGTATTGGGAGGAAAGCGCGACGGATTATGTAGAGGACAGCAAAAACTACCGCGCCCCCTCATACCTGCGCCTGCAAACCGCCGACCCGGTAAAGACGCTGGCCCTGGCGGGTGAGCTGTTTGGTGAGGTAACCCCTCTCGCCCGCAAGGGCGGCGAAGGCGAATGCGCGTTTATTACCCCAGAGCTTGGAGAGAGCGAGCGGAGCGCAGGTGTAGAAGGCCTGTTGAAATCCGGCGCAAAGCTGTTGGGGCACATTCGTACCCTTGACTATTAAAATTTTTAAATGCTACTACGCGCAAAGTGCGCTTATAGCAATGTGTGCATTCAATTCATTGCCAAAGGGCGTAGCGTATGATGCAATTACAATGTATTTGCATCCCCTAATCAAGGCATGGTAACAAACTGAAAGAAGCGTGCTCATGAGGATATGCATCCCGGCAACCAGCGCGAATCTTGGCTCCGGCTTTGATTCCCTCGGCCTTGCCGTCAACCTGTATAACTATGTGACTGTTGAAGAAAGTGACTGTGTGGATATCGCCTCCCTTGACGGAATAAAGGTTCCCGCGGGGGAGGATAACCTGATCTATTTTGCCGCAAAAAGTGTGTATGATGTTTGCGGCAAACAGTTAAAGGGACTTAAAATCCGTCAGCAAAACAACATTCCAATGACGCGGGGGCTGGGCAGCTCCTCCGCATGTATTGCGGCGGGCTTGCTTGGTGCCAATGCTCTGCTCGGGCAGGCATTGCGCGAGGAACAGCTTGTGAACCTGGCCGCCGCCATAGAAGGGCACCCCGATAACACTACACCCGCTCTGCTGGGAGGGCTTGTGACTGCCGTAATGGAGAACGGGAGCGTATACTATATTAAGCAGGAGATTTCAGGGTCGCTGATGCTCTATGCCTTCGTGCCGGATTTTGAGCTGCCCACCGAGTTTGCCCGCAGCGTTTTACCAGATACCATCACCCGCAAAGATGCGGTGCACAACCTTTCCCGCGCGGCGCTTATGTCCGCCTCGCTGCTGGAAGGTAAGTACGAAAACCTTCGCGTGGCGGCGGGCGACCGTCTGCACCAGCCATATCGCTTGCCTTATATCGATGGGGCGGAAAGGGTGTTTGACCTGTGCTATGCGTTAAACGCATACTGTGTCTTTATCAGCGGAGCGGGCCCAACGCTAATGGCGATAGCGGATGGCGCAGATACCAGCTTTGAACGTAAGGCGCGCAAAGCGCTTAACGAGATGGGTCGATCCGCGTGGCGGCTGTTACCGCTGCGCATTGATAACCGCGGCGCACGCATAGAATCGACCTAAGCACGTTTTAAAAGAACCAAGCTCACGTCACATCGGCCGCAAGGGAGCTGCTCGTTTGTGTAATAAACCAAGTGGTTTTAGTTTTTCTTAGTATAAACACATAGGGAGGAAACAGGCAGATGAGCCTAATTGTTCAGAAGTTCGGCGGAACCTCCGTCAAAAACGCCGAAAGGATTTTTAATGTGGCACGCATTGTTACCGACACCTACGCCGCCGGAAACGATGTGATTGTGGTAGTATCGGCGCAGGGAGACACCACCGACGACCTGATTGAAAAAGCCGCCGAAATCAACCCAAACCCCTCAAAGCGCGAGATGGACGTCCTGCTCAGCACCGGAGAGCAGATTTCAATCTCTCTGCTTGCTATGGCAATCGAGAAGCTGGGCTTTCCGGTCAAATCCCTGACGGGCTGGCAGGCGGGGTTCATCACCGATTCCACCCATGGCAACTCGCTCATCAAGCGTATTGACACCGAGCGAATGGTAAACGAGATCAACAAAAAAAATATCGTCATCGTCGCGGGCTTTCAGGGAATAAACCGCTACGACGATATTACCACACTGGGGCGCGGCGGCTCGGACACCTCCGCGGTTGCCATAGCTGCGGCAATGCACGCCGAGCTGTGCCAGATATACACCGATGTGGACGGGGTATACACCGCAGACCCGCGCCGGGTTAAAACGGCGAAAAAGCTGGACGAAATTACCTATGATGAGATGCTGGAGCTTGCCACTCTGGGCGCGCAGGTGCTGCACAACCGATCGGTGGAGATGGCAAAAAAATACGCCGTCAACCTGGAGGTGCTTTCCAGTCTCGAACGTATCCCCGGTACAAAGGTGAAGGAGGCAGTTAAAATGGAAAAAATGCTCATTAAGGGTGTAACCAATGATGATAATGTTGCGAGAATATCGGTAGTCGGGCTGCCGGACCAGCCCGGCATTGCGTTTAAGCTGTTCTCACTCCTTGGAAAGAATAAAATTAACGTTGATATTATCCTGCAATCCATAGGCCGCGATAATACAAAGGATATCAGCTTTACGGTATCCCGTTCCCACAAAAATCAGGCCATGGAGCTGTTAAAGGATTATGTGGAAGCGGTGGGCGCCAATGACCTGCTGTGTGACGACAACATATCCAAGGTATCCATCGTCGGAGCAGGAATGCAGACCCACGCGGGTGTTGCCTCAAAAATGTTTGAAGCGCTGATGGACGCAAACATCAATATACAGATGATTTCCACCAGTGAAATAAAGATCTCGGTGCTAATCGAAAAGAAGGACGCGCAAAAAGCGGTTACGGCCATCCACGACGCATTCATCAGCTAATACTAATCCCCTTAAAAAGTGTAAAAGCATCAGATAAAAATCCGCGTAAAAACGCATAAACGAGAGCTTTTCACTTGATGTTTATCCATTGTACACTTTTGAATCGGTTAGTATAAGGCTTTGCAGCTGCACGGGGCTTGCGTTTTTTAGGAGATTAGTATTAACCATATTGCATGGCTTGAAAACCAGAATGGTATCATGCGTACATAGCAAAAATTACTGACCGCACAGGGCATGGGGATATATCCCGTGCCCTGTTTTACTTTTGGCTTTTTTTATAGCCTCCCGAAAACTCTTGACAGGTGAACGATTGTTAACTAAAATGGAAGTGAACAGTTGTTAACTGGAAGAAAGGGAAGATCATGCTCAAGCGAAATACAAAGGAAAAGATTTTGCATACGGCACTTAAGTTATTCTCCGAAAAGGGGTATGACGGCGTTGGAGTTCGCGAAATTGCAAGGGAGGTGGGCATCCGGGAAAGTGCCCTATATAAGCATTACAGCAGTAAACAGGAAATTTTCGACTCCATTATCATAATCATGAGTGAACGCTATGAGCAGGAGATTACCACCTATCAGCTTTCGGAGCAGATATCGGCGTCCCTAACCAAAAGTGAGGCGATGGAGAGCCTGATTAAAATGTGCACCCTGCAAATCAGTCTGTATATGAAGGATACAACGGGCTGTCAGCTACGAAGATTGCTTGCGTTTGAGCAGGTAAAGAATACTGAGCTTGGTAAAAAATTCAGCAGGCTTATACTCGATGGCGGTCTAGACCAGATTGCGGCGATATTTACAGAGCTTGTTAACAGCGGCAGCTATCGCAAGGCAGATCCCTATGTGATGGCAATACAATTCTATTCACCCATCTATTTGCTGATTAATCAATACGACCACCAACCCGGAGGTTACGAGAAGGTATTGGAGTTTTTTGAAAAGCATGTAATGCAGTTTGATATATTATACAGAAAAGAGGATGACAATTGAAAAGCATAGGCGTTTTTATTATGGAAGCGGCTGTCTGTGGTTTGCTTCTCTGGGCAGGCTTATCGAACCGGAAGATTCTATTTATCAACGGACCGCGCAGTGCGGTGATTACGCTGGGCATTATCGGGATGCTGGTGTTTTGCACTATCAGCGTTGGAAAATTCATCAGCGCGGCGCCCGCACATCCGCTGACGATAGCGGGATATTTGGTGGGGGCGTTTGCAATGCTTACCTTTTTGGCGCAGTTGTTCAAATGGAGCATCCCTGTAATCGGCGACGCAAAAACGGCTTTGTTCCTTATTGCAGGCAGTATCTTGGTTAAGAGTATCATAGCGCGAATCGGCAATTCCATGCTGAATATCCAGTGATTTTGGGCTTATACATAATAGCAAAGCAGTCAAAAAGCATAGGCGGCTTGGTTTTATACTAATAACCGATTAAGAGTGTATAAAATCAAGTGAAAAGCCTTAGCTTATGCGTTTACACGCGGATTGTTATGTACAAATCCACTATTTTTGAGGAGATTCGTGTTAGATAGAATAACACTGAATTTTTGCCGAAAAATTATTGCTTGGCGCAATGGGCACATGCTATAATATCAGTCATATCAACATCAACATGCTATCAGGCGGAGTATGCAAAAGGCGGCTAGATAGAAGTTTTCCCCAAAAATACAAGGAGAACAGAACGAATGAATCTTTTTGAGCAGTTCGAGGAGAACCTTAACACCGGAAAACTGGCTTGGCTTAACCAGCCCAAAAGCTGGAGGGTGGCCGATAACCGGCTGATTGTGGACACTTTGCCAAACTCCAATTTCTTCAATGACCCGGAAACCGAGGATACGGTGGCCACCGGGCATTACCTGTATACCATAGCCCGGGGAGATTTTTGCATGATGACACGGGTGGAGATTGGTATGGTGGGCATGTTTGATTCCGGCTGCCTGCTGGCCATGAGCGACCTTCACCATTGGGGAAAGCTTTGCTTTGAGAACTGGCTGGACGAGCCCTCCATCGTCAGTGTGACCACCAATGGGCGGTCTGACGACTGCCCCTCCCTAAGAATCGGCAAGGTAAGCCCTTACCTTAGAATTGTCCGCTCCGGAGATTGCTTTTGTATGCATTATTCGCTAAACGCGCAGGACTGGACCATCATCCGCTATTTCCGCCTTTCGCTGCCCCAGGAAATTAAGGTGGGCGTACTGGCCCAAAGTCCGGTGGGGGATGGGTGCCGGGTGATCTTTGACCGCTTTGAGCTTGAGCAAAGACCGATTGCAAGCGCTAAGATGCTGTAGATTTTGGTTGTTATACGATTTTCCGCAAAAGCGTAGAATGGCAGATAAAAGTCTGCGTGAAAACCCATAAACCAAACTTTTCACCCGCTTTTAAAGAAACATATGCGGAGATGCTTGGGGAAATGCAGACATCGTTTGCCGGCATGGGAGGATATCTTGCTTATAAGCCTGAAATACTAGCGGCAGTTGGGTATAAGAACCTGTTCTCATAAGTGTGAAATACCATAGAGACGAGAAATTTTTTAGCCAGACAAGGCGAAAAGCGCAGGAATACTTGCCGTATTCCGAGCATTTTCAACGCAGTATGGCGGAAAAATTGC
>JAEZCT010000028.1 GCA_023433405.1 Bacillota bacterium | reverse complement strand
TGAACCCAGCTCAAAGCAAGGGCAAACGAAGCATGACTTGTGACCAATACTAATCCCCTCAAAAAGTGTAGATAAAAATCAAGTAAAAACCCATAAACTAAAGCTTTTCACTTGATTTTTATACACTTTTAAATCGGTTATTAGTATAAGAACCTTCGGCAAAATCCTGGTGCCTTGCTTATTTTGCCCTTGCTTTTCGCCCTGGTCTGTAGTTCTTCCTTTTTTCCCACCCCTGCCACACAAGGCTACTTTGGTGCCAGGGGTACGGGGGACTCTTATCCCATACTCCTCGCTGCTGTGCGGTTTGGCATTTTAGAAACCTTTGACGCAGATTTCACCGCAATTAGCCGCAAAGTCCTTACAGAGCGGCATCCTTCGCCCAAATGCGCGGTGCGTGTTCGAGCATTATTTCACCCAAAATCCCTTATCCTTGGATTAGACCTTGGATAAGGGATTCTTTTTTTAGCCGCATAATTATTATGGCGTATCTCGCCGTGCGGACAAGCCCTGTACCGTGAATACTCATCCGGCTTCAATTTTAAATTAGTATAAAGCGCAAAGTCGCACAAAAGGAAAGGGAGTTGCACGTCTTATGCCGGTGTACATTACATTTGAAGGTGAGACCATGACCGCGAGGATATCAGGTGATATCGACCACCATTCCGCGCGTGAGATTCGTGAGGATATTGATACCGCCATTTTTGACCATAAGCCAAAAATTCTGTACCTCGACTACAAGGATGTGGCGTTTATGGATAGCTCGGGTATCGGGCTTATTATGGGGCGCTACAAGCAAATGCAGCTGCTGGAGGGCGAGGTGCGGGTTATCAATGTATCCGCACAGCTAAAAAAGGTTATGCGCGTTGCGGGGCTTGACCGCCTTGCGGTAATTGAAAATGGCAGCAGAAAATCGTGATATGGCGTATCGCGCTGTGACAGCACAGGAAAGGAATGGTAAGCAAACATGAAAAGCAACAACGAAATGAGCCTGGTGTTTCAAAGCAAAAGCGCGAACGAAGGCTTTGCGCGCGTTACCGTATCGGCCTTTTTTGCCCAGCTTGACCCCACCGTGGAGGAGCTGACCGATGTGAAAACAGCGGTCTCCGAGGCGGTGACCAATTGCATTATACACGCCTATGGGGACCGGATTGGTCTTGTGTACATAAACGCGCGAATCTTTGACGACGGCCGAATCCGCATCCGTATCCGCGACCGCGGGTGCGGCATACCGGATATTAAGCAGGCGATGGAGCCGATGTATACCACTTGCCCTGCCGGTGAGCGTGCGGGTCTTGGCTTTGCCGTTATGCAGTCGTTTATGGATAAGGTGTCGGTGGTGTCTACTGTTGGCAAGGGCACAACCGTTACCCTGACCAAGACTATAAAATCCAAGAGGCATAATGAATGACAACAGAAACAAAACCGAAACACCGCGATGAGGTTGTAGAAAAAAACCTGGGGCTGGTACATTCCTGCGCCCACCGTTTTAAAGGGCGCGGCATAGAATATGACGACCTGTTTCAAGCGGGCTGCATGGGGCTGATTAAGGCGGCGGATGCCTTTGATGAAACGCGCGGCGTACGTTTTTCTACCTATGCCGTTCCGGTAATACTGGGTGAAATGCGCCGCCTGTTCCGCGATGGCGGCACCGTCAAGGTCAGCCGCACCCTAAAAGAGCTTTCCCTTAAAGTCTCACGCGAACGGGAGCGCTACACCCAAAAAACCGGACGCGACCCCACCGTGGGAGAGCTTGCCGGTGAAATGGGGCTTGACCCCGCCGAGGTATCAGAGGCGCTAGGGGCGGCGCTTCCCCCTATTTCGCTCACCGAGGCGGAGGAGGACGGCGGCGGGCAGTATGACATCCCGGTGGTTTCCCACGAAGAGGAGCTTGCCGACACGCTTTCGCTCAAGGCCGTGGTGTCGTCTCTGGCTGTACGCGACCGCCAGCTTATTATCATGCGCTATTTTTTAAACAAAACCCAAACCCAGACGGCGGACGCGCTGGGCATGACGCAGGTTCAGGTCTCCCGCCGGGAGAAAAAGATCCTCTCTGCCCTTAGGCTAGAGCTGCTGGAGTAAAACCGCACAGCCGCGATACGGGTAGCCTGCGCACGGCTTTTTATGAGATACTTTGTGCGTATCACCACCTTTTGGGAACAAATTAGCTGGACCCTCATACCCCCGCCCTTTGTAAGCGTGCCCAAGGCGCGCTGGAAAGCGGCGGGGGTTTTGCTAAAATGTTAACAGTTTAGGTGTTGAGCCAGTCACCGTTATGCGATATAATAAAGGCAACGCGTTATGAATATACTATTATCCGTTAAAAAGCAGAAAAAATGAAGTTATAAGCTTGCGTATGTGGATTATGATGTGTTTTTTTGCTTATCACTTTGCTTGGAGAATAGTATGATGTGCTTTATAACGATAATTAGGGAGGGTAATATTTTGAGTTTAGATACCTCGATTCTGTCCGGTCTAGCTATATTTTTGGTTTCTCTATCGGTCATTTTACTGGCCTCATCGGTGCTGGCGTACATTTTTCACGGCATCAGCTATTACACCATATCCAAAAACCGCGGCTACAATAAGCCGTGGCTCGCGTGGATTCCTATCGCAAGCAGCTACCTCATGGGGGCAGTTGCGGATGACATTGGCCGACGCAAGGGAAAGGCTACCAACTGGCGGATTTGGCTGCTGGTGTTAAACCTGCTTGCGCTTTTGGCTTCCATCGTAATACTGCCGGTTATGTTCGCTTCGCTCAGTTCCGTCATGCCAGGCCAAGGTTTTTTTAGAAATTTTAATAGCAATAATTTTTACAGCGTCCCCCCTCGCTCAGATATTTCGATTATAGTACTCACTCAGCTGCTTAGCGTGGGAGCAAACTTAATTTCTTTGGCGGTTGCCGTTATCCATTACATCGCGCTGTACAAAATTTTTCAGGATTACGCGCCGCAAAACACCGTGGTGTTTTTGGTGGTGTCTATTCTCATTGGCATTGCGGAGCCGTTTATTGTGTTCTCGCTGCGCAACAAGCCCGCAATTTCTATTTACGGAGCGCCGACCCCGCCGTACGGCGGCGCTTGGGGTCAGCCACCCTATGGCGGTCAACAGCCTTATTACGGGCAGCCCCCGGCAGGCGGTCAGCCGCCCTACAATCCCCCTTATCCCCAACCTCCGGCAGCTTCGTCGGAGCCTACCGACAAGCCGGAGTAACCGGTTTAACGTCGCTTCTCTGTACTTAAAAATTTTCTTATCCATAAATAAACCCGCAACATTAGCAATCATGTTGCGGGTTTATACTATTTGAAAAAACCGCAATGGGGTGACCCTGCGGTAAAGCGCATCCCGCGTAATACCAATCTTCTCATAAGGTGTCGCATTGCAGATAAAAATCCGAATGAAAATCCTTAATCCAAAGCGATTGCCTTAATATTTATACACTTAAAAACGGATAGCAGCATCCTACATATCGCCGCTCAAAGCGAGAAAAATAGCGCAGACCTATGTCCGAAACCGGCTTATAACCAGCGGGCGAACCTCGCTTGCCAAGAAAAGCGAGCCGCAAATAAACACGGTGCCCTGCGCCTCCCCGCATCCCCGGGCACCCGCATCGCTTATTGCGTGCTCCAGCGCCTCGGGCAAGGACGTACAAAGTGTGCAGGAGGGGTTAACCGCGCGCGCCGCCTCGTATAACGGCTCCACCCGCTCCGCGCGGGGGCAGGACATTGCCGCGGTATAGATATGGTCAAACAGCGGCGCAAGCACCCGCAGAGCGGCGTGGTAGTCCTTATCGGCCAGGGAGGAGTATAACAGAATGCGCCGCCCCGTTACCCGCGCGGCGGTTTCTGCAAACGCCCGCACACTTTGCGGGTTGTGCGCGCCGTCTATCACCACCCGGGGCGGCCCCTGCCACATCTCCATACGGGCGGGGAAGCGCACCGAAGCAATGCCCGCTTGGATAGCCGCGTCGGTTATCGCATAGCCCTTTTGGCGCAGTACCTCTATGACCTCCAGCACACAAATGAGGTTTTTTACCTGGTGCGCTCCCGCAAGCGGCAGGGTAATGCTAAGCCCACCATATTCAAGCTGGGTGAAAAACACCTCGCTGCGCAGGATATGGGCGGCGTTTTCATTACCCATTACCACCCGCGCGCCCTGTTGGGCGGCTTTTTCAAGTATTACCGCCAGCGCCTCTGCCGCAAGGGAGGGGTAGCATACCACCGTCGCGTTTTTCTTAATAATGCCCGCCTTCTCCGCCGCTATCTGTTCCAGCGTACCGCCCAGAATCTCGGTATGGTCAAGCCCCAGGTTTGCTATAACCGCCGCAAGGGGGGTGTCGATGACATTGGTCGGGTCGAGCCTTCCCCCCAGCCCCACCTCAAGGCATACGATATCGCAGCGCCGCTCGCTAAACCACACAAGACCAATGGCTGTGACAACCTCGAACTCACTGGGTGCCTCCAGCTCGCGGGTGACGATATCCACCATTGGCTTAACAAGGGCGGTACAGCGCGCAAGCTCCTCCGGCGGGATGTACTCACCGTTTACCTGCATCCGCTCCGTAAAATCCACCACATAGGGGGAGATGTACATGCCGGTGCGGTACCCCGCCGCTTGCAGGATAGAGGCGGTCATGGCGACAATGGAGCCCTTGCCGTTGGTGCCAGCCACATGCACAAACGAAAGCCTCTTGTGAGGCTCCCCCAGCAGCGAGAGCAGGCGGGTAATTTTTGTTAACCCCGCCTTTTTCCCAAAGCGGCGGAAGGAATGGATATAATCAAGCGCTTGTTCGTAGGTCATAGCATCTATCTCCGTATGGCGAATTATTCTTATACTAATATCCGATTTAAAAGAGTATAAAAATCAAGTGAAAAGCTTTAATTTATGGGTTTTCACGCGGATTTTTATCGACTCTTTTTGAGGAGATTAGTATTATATTAATGTGGGTTTAAAAATGTAAAATGTATAAAATTAAGTCAAAGACTTTGGCTTATGGGCTTTCACGCGGATTATTATCCGCAAGTCTTCACTGATTAAGGAGATTAGTATCGCCTGCAATGCTGACAGCTTGTACACGATAAGCATTATTATAGCACAGCGGCGATACAAGGTCGAGCAGGAATGTCATCCTATCCATTGACAAAAGTAAACTACAGCGGGTGTTTTTTGTCATTATTCGTGTTTTTTCTTACATCACTTTGTATTTTATCATAATTATGTTAAACTATATGCTTAGGGTATTACTTCTTCAAATAATCAAGCAAAAAATCAAGAGCCCAAAATGAGTCTTACTTTTTTCAGAAAGGAACTACTGACTATGAAAAGACTGCTTGTGCCGCTTTGTCTCACACTGCTGCTGTGCGCCTGTTCCTGCGCGCCCGTTTCCGACGGTGCGCCGGACAGCGAAGGCGATGTCTCATCACAGACAATCTCCTCAGACAATACCGCGGCTGTTTACGATTTTCGCAGCGTAGCCTGGGGCATGACAAAAGAGGAGGTGCTGGGCGCGGAGGAGCTTGCCCCCCTTGAGCAAAGCGAGCTGAGTCTCACTTACAAGGTTGCGGTTGCGGGCTATGAGGCCGCGCTGCTTTACCTGTTTGAAAAGGGACGGCTTCTCTCCGCAGGGTATGTGTTTGATGTTACCCGGGAGAACCAAAACGATTATGTGACCGATTTTGACAACCTGCGGGACATGTACGCCAAGGTTTACGGCAAGCCCGAATCCATCGGTCAAAAATGGTATGATGAAACCTATAAGGGTAATTCGGGAAAATACGGTCTTGCCATTGCCAGCGGGCATATGGAGTATCTGGCCTCGTGGCAGACCGAAACCACCGAGGTACATTTGGTGCTAAACGGCGGGGAGGGGGAGATTTTTCTCGGCACCGTCTACCGCGCGATCGGCAGTGAGCCAAGCCTTGACGGGATATAGGCCAGCTCGTCCTACTATTCTTTCTGGGTTACTGAGGTACTCCTTATCCTATATACATCATTGAAATTACGATTAGTCATTAAAAGGGCATAACCCGCGACGGTTATACCCTTTTTACTTATTGTGCTTATTCTTTATACTTTTCGCAATGCGGTTTCCCCATAAAGCCGTAAGGAAGGTGCCGTGGGACTAACGGTTCCTACGGCTGCGCACAAAGCGAACAAACGCATCGCACTGCTCGGTGAGAAACTCCGCGCTTGCGGTAAGCCTCAGATTACCGCTATCATCCAGCTGTTGCATGGCGTGTGCCACCGCGACACGCGGCGCGTTCATGACCTCCATGTTGAGGATGGTTAACAGCGTAACCAAATGGTCCTGCGCGATGCAGGTTCCCGACATCCCCAGCGATACCCCGCTGACGGTGGCAGGCTTGCCCAGAAGCACCTGTGGCTCCTTCTCACTCACAGGGCGGGATAGCCAATCCAGCAGGTTTTTTAGCACACCCGAAAAATAGTGGTTATACTCCGGCGTAAAAAACCAAATGCCATCCGACGCCTTTATTTGCTCCCTGACGCGCCGAACAGCTTCGGGCGCGGGAAACTCAATATCCTGATTCATAAACGGAACATCCCCATACTCAAGCAGGGTCACCTCCGCCTGACTGCCCACAGTCTCTTTCGCCGCCATGGCAAGCTGCCGGTTTAACGAATCCTTGCGAAGGGAGCCAACAACAGCCGTTATCTTTATGTGTTCCATACCTCATACCCCGTTTCCAACAGCATTCCCCCATGCGGTATTCATATATGGGGGCTTCTTCACTGTTTATTATACCACTAATTTCGCGCCAAACAGCCGCACGGCAAGTTTTAAGGCTCCCTACGGGCTATAAACAGTCCGGCATAGCCTTGCCTTGTGAAAGCACAGCCTCCATCTGCCGGTCATAGGGCTCCAGGTCGGCTAGGGTATGGTTTATCTCCTGCGCGTCCACACAGCCCATAGCATGATAAAACGCCTGCGACTCCTCCGCGGTGTGGGTGGATAGATACAGCCTTTCCGCCCCCGCTTGCGCCGCGGCGTCACAAATTAGCCGAAAGAGCTGTTTGCCAATACCCCTGCCCCTATACTCGTAGCTTACCTGTAGCATAGTCATTTGCATATACTGGCTCCGGCTGCCGAAGCGGATGGGGGAAAGAGAGGCAAAGCCCACTAGCAGGCTGCCACAGTATGCGCCATAGGCAAGCCCGTACTGCACTAAGCAGTTATGCAGCTCCGCCGCTATCTCCCTTTTCCGTTCGGGGTTCCAGTCTTCAATAAAGGCAAGGTCCTGCAATACCCATTGGTCGCAGTCCTTAACAAGGCAGCGCTTTACCTCCTGATACCGGTCAAAGCCATCCAAAAACTCGGGGGTGACCATTTCGCCGGTCAATTGCCGATAAGTGATTGCGTTCATCATAACTACCTCTCTCCATTTTGTTGCAAAGCAAGGACTCGGGCGGTTTCGTTTTTTTCATCGCAGTCACTCCTTTTTCAGGTTATGTTAAAAATATTAAATTTAAAGAATATAATGTATAAAAACCAAGTGAAAAGCTTTAGCTTATGGGTTTTTAAGCGGATTTTTATCTGCTGCGCATTTTACACGGTAGCATTCGCGCCATCCATTAACCTACTCATCGGAATCATGGGGGCGGGGTTTTCCGGGTGCTCTCCCAGCATCTTCTGCATCCAAATCATATCATACCATTTGCCGAATTTAAAGCCGCACTTCGTAAAATGCGCGACCTTGCTGTAGCCCAAACGCTCGTGAAATTGCGGGCTCGTATTGTCAAGACGCGTATCGGAGTCCTGCGTATAGGAAATGCAGGCGTTCAGGTTGATGATATTCTGGCGTTTTAGCAGCTCCTCTAAGGCAAGGTACAGCCTTTTGCCCACGCCCTTACCTCTATAATCCTGCCTGAGGTATACCGTGGTTTCAACCGCCCAGCTGTATGCTGCCCGGGGCTTAAATGCAGACGCATACGCATAGCCGACAATTTGGCTCTCCACCACCGCGACGATGTACGGGTACCTCTCAAGCGTACTGCTAATTCTTCTTTCAAACTCCTCTAAGGTAGGAATTTCGTATTCAAACGAGATTGCGGTGTCGGTGACGTAGGGGGCGTAGATTTTCAAAAGCTCCCCTGCGTCCGCTTGTGCCGCCATCCTGACGGATATCGTTCCACCCATTTTACCCTGCCCTCTTTCGGTTTGTCACAGCTCATACTCTTTTTGAGCAAATTAGTATTTTACTTTGGCAAATGCTATTCTTGCTTTATCTTACCACAAAAAAAGAAGAGAGTCGATAAAATTTACCGGCTCCCCAGCTAATACTAATCCCCTCAAAAAGAGTCGATAAAAATCCGCGTGAATACCCATAAATTAAAGCTCTTCACTTGATTCTCATACTCTTTTAAATCGGATATTAGTATAAGATTTTGATTAGGCTTATCACTTATTTATAGTTACATTAACGGTTCCCGCGCCCTTCTTTGCTACAGTTATCCGCGACACCCTGTCCCAAATCAGCCTACCGCACATCAAACAGCCGGGCGTAATCCCCATAGCCTTCCCGCTCCAGCTCCGCTTTGGGAATAAACCGCAGCGCGGCGCTGTTAATGCAGTAGCGAAGCCCGCCCGTATCCCGGGGACCGTCGTCGAACACATGGCCGAGGTGCGCGTCACCAATGCCGCTGCGCACCTCTGTGCGCTGCATCTCGTTCGTTTCGTCGGTTTTTTCGGTCACGGAAGCGCCGTCAAGGGTTTTTGAGAAGCTGGGCCAGCCACAGCCCGCGTCAAACTTATCGCGTGAGGAGAACAAGGGCTCGCCGGTGGTTACATCCACATAGATGCCCTCCCGCCACTCATCAAAATACGCGTTGGAAAAAGGCCGCTCCGTGGCGTTTTGGCGGGTGACGGCATACTGCTCCTCCGTCAGCTTTGCCGCAAGCTCCTCATCGCTTTTGCGGCTGTACCGCGTCGCGGGGTCGCGTTCGGCCTTTGCCTTGGCAAACCGCGCGCGCGGGATGTGACAATAGCCTTCGGGGTTCTTTTGCAGGTAGCGCTGATGATATTCCTCCGCGGGGTAATAGTTATCAAGCGGCAAAAGCTCCACCGCTACGGTGCCGTCGGTAATATCCTGCAGCTCGTCAAGGCTTTTGCGCGCGACCGCACGATCCTGCTCGTTCCGGTAATAGATCCCTGTGCGGTACTGGCTGCCGATATCATGCCCCTGGCGGTCGATCGTGGTGGGGTCGATGACCTCAAAGTATTTCTCCAGCAAAAAGGGCAGGGTGATTGTCTGTGGATCGTATACCACCCGCACCGTCTCGGCGTGACCGGTATTCTCCTTGCAAACCTGCTGGTAGCTGGGGTTTGCGGTACGTCCGTTTGCATAGCCCACCTGGGTCTCAACAACGCCCGCAAGGCTTGCAAGGTACTCCTCCGTACCCCAAAAGCAGCCGCCCGCAAGGTATATCTCCCGTGTCATATTATTTAGACACATCCTTTCAAGTGTAACGCTAAAAATTGTCATACACCCTCTACCATAGCTTTTCCGCGTATGGTGGGTTTTAAACAGCGCCTAAACCGGCTGAGGGTCTGATAAAACGTTCCGTTTTACTAAACAAACCCGTTTACGGCTAATACCGCGGGCCAAAGGGAGAACGGTTTTTTCGACGTGCGCGGTAGATTGACCGCACAATGCCGCGCAGGATCATAAACAGCATTAGCAGTGTAAGAATGCCCGCAACCCCCACCGCGGCGGCCAGCAGAAGCTTTTGCGTTGTGGAAAAGGAGCTGATATAGCTTTGCGTCGAGTACACCATGGCCTCGGTATCGGTGACCGAATCGCTGAGCACCGTGGACACGGGCAAATCCTCATCCATTGTAACCTCACAGGCAAGCCCGATATTCAAAAGCTCTTTACCATCCTGCGTAAAGCGAACCGAGGGGGATATGCGCTCCCCTTTCTCATAGCTTGCCTTAGCCGAAACCTGAGACTCTATGTGGGTGCTGTCGGTTCCCTTTTTTACTAACAACCCGTATTCCTGCGTTTGAATGGGAATCTTTACGACACCCACCACGCTTTTTTCCAGAATAACCGGCAGGGTCTTTGGCTGATCGATCTCGGCGCTTACGGTAAGCCTTTCGAGGTTATTAAAGCAATAATCAAACAGCTTTTTGGTGTCCTTATACTTGTCCCACTTTACCTTAGAATTCATGGATACACAGATGAGCTCGATGTCGCCGCGCTTTGCTACCGTTACCGCAGTATGGTTTGCCTGCGGTGTCCAGCCCAGCTTGCCGCCCCACGCGCCCTTGTACTGGTAGCTTGAGTATACAATCATATGGTGCTGCGTGCCAAAATTTCTCTGCAGGGGCTGCATATTGGTGGGCTTCATGGTATATGCCGTGGTGCCAAGCACCTCGCGAAAGCCTTCCACCGTCAGTGCATATTTTGTAATCATGGCCATATCATAAGCGGTGGTGTAGTGGTTTTCATCCTCCAGCCCGTTTGCGTTGGTGAAGTTTGTATTGTATGCCCCGACCCGAACCGCCGTTTTATTCATGAGTGCGACAAACATCTCGATAGATCCGCCGATATAATCGGCGATGGCGTTTGCGGCATCGTTTGCCGATGGCAGCAGTGTGCCAAAAATCGCGTCAGCCAGTGTGATTTCCTCCCCTGCCGATAAGGCGATGTGGGAGCTTGACCGCGACACGCTGTTTACCGCCTGCTCGCTTACCACAAAGGTATCGTCAAGGTTGGCACGCTCCAGCCCGAGCGCTATGGTCATAATTTTGGTGATGCTTGCGGGGTATTCCCTTTTATTCATGTTCTTTTGCACCAACACCTGACCGGTCTGCGCGTCAATAACCACATAGGCGTCAGAATAGGCGTCGTAGTTCGGCTCTTCAAGCGTCGCCGAAACGGCGTCTTCGGCAAACGCCGGCACCGTTTGGGCGCAAACCAGTACAAGCAATAAAAGCAGCACAGCAATTTTCTTCAAACCTTCAGTCATCCCTTCTCTTCCTTGCAGCGGGTTTAGCGCACCGAATGCTAAATTTGATTAACCGGGAACCGTATGTTGCCTTTTCGCTCCCTCGGTAACCGCACGGGTAACCCCAGCAAGAGTTGTTTGCCTACTATTTTAAATTGTTTTGGTCACGGGCGGTATGGTGATGGCAGTACCGCGCCGCGCCATCTCATCAAATACAACAACCAGTTAAGACATATACACCAGATATTATAGCAATATTTACACATAAAGCATATACCATATTTGTAAACAATATTTGACTTTCCTTATATAAAAACAATAAGTCCTTTTTATCGAGCAAAAGTAACTAATACTAATATCCGATTTAAAAGAGTATAAAAAGGAGGGCAGCCCCAAAGCGCTGGCCGCTCTGGGGCTGCTTATGTTGGCACAAAATAGTGAAGTTTTAGCTTTCATACGCATATCCGACTTCGTATAAACAGTCTATGTCTTGCGACTAATGGCTAAGCTCAAAGCCCTCTACCAGCTCCTTGAGCAGCTGCGCCTGGCTGTTAAGCTCCTCGGAGGCGGCGGCGCTTTCCTCCGCTGTGGCGGAGTTTGTTTGCACTACGATGGAAATTTGCTCTACTCCCTGGGTAATTTGCATGACGGCATTGGCCTGCTCGTTGGAGGCACCCGCAATTTCATCCACCAGCGAGATGGCGCTTTGCGCCTTTTCCTTCACGCGGGACAGGGATTGCGCGGTTTCGGCGGCAATCTTGCCGCCGTTTTGTACGGCTTTGGTAGAGTTCGCGATTAGCTCTGTGGTATTTTTGGCGGCCTCAGCGCTCTTTGCCGCAAGGCTGCGCACCTCGTCGGCTACTACGGCAAAGCCCTTGCCCGCGCTGCCCGCGCGCGCTGCCTCTACCGCCGCGTTAAGCGCAAGGATGTTTGTCTGGAACGCGATATCCTCAATAGTTTTTATAATGCGCTCAATCTGGTCGCTGGTCTGCGATATCTCGTTCATCGCCGCAATCAGCATCTCCATCTGCTTATTGCAGCGCTCCACCTCATTGCCTGTTTCAATGGTCACGCTGTTGGTCTTTTGCGCGTTTTGGGCGTTGGCGCGGATGCGCTCGGATATCTCGGTGATGGTGCCCGAAAGCTCTTCTACCGAGCTTGCCTGCTCGGTGGTTCCCTGACTAAGTGCCTGCGCGCCGCTGGAAACCTGATTGGAGCCGCCCGCCACCTGCTCGGCCGCCTGATTGATTTGAACCAGCGTGCTGTTAAGCGAACTGATGATGGTCTCCATTGAATCCTTAATGGGCGCGAAATCACCGATATAGTCCATATCCACAGTAACCGTCATGTTGCCCTGCGCCATGCTGCCCAGCACCTCGGAGATATTGCCGATATAGCCCTGCAGCGTTTGCATCATGCCTCGCATGGTGTTCGAAAGGTTGCCAAGTTCATCCCGGGACTGATAGGCGATGACGGCGTTTAGGTTACCGCCAGCCATGCGGGTTGCGGCGTTCTCAATTTCAAGTATTGGCTTTGTAAGGCTGCGGATGATGTAGATGCAGAAAGCAACCGCAGCAAGCAAGGTAACAACTGACCCAGCCGTTACCGCGATACCCACGGCGTTTTGAATCTCAACGCTTCTGGTATTAGCCTTTTCCGCGTTTTGCGCCGCAATTGCACCCAGTTCATTTAAAACATCGCGCACCCTTTGCGACTTTGGCGCGTAATCACGGCTAAACACCTCCAGCGCCTGCTGGTTGCTGTTGGCAATTGTCAACAGATAAATCTGCTCGCGCACCGGTTCAATCTCCGCCAAAATCCCCTTTGCCTCTAAGATCGTAGTTTGGTCTCCGGTATATCTCTCCGTGAAATCGGCAAATTTCTCCTCAAACTCTTTTATGGCCCGTTTGCATTCGTCCACACTTGCTAGGGTAAGGGAGTTGTCATCATACACAAATGACATTACCAGCGCCCGCTCCGCTGCGTTCATTCCCCGGCGCATGTCCATCGCGTCAACGGAATTTTGATGAGGCCCATTATAAAAATCCACAAAGTTATCGGATAAAATTGATATTCCGATGGTGGAGAGAATTGCTGTCGCCAATAAAAAGGCAATTACTGTGCCAAAGGCCACAAACAGCTTGGTGGCTATTTTTAAATTTTTCATTTTCTTTCATTTTCCCCTCAATTTAAGATCGATGTTTTTAGCATTGTTTTTGTCGTTCTTAATCCGATTACATGATTGGTATCTAACAGCAGCACCATTTTTGCCTCGCGTCTGCCCATTGCCGCAATGTAGCCGTTTTTGCCCCCACGCGCGAGAAGAGGCAGCTGCTCAATCTCACCCGAATGAAACCGTGCCACTTCCTCTACCAAATCCACCAATATCCCCGCTTTTGCGGCTTGGTGCTCCACGACCACAATACAGGCGCGTCCCCCATACTCCGTTTGGGGCTTACCAAAGCGCAGGTTCAGGTCGATAACAGGCACGACCTCGTCCCTCATGCTGATAATACCCTTCGCGTACTCCGGATAGTTTGGCATTGGCGCGATAGGCCGCAGCCCGATAATGCGCACCACATCCGAAATAGGAACCCCGTAGGGCTGCCCGCCCAAATAGAACGTCAGGTATTGCCGGCTAATGTCCTCCTGTTCCTCCTGCGCGACCTCAAGGCTGCTCACGATAAAAATCCCCCTCATTTTACTGTTTTTTGTTTTTATATCTATAATTTAGCACTAGGGTGAACGCGCAAGAAAGACTCCACCGAAGTACACTTTGATCTAGATTAAAACTACTGCTGAAATATCACAAAACATTACAAATAAAAGGACAATTAATGCTGTTTTGCCGCTTTGAAGTGGTAATATTTTAGTGTTATTTATATTATATTAGACTCCACCATTCGTCTATCAAAGTGTACTTCGTTGGAGTAGCAACGATGTTTGTCATATTATGACGTGCTGTGGGTTACAAGTTATGAACAAATAATGACTTTATATATAATTATACCATATATAAAAGCAAATTCAACCAAATTCGACATCTATCCCGTTACTATATTAGGTTTTATATGTATAATTCACGGTTCCTTTTGTGCGGATTCGTGCAGCACCACTATTTCTCGCCTTCACGGTATTCCTTAATGCGCTTATACAGCGTGCTCTCACACACGCCGCAGCGGCGCGCAAACTCCGCAATCGGCATTTGCTTTGTGCTCCATTTTTCATATAGCGCTTTAAAATCCTCCGGCATCGGCTTAAATATTCCGCCAAACCGTACCCCCCGCGCTTTAGCGGCCGCAATGCCCTCCGCCTGTCGTTTTCTGATATTTTCCCGCTCGTTCTCCGATACAAAGGACAAAAGCTGAAGCACGATGTCGCTGATAAAGGTGCCAAGCAGATCCTTGCTGTTAGTGGTATCCAAGAGCGGCATGTCGAGTATAATGATATCCGCCCCCTTCTCCCGCGTAATCACCCGCCATTGCTCCATTATCTCACGGTAGTTGCGCCCTAACCGGTCAATGCTTTTGACAATCAGCAGGTCGCCCTTTCGTATCCGTTTTAACAGCGCCTGGTAGGCTGGCCGCTCGAAATCCTTTCCCGACTGCTTATCCATGTACAGGTTTCTTATGGGGATATTTCTATCCCTCATCGCAATGAGCTGCCGGTCCTCGTTTTGATCCTTACTCGATACTCTAATGTAGCCATAGGTTTGCATTCTAATCGCCTTGCGCCCGCAGCAGCGCAAAACGCCCTTCACCTCCGCCTTTTTTCTACAGTAACATGGTCCTCTTATACTAATGCATTAGTATTATGACCTTTGCGCAAGGCATTGCCGCTGCCCGGCCTTGCCTCCTAATTGCAAAAAAGGACTTGCATTATTACTATACCATACAAAAAAACAGCCCGAAACCGTGTAAACGGCGCGGGCTGTTCTCTTTAATGTCCACATTCCTCAATTACACCATAGCCTTATCAAGATACTTGCAAGGCATTTCAATCAGAGATTGCGGTGATAATCTGCGTTAACCTGCTGTCAAAAGCCGCGTTTGTGTTAATTGGTCGTGGAGTGGTCAAACCGCAGGGAGTCGTCAGCCGCTCCGGTTTCATCCATTCCGCTAACCTTAGGCAGAACGAACTCCTCGGCAAAATGGTTCTCATGGGTTGGGTGCGGTGTTTCATTTCGCGCCCGCTCAATCACGGCGGCACGTTCCTCCTGGGTATATAGCTTAAACCGATTCACCTGTTCCCTTAGTATCTGCGCCTGACCGCTCAGCTCCTCGCTTGCTGCCGCGCTTTCTTCGGCGGTTGCCGAGTTTGTCTGCACTACGATGGATATTTGCTCCACGCCCTGCTGTATTTGCATTACCGCCGTTGCCTGTTCGCTTGATTTACGGGAGATTGCCTCCACAAGCTCGGTGGTTCTTTGCGCCTTATCGCGCACCTTCTCCAGCGACTGCGCGGTCTGTTCGGTGATATTGCTGCCGTTGGCCACCGCCTTGGTGGATTTTAAGATCAGATCGGTGGTGTTTTTTGCGGCCTCCGCGCTTTTCGCGGCAAGACTGCGCACCTCCCCCGCCACTACAGCAAAGCCGCGCCCCGCGCTGCCCGCCCGTGCCGCCTCTACCGCCGCGTTGAGCGCCAGTATGTTTGTTTGGAACGCGATATCTTCAATTGCCTTAATAATCTTTTGAATTTGAGAGGAGGTGAGTGAAATCTCCTCCATCGCAGAGCGAAGCCGTTGCATCTGCTCCCCCGCGCGCCCGATTTCATCGCCGGTTTCTCCCGCCATGCGGTTGGTCTCCTGCGCGCCGGTGGCGTTATCGCGTATCTGGTCGCTAATCTGCGCAAGCGTTGCGGAAAGCTCCTCAATGGAGCCTGCCTGTTCCGTCGCGCCTTGGCTGAGAGCCTGCGCCCCGCCCGAAACCTGCGCGGCGCCGCTGGTAACCTGGTCGGCGCCCTGGTTTATCTGTTCCAGCGTGTCGTTTAGGGAGAGAATAATCTCACGCATCGACGCCTTAATGGGCGCGAAATCTCCGATGTAATCCATCCCGATGCTTACCGCCATATTGCCGTGCGCCATCTCGTCAAGCACGTTTGAGATATTGGCGACGTAGCCGTTTAACACCCGCATCATCTTGCGCATATTGTGAGCAAGCGAGCCCAGCTCGTCCTTGGAGCGGTACAGTATATTAGCACCCAGGCTTCCGCCCGCCATCTGCATCGCCGCATTTTCAATCTCTGTAAGCGGCAGCGTAATACTGCGAATAATATAAATGCTAAACAGAATAATGGCCACAAGAGAAAGCGCCGCCATACCAAGCAGCATAACCATGGAAATTGTCTCGGCTGCCACCCGGTTTTGGTAGGAGATATCCGCCATTTCCTGTGCGACTTTATTGATTTCAACAAGCTGCTCCCGGCCTTGATCCAGCTTAGACGCATATTGGCTGTTAAACAAAACAAGCGCCTGACTGTTGTTGTTTTCTCTTGAGAGATTAAACATCCGCTCTTTAACGGGAATACTGCTCTCCATGACCTCAGTGAAACGGTCTACCAGCGTCTGGTCCCCCTGAAACGTCTCCCTGAGAACGGCGGTATCCGCTTTAAGGTTTGTTAAATACTCCTGCGCGCTGTTTATGTTAACTTCTGTAGTCTCCTTTTGGGTGCTTAAAAAGGAGCGAAGCATATACTTTTCGGTGGCCTGAAAATCCGCGCCCATATCAATGGTAAGCTGCACTACGTCGGAGTCTCTTTGGTAAGAATCCAGATAAGAGGCGAGCAGTCGCAGGCTGACGATTCCGGTTGCAACGGTAATGCAAAAGAATACTACGATAATGCCGAATACAATAATGAGTTTTTTGCTGATTTTTAGGTTTTTCATGGTCGTGTCATTCCTTTCGGATGCTGCGGTGTCAACCGGATTTTATAAGAGACAGGGCTGGCCCGCATTTCGCAGCTCTCGTTTGACCGATAATTCCTACTGTTCGCATTGTTTCATGGCGGTTTTAATACTAATCTCCTTAAAAAGAGTCGATAAAAATCCGCGTGAAAACCCATAAATTAAAGCTTTTCACTTGATTTTTATACTCTTTTAAATCGGATATTAGTATAAGGGAACAAAAATACGTCCCCGCAATTGCGGAGCCTTCCTCATTGGCGTAGACCATTACCCGATAATAAGCAACCGAAAATTACGTCAAAGACTGCGCAACTGGGCTTTGACGTTAACTTTAGGCAAACTGAATACTTTTAACGGAGAATCTCATATCAGCCGCGGAAGAAAAGCCGGAGAATTTTCGGGGATTTGTTTACCACTTATTGTTATGATTATACCAAGAGCGCCGCGCTTTTTCAACTTAAACTATCAAAATACATCTTAATTCGCTATAAATGGTTGGCTATATCGACTTTTTATGCATTTGCCCCTGTTTTTGCAGTACAACAGGAGCAATCCAATGGATAAACCCGCCATTTGTAACGAAAACGCAGCGTTTTCCGCAATCCGCCTTTGCCACACCTCCCCCTATTAATTCCCTTGGACTTGGAACTTAGAGAAGCAAACACGAAAAGAAGGGCAACGGACGTCCATCCACTGCCCTTCTTCTATCAATGCTTAAAACCGCCTCTACCGTACCGCAATATAGTTATATAAAAATCCCGATGAGTTCAGCTTAAGGGTCTCCCCGTCCGGCGGGACGGCAGACATATTGTATACCGTAAAGCCGCTTTGCGTTAGCTTAACCCCCTTGCTTTCTCCCTCCTGTGCGGCAAACCCCATGCGCAGCTTCAGCTCCCCGTTTAAGGTAAACGACAGGGGAGAGGCAGACGAGCCCACACATACAAAAACAGCACGGGGAGCAAAGCCAAGCTCAACGGTTCTGCCGTTTAACTCATTGCCCTGGTAACTACCTGTAATAATCGCGTTATTCCAGCTCTGTCGTTCCTCCTGCGTAATGTGAACACTTGCATTGGCAAGGTGTGCGGCTGTTTGTGCGCAGGCGGCGTCCACCCGCTCATTGTCGTCGTTAAAATCCGTCCGTTTGGGCTTATCCGACCCCAGCCAGCGGTTTAGCCCAAGATGACCGGTTTTATAGGTACTCGGCATCGCGTTTATCCTCCTTAAGTCCTTCGCTTTCTCATTCTTCTTAATATCCCATAAGATAAAAGCTTTTTTAACCGCACTACGGCGATATCCCGGTAATCTCATGCTCATCCCAGCTGTAATCCAGGCCGTCTATTGCGTCAAAGGAGCGTGCGGCTTCGTCAAGCATATCCCATGTGTTTATCCCCATATCCAGCTCTACGGCCACATGAGCGGGCAGGATGGAACACACGCGGGTTAATACGCCCTCATAGGTGCGCAGCGCCCCCGTGTAGGCAAGCACGTTAATCCTCACCTGAAACCGCTCCGGCTCCTCGGTCAGCGTGCATTCCAGCCCTACCGAGCGCAAGCCCCGCAGTATCCCCGCAAGGTTAAAATCCCCGGGCATTCTGCTTAATGTATATAAAACAATATCCCGGCGTGCCGCTAAGCTGTTGCTTTCTAGTGCTGTAGAGCGAATAATTGCCTCCCACTCGCGCAGCCCCTCTGCCTGTGCCGACTGCACAAAGCCCTCCCGCCACAGCTCCGCCATAGCCTCCTCCGCCATGCGCAGCCCCTCGTAATATGCCGTAAGCTCGGCGTCTATCAGGCTGCCGTCCCGAATACGGTATATACCTATGGGCTTTAGCAGGGCGCGCATACTCTCATAGCAATTCATACTCCGTCACCCCATTCGCGTCACAGTCAGCGCGCCCAAGGTCAGCAGCTCGTCCGGCGCGACGGTAATATCCGCCGTAGGCGCGGTTACCCGGTGGTTATATACCCCCTGCGCACCGCAAAGGGCGGCGGAAAAGGGAGACAGAAAAAGCGGCTGACCTATTGCTTGCTGCAGCAGATAATCGGTTACCCTTTGCTCCACCGCGGCTTTTGCCGTCGCAAACCCATACTCATCCAAGGGGTTTACCTCCACCGCCACCGCGACGGGATGAAGGACCGGCGAGCGCACCGTCACATCCACGCACAGCTCCTTCGCCGCCAAAAGCTCAGTCTCAATATCGCTTAGCTCCTCCGGCGAGAGCACGCCGCCCCTTGCCGCCGCCACCACATCCACGGTGCCGATGCCCCGTGGGCGGGGCAGTACGCTTGCCGAGTATACCGAGGGGTACTTCATGGTGCGGTCGTAATAAAACGCGGCGTTGGTTTGGTTTGAGATGGTGCGGTAGCTGGTTAAAAGCCGCTGACGCAATGCCTCATCCCCTTCGGCCGGCGATCCGCCCTCAAAGGGCGTGGGATTCTCCACGGCATGAAGCCCCTGGGGCGCGGCGGCAAAGACGCACACCCGTCCTGCCGCCGCATTGGTATGTTCCCCCGCCTCCACCGATCGGGCGGGGATATCCACAAACAGGGCGCCTGCCGCCAGCACGCCCGCCTGCGTTGTTTCGTATTGCCCGCCGCCGCCCTCTGTCTGGCATACGGTTCCTTGTTCAATGCTTACATCGGTAGACGCGGGGGTTTGGCGCAAAAAGCGCAATACCCCCGCGGCGCGCGTAGCCTCCTTACGCGCAAGCCCTCGTGTCTGCGCATGAAGGTCAAGGGCGGCACCCGCCGCCGTGGTGGGGAATAAATCCCGTTTAAGCCCCGTAAGCTCGGTGGTCAGCGAAAAAATCTGCGCCGCCAGCACCTTCATGCGTATGCCCACATCCGATGCCGCGTCGGGCGAGAAGCCCGCAAGCTCTGTAAACTTGTCCGTCATCGCCGAAAGGATCTCCTGATAATCCGGCATATATCCACTCATCCCCTTCCCAATATTTTCGGTCGCACCGCCAATAAAACCGCGGTACGCCCTGCCTGCCGCGCGGGCTCTCCATTTTTTAGAGAACCACGCTTACCGCGTCCGACACACCGTTTGCCGTGAGCATAAGGTCAAGGCGCAGCCCGCCCTCACCCAGCGGCGTGCAGGATACCTGCTCCGCCGTAATCCCCGTTACCGGCAAAAGCGCCTGCTCCACCGCCGCCTGGGCAAGCGCGGTCAGCTGTTCCGAAGGCTGACCACTTAGCTTGTGCAGGTCGCTGCCCAGCCCCGTATCCAGCGCAAACGCCCCCTTGCGGGTGGTCAGGCGAAAGAGAGCGCGCTGAATAAGCTCCTGCACCCCCTCAACGGCGACGGGCAGGCCCCGGTCGTCGGTATAAAAATCGCCGTTTGCAAGCAAGGTATCCATTCCCATCATTCCTCTCTGGGCGGGCGAAGAACCCCGTCACCCGTGACGGACAGCCCGTTAATCTCCACCTCACCGTTATTTTTCAGGTGAATATACGCGCCGCCGGCGCTTTTTAATACCAGCTCTCCCGCCTCCAGCCCGCCGCTCCCGGTCAGTACCCCCACACAGGCGTACCCGTCCTCAAAGGGCAGCAGCAGTACGCGCTCCCCCTCCGGCGCAAGCGACGCTATCCCATACGGCGCAAACTGAGGCGGGCTGTCCGCGGTATCCTGCCCCTTCGCAACCAGCCGGCCGCCCTGCGCCTGTGTCACACGGGCAAGCTGCGGCGAAGGCCCGCCGCCCTGTGACAGGTATTGCCCAAGCTTCATACCGTCATCCTCCACTTATTATTACTATTTGTAAATGCTATTTTGTTTTATCCTATTAGGAATCGGTATTTCGTTAGATGTACTGCCTGTCGTAGAGTGTCAGTGTGGTGGTAAGCCCCCGCGCGTCCAGCTCCCGGCGTATTCCGCCTACAAAAAGGGCTGTAGCCGAAAAGGGTGTGTCACAAAGCTGCACGGTATCGCCCAAGTCGCAGGTGATTACCCCCTCCGCACAGATGGTTGTGCGGGTTTTTTCAAGCATGGCGGCGCGTATCATATCCTGCGCACTTTGCTTTGGCAGGTTTGACCACTCGCCCGAAGGGTTGATTAGCCGCAGGCGCTGCACGCCCCCCGCGGCCGGGTTTTTTACCGATGCGCCGTAGCTGCCGCTGGGGGTTTGGGTTCGCACCTCGGATATCACCTCGCACCGGTTAATCTCCTGTGTTACCGAAATGTAGCGGCAGCCGTCCGCTTTTTGGCTACCAAACACCAGCTCCCGCCCCATTGTACGCGGGGTAATGTCAAGAACCCCGTCCTCCGTCAGGCGCGGGGAGCGCCCGATTGCCTGTCGGCAAAACCCGTCGAGCATTTTCCACACACTAACCCCCTTAAATACCGTATAGCGCGAAAGCCGGGGGTCGCCGCCCGTTACCCCCTTTACCCCGTACCGCGACGCCTGCTCGCGCACCAGCGCGCCGAGGGAGGGGTAGTAATAGGCGCGGGGCAGCGCCTCGTTATCCAGCAAGGCTGCCTCCGGGCTCCGGCATTCCAGCGCAAGGGTTCCGCCCCGCGCGTCCATTGCAACCGTCTGCCGGTCGCATAGCCCGTAAAACAGGCGGGTAGTCCCATCATAAAGCGAGCATTCCGCAATCTCACTCAACGGCAGTTCCCCCGCAAATTCAATCACCATCTCGTCGCAGGGCAGTCTGTAATCCCTATCCACCGTAAGGGACAGGGGATGCTTAAGGGTTACGGTGGCTTGGTCGGTCAGTGTGGCAACCAGCGTTAGCATAATATTTTACCCTCCTTCATCCCGTCACCAAAACCGCTGTGCCCGGGGTGACGGAGTTGGGTGACAAAATTGCGGGGTTTTGCGTTAGCAAGACCCCGACCTCCTGCCGATAGTCCGCAGCAATATCAAAAAGCGTCTCACCCTCCCGCGCAATATGGGTAACGGGGGCTCCTTTTTGCGCGGCGAACTGTGCGCGGATATCCTCCACAAACTCAAAGGCATAGCGAAAACCCCTGCGCCCCGCCTCCCCAATGCCCGTAAATGATGCAAAGATTGCGTAAAATGGGCGGTGCTCGGGCAAAAACAACAGCCCGGTGCCGCCCTCGGCATACAGCCCGTACAGCCTGTGATACTGCAGCATTGCCCCCGAGCCGAAAAGCTCCCCTTCGCCGCGCACCTCTACCGCCCTGGGCCCCAGGTCGTGCACCAGCTCCCCCATATAGGGTGCGTGAGCGCGTGCCAGGCGCTTTTTGTTTGATATGGCCAGCCGCTCCGGGTTATAGCTGAGGGTATGGCTTTTATATCGCAGCTTCTCCACATAAAACACCTCCTCGTATCATGATTTTACCGTGTTTTATACTAGGGGCTATCTTATACTATTCTCCGATAAAAGTGTTGATAAAAATCCGCGTCAAAATCCATAAATTAAAGATTTTGACTTGATTTTTATACACTTTTTAATCGGATAATAGTATTAAAACTCAAAAATCTAGGTTATTTCTACTCACAAGAGCTTCTGCGGCGGTAAAAATGCTTGGAATACATAAAGTATTCCTCCGCTTTTTAACTTTTTACTTTGCAGCCATCTCTTCTGAGCGAAATATCCGTCGTTTTTTCCTTTTCAGAAACGCCCTAATCTCCTCAAAGATCGGGTATTCGCGTTAAGCAAGTGCACCGTAAGAGAACTTGTTATCCTGTGCCTGATATGGGATAATAGGCTTAATAGAAAGTGGGCGCAGTACACCCCCCCCGCCGAAGAAAAACATTTATGAGTGAGAAGGTTTTTATCATGACACATTGTTATTTTGAAACGGAAAGACTGACTGTAAGGCAGTGGACTCCCGAGGACGCGCCAGCACTTTTTGACATTATGTCTGACGCTAGGGTTCATACCTATACAGGAGACACTCCTTGGTCTCTGGAGCGTACAGAAAGGTACCTCCAGTTTATGCTGGAGAAAAACTTCCTGACGCTTGATTTGTTTCATGGAGCCTGCATTCTTAAAGAAACTAAGCAGCTAATCGGACTTACGGGGCTTAATTTCTATCGTCCGAAGCAGCCAGAGCTGGAGTGGCAGCTAGGCGTGCCCTTTTGGGGTAATGGATACGCAACCGAAGTTGGAAGGGCTGCTATCCGTGGTGCCTTTGACACGACCGACATAACTTGCATTTATGGTATGTCAAACCCCAAGAACATCGCTTCTATGAAAGCTCTTGAGAATGTTGGGATGACCTGCATTGGCTTGCGAAAATTTCACGGACATATGGACATGTTCTTTCAAATCAATAGATAGTTTTTTAGTGTCTTATCGTTGATTTGAGCCCCGCAAGGTAACCGCTGTTGTGGCTGCCCTGTTAATTTTATACTATTATCCGATTAAAAAGTGTATAAAAATCAAGCAAATCTTAAATTAATGGATTTTAACGCGGATTTTTATCAACACTTTTATCGGAGAATAGTATTATAAAGGCTTTGAATTTATAGCGTCCCATTCCGGCGCAGCCTGCGTTCCAGCCTGCCAATTGCCTCACCGACAGGGTCGCGGGTTCTTACCGGTACCTCGTCCCCGTTCCTGTCTTGGGCATCGTTCCTTTGAGGGGCATAGCCTGTAAACGCCTCGTCAAACGCACTCCCGCCTCCCTCCCCGAAGTCCGGCAAGGGGGTCGTGTCATCCCGACGCGGCGCGGCGTCCGCTGCCCTTGCCCGCTCCCCAGGGGCTACCGGTCCCTGTGCACGGGCGGTATCCCTCGCGCCGTCTGCTCGAATAGTATCCTGCAGCTCCATTAGCTCCCGTTCAAACAATCCGCTCATTTTAAGCACTCCCTTCCGTTTGCGGTTCTATTTGCCCACCCTTCAGCGATTTATTATAGTACCGGTATTATAGCCGGCTTCATCATACTCCATGGTATCCTCCTCAACCAGCTCCCGATACCGCTTAGCCACAAACGCAAGCCGGCAGAGCGAAAGCCCCCTCGCCGCTTCCTCCGCTCCCGCAAAGGGTCTGCCCTCTTCCGTCCGCAGGCTGTAGGCGCAGATAGCCGCGTTTTCCGCCACAGCGCGCGCCTCCTCCTCCGCTCCCTGGGCGCACAGACGGCGGGCAAGCGCGCGAGCCTCACTACGCGCACTCAGCGCGTCCAGCGCACACAGCTCGCTCAACGTTGCGGGAATACCCGCGAGCATAATCCCGATGCTACTCATTCCTTTCATCTTCACTTTCACCCTCCCCTTCACCGCTTTTTACTACTTGGCTATTAGAATGCCGTTATGGGTAGTTGCTTCCGCTTCGTGTAAAAACAAGGACTAAACCAGCTCCATGCGCTTTGCGGCCACAACCGTCACCTTTTCCGCCACAACGTCGCCGAGCCTTGCGCTCTCAAAAAGCTCCGCCCACTCACAGCCGCTGTACACCACCCGCCGGTCTGGCTTGACAATGACCAGGTTAAAATCGGCCAGCTCAAAGAAGTTTATCCCATCCTTCATCGCCGCCTCAGTCGCGTACACCCGCCCAAGCTCTACCACATGCCGCACGCGCCCCGCCACGGTGCCCACCGGCTCCTCCTCGCCAAAGGCCTCAATATACCTGCTTTCCCGCACCGCCTTTGCCTTATAGCTTTCCACCACGGCAAGCCGCCGGCCGTTTACCTCAATGTAGATATCCTTGCTGGTCGGAAAATAGGAATACCCCATTCCGCTTCACCCGCCCTTCCCGCGCAATCTAAACGCTGATATGCGCCAAAATTTCAATACGGTGAATGCCGTACACCACCGCAAAGCCAATCTCCGCCACGCAAACTGTCGGCTCGCCCTCCTTTGGGTACAACAGCGGCGGCGTATAGCTGTCAATAATACCGGCCGCCAGTTTTTTGGATAGCTCACACGCCGTTTGCGTTCGCAGGGCGTCCCGCGTAGCGGCGTTGTTTTTTGCACCGCGCAGCTGACGCTTAAGCAGTGCGCGCACCGTCTGCACCACATCGTCAATTATGCGCATGGTGGAAAGCTCCCTCAAGGAAAGGTCGGGCGCGCCGTTGTGGGCAGTTTTTGTCGTCAGCGCCCGAATAATCTCTCCCTTGCCGCCGCTTTGCTCAAGCACTGTCACCCCCGCGCTCAGCAGGGCGGTAATCTCCTCCTCACTGTACTCGGCGGGGAAGCCAAAATTCCCCTCCACCTGAGTCAGGTTCAGGTTTGCGGCGGGGTCGCCTTGGGCAAGCACCGCGGCGCAGCAGGCGGCGGCAAGGTAAGCCGCACCGGCTGTCTGCCCGCCCTCCAGCGTTACGGCGGGAGCGGTTAAAACCACCCGCTCGCAGTTCACCGCCCGCGCGGCACCGTGGGGAGCCTCCCCCTGAGGAACGCCGAAAAAACCTATGCGCTCCTTTAGCCTTCCCGCGCTTTGCATCAGCAGCTCGCCCAGCCGAATAATGGTTCCCTGCGTCCCCGCGTCGCATACCAGCGCGCCAATCTCCGTTTCCTCCAAAAGGGCGTATGCGGCCTCATAATCCGACTGCGTGGGGCTTTCCCCCACGCAGACACAATACACACCGCCCACACGCCCTAAAAACAAAAGCTTTACCAGCGCCGCCATGGACGACTGCTCGGTGTCACTTCCGTATTCCGCAAACACATCGTTGAGGCGGGTAAAGACCTTGCATTTGCCTTTTTCCCCAGTAGGCGAGGCGGCTATTACCCCTACCATCCTCTGTGTGCCGCCTGTATAACCGCCCGTAACCGTATAGCTTGCATACACCCCCGGGCGCATGACCGAAACGGTACTCATAAGCCCCACTCCTTTCAATTCAATCCCTACGGCGCAAAACCAACAAACCCCGTAGCGGGAACAGCATCAGGGGTTTTTGCTTCGCAGCACCACAATATCCTCGAGCGCCGCGCCGCCCGTTACGGCAGAAATCGCCGTGGTCTTTATGCTCGCCACCGCGGTCAGGGTATATGCCGAAAGGCTGCGGCAGAATGATATCTCCCCGCAGCGCAGGGACTGCACCCGGTGGCTGTTTTGGGTAAGCAGCAGGTAATCGGCAAGGCGGGAGAACACCTCATGGCAGGCAATGCCGCCCGATGCGGCGGGGACGTACACCCGAAAGCTAACCAGTGCCTCCATCTCCCTGCCGTACACCTCCCCGCCATCGCCGTCCTGTGGTCCGATGTAACTTGCGGCCCCTGCCGCGGCACTCCTTATCTCCTCAAACCCCACGCATACCACCCTTTTTTTCAGGGGGCTTTCCTGCGCAAGGGGCAGGTACTCCTCGGTGATATGAACCTCCGCAAAGGCTCCGCTTTGTTGCATCGCCTCAATCATCGAACGCTTAAGCCCATCAAAAAATCCCATGCGAAACCCCATCCCTTCTTGCCCGCTACTCCGCTGCCGCCAATTGTAAAACCGCCCAGCTCAGCGCGGGGCGTTCCCCCCAATACAGCGTTTCCCAGCGCCTGACGGTATACTCCGCGCCGCTTGCACTGACCCTTGCGCCCGCGAAAACAACGAGCGGCAGGTGTTGTGATATAAACAGATACCGCCCGCCATCCACATAACCGGCGGGTGTGTGCTCCCCCTCAAGAGTCATGCGGTTTTGATAGCGCAGGGGGGATATTACCGCCTGCACCGCGCGGGCTTCTCCGCCCTGCCCCCACACGGTGGCTTTTCGACCGCAGCGCCCCAGTACCCGACCCAGATGCAGTATGTTCACGGCTACCACTCCTTTACGATATCTGCCCGAACAAAAACGTCCGGTCCCGCACGAGATCGGCGCAGGATGCCAAAATTTCGTCATAGGCCGCCTTGGCAAGCTGTGCCTCACCCCCGCCCGCCGCTACCGAAACATCCCCCAGTGTCACCCTGCCCGAGACCTGCCCCGACGCAAACAGTGTATATTTGTAGCAGGCATTTGCCGCGCACAGCAGTACCGCGCGCTCCGCATTCTCGGGTGCTCGGGCACGGTCGGTTAGGCTTGCCCGCATCTCGGCGGCACACGCCTCCACCAGCCCCACATATTGGAGCGCCTCCTCAAGCGTTATCCCCGACAGCGTCGCAAACTGTGCCAGAATGCGTTCCATCTCCTCCACCTGCTCCTCCCCCTTTATCATTAGTAATGCGATTATAAAAAGCAAAAAGGATAAACCGCGCGGCGGCGAAGCATACTGCCGCCGCACGGCTGTTCAATTGATTCTTTATTCTCTTTTCAATCGGATATTAGTATAAGCGCGGTTTTTAAGAAAAGACCCATCAGGCTTTACTGCGTAATGGTAAGACGTCGAGAGGCGTCGGTGAATATTTTTGCAAAACCGGCTATGGAGGTCACCGCCGCGCGCTCCAGCTGGCGGTCTATCAGCCGGTCGTAGTCAATCAGCACATCGCCCGCGCTCACCATCTCCAGCGCAAAGCCCTTATCCAGCCCAATGACGGCATTGCCCGCCGCCGTAGCCTTCACAATAGTCGCGCCCAAGGGGGCAATCAGCTTCCCTGTGCCCTGAAAATCAAGGCCAGCCATGGCGTCACGCAGCTCCTCAATGCATAAAAGCTTCGCAATTACCGCGGGCGACGCAATTAGGGTATTCAGGTTGTAGGGGCAAAGCGACTGCCACAGCGCAACAAGGTCGGCATACCCGATGGCGCCGGCCGAGCCTGTCCCGATATCGCCAATGGGGTTCTGGTTGCCGTCCCCCTCGCAAAGCACGCCAACCGCGTCATCCAGCTGGGCGCTTGCTATGGCTGCGCCAATCTGGCGCAGGGTAACCGTAAACAGGTCAAGCTTTGCAAAGCGCACCGCCTCATAGCTTGCCACCAGCATTCTGCCGCGCTTGTGCAGCTTCACCAGATTTTCCTGCATCGAAACAGTGGTTTCGGGAATTGCCGCACCCTCCGCCACACGGCGCAGCGCCTTTTTTTCCGGTGCGGGGCTGGAAAGAATGGAGCGGTAGTCCATGCCGTCAATGACGGTTTTGGTCGCCACCAGTTTTTCCAGCGCATCGGTTTCGGTAATGCCCTGGCGCACCGCGCGGGAAACGTACTCGGGGAACAGCGCCGCGCTTTCGGTGGATGCAAAAAACTTCTCCACACAGTCGCTGCCCGCCCCGCTTACGCGAATGCCAAAGCGCTTGAGCTGGCGCTGGTACGCGTCAAGCCTTGCAAGCGGTGTGTTTTGGTACGGCTCGGATGGGTCAAGCTCCTCCAGCACACGGGTAAAGTCCTTGCCCGCCACCTGATACATGCCCTTTTCCAGCCGAATGCTCTCGAAATTTGCCATGCAGTATCATCCCTTTCTAATTTCCTTAGGTCCTTAGGTCCTTTTTGCAATGCGAATCCCCTCAAAAAACGAAGAATAGTATAAAAAATCGCCTATACTTTTTGGCTATCGAGCGGTTAATAATTCCGCTAGAAGCTCCGCAAAACCACCCGGCGCAGTGCGCTACCTGGATACGGGGTGCTACGCGGAGTGTTTCAAATGGGTATGGGGATTAACCCAGCAGCAGTCCTGCCCTGCCCGACAGGGTGTCAAGCTCCAGCACCAGATACTGCCTGCCTGTTTCGCCGCCCCCGGCCGGTTTCAGGCCGTTTTCCCCGTCGCACACCAGCGTTTTCCAGCCCTTGCCCGCAAGCCCCGATACCGCTACCTGCGCATAGCCAAAAAGCTGCACGCCGGCATAGCCTGCGCGTACTGTGCGCACAAGCCCCGCCGGAATATCCCCCTGCGCCGCCTTCTCCACCCTGCCGTTTTCGGCTGCGACTACCAGGTCTCCCGCCGCCACATCCTCTTGTGCCGCAAAGGTCAAAATGCTCTCGTTGTATCCCTCAAACGATACTCCCATGTTTGTTGCCCCGCCTTTCTTTTTGTATAAATACTTATATTTTATACTGCGTGTTTCCATCCTGCCCGGGTGCCTTGGGCAAAAGCTGTATCGCGGATAGGTAGTTGTCCTCCCGCGCCTCAAACAGCCGCTTAAACTCCTCCAGCTCCTCCGGCTCCATCCCGCACGCCGCCTTTTTAAGCAGCACACAATCCGCCGCCGGGTTTTGCGCAAAGGCAAGCCGCACCACCTCATCCTCCAGCCGTACCCGCATGGCTTGCGCGTACCGCGCATGGCGGGAAAGGCTGCCAATGGCCGCCTTAATCTTTGCCGCCTCTCCGGCGTTCAGGGCGCGGTCGCCCAGCCGGGCAAGGATGTCCTCCAGCTCTCCGCCGTCCGCTTCCCCATAAAGCAGGCGCCTCGGGTGGGATTTGGTTACCCCCGCGTTACGCTGGGCGGGCACCGCCACAAACGACCATTCGTAGGCGTCTATAGCGCCGCTTAGTACGCGGTGGCACACGCCTCCGTCCGGTCCGGGTTCCCCGGTTCTATGCCCGCAGGGTGCGGCGCGCAGGTCCTGCCCGCACACCGAGCACAGCACATGCCTTACCGCACAGCCCACGCTCACCTCCTTTTTAATGCCCGCCTCCAGCTCCGCAATCAGGTTCTTGGTGCTCTCGCCGCGCAGCATATATGCGCGGGCCTTCAGCGCGCGGTACTCCTCACCCGCTGCCGTTCGGCGCAGGGGGTCCTTCATCACCTTGCAGGAAAAGATGCGTGCCGTCTGCTTCTGGGCGCTTACGCTGTGGTCAAACACCCCGCTTTTGCCCAAAAACAGCCCGGCAAGCTCCGAAAGCGTGGGGATATCAAACCGCTCCCCGTCGCGGTCAATCTCGTTGTCGCACAGGATAAGGGAGAACACAAACACCTCCTCCGCGCTCAGGGCTCTCAGCGTGTAGCCGTTAATGAGGGCAAGCTCCTGTTCATCCGGTGTGCCGCAGCTTACACCGTCGGACACAAGCTCCTTGGCTTTGATAATTTCCATGCACCCATCCCCGCCTTTCCCATTGTTATTTATGTTGATTGGTCAGCGCACTGTCTGGTCAGCGCGTCAGCTTGGGCGTTATACAGCCGCGCCCTTGCTTCCTCCACAGCGTCCTGCAAGGTAATATCCTCCCAAAGAATCCGGGGCTGTACTCCAATTCCCTGCAAGCGCAGGGCAAGCCGCGATATTCGCAGGATGGCGGGCGTAACCAGCCGCCGGTAGCTTTCCAGCTCACTGGTCAGCACATCCGCCTGCTGCTTGCTCATCCGCTCGCTGGTGCTCCAGCTTAGCCCCAGCAAAAAGGGTGGAATCCCTGTTTTCGCCACAATCTGCTCCAGCATCTGGCGCACAGGCACCTGAGAATCCAGCACCTGATTGTCGGCGCCAATCACCTTAATATCGACATCCCCGACGGCAATAAAGTCCTTCACCCTTCCGCCGCTGCTCATAGAGGCGCTCCATTCCCTTGCAATCTGCATGGCGCGTTCTTTGGCAAAGGCCTTATCCGGTGCGCCTTCCCCCGGGCGGTAGGTGACGGCAAAGCGCAGGTTGCCCACCCTCTCAAAGTTCTGCCCGATGCTCTGGTATATTTTTAAGAGCACCGAGCACACAAAGGGTAGGCTGCGCAGCAGGGATACCCCCCGTACCTCTCCGCAGGGAGGAGTGAGCGCCGCGTGGGTCACGAGCTCGGGGTAGCGCACGGGCGTAAGCCCCGCACCGTCCCGTACGCAGATGCGTGTTCCCAGTGTCCTGTCGTCGCGCTCTATCTCAAGCCCCTCCAGCGGCGCGTTGTATAGCACCGCGATGCGATCCCGGCGAGGGGAGAGCGCAATCTCCCCCACCGCGTTGCCGTAGCACAAAAGGGAATCCAGGTATGCCGACACAAACGCGTCTATGCCTATTCCTCCGCCAAAAACAGGAACTGCCTCAAACAGCTCACGCAGTACGGCGTCGGCCCGCTTATCACCGCAGTCGGGCACAAAGGTACCAACCAGCCGGACTATTTTTTGCAGTGCCGCATCCACAATCGGCACCCCTTCGCGAATGGCGTCATACAATGCGTTCTCGGGTGTGCGCAGCGGCACATACCCTGCCAGTATGCCAAAGGGCTGGCTCGCCTCCCGCGCAGTCTGTACAAGCCCCGCGGGGCTTTCTCTGGCTCTTAAGGGCATAAATGGTTTAAATGGCGTTTTCCATCGCCTCATTGCAAAAACCTTCCTTTCTCACACAGCCAGTGGGTAAATCCTCGCGCTACCCCTCCCGCTCTGCGCTTAGTACAAAAAAGCTGTCGGCTTCGTTGTTCATGACGGTACTGACCAGATAGCGAATGTCGTCCATCGCGTGGTCATTCTCCTTAATCGGCGCGTCCCGTCCGCTGTCCTTCTCCCATTGGTACAAAGAAAATTCCCGGATGCTGTCTTTGCAGGAGGGGTTGAGCCGGATGGTTCCCATCCGCAGGGCCTCGCACACCATGCGTATCCCGGTCAGCACGTCGTTTTTTGCCCGAAGCACCGCAAACCGGCCGTGTCGGCTGATGGTCTGAATAAAGCTGGCAGCGGAAGGATCCACCACCACCGCTTCAATGGGCAGCTCTCCCGCCAGCTCCTCCAGTGCGGCATAATGCTCCTCATCGGTGCGCTGGCTGCCACGGGCGCGGGAATCGTAGTAATACTCCCGCAGGCGGTGGTATATACCCGCGCATTCACCCCATAACCCAAAGGAGGAGGGGTTTACCGTACCGTAATCGCAGGAGATATAATACCGCTCGCAGTCACCCGCAAAAGCCCGCACATGCCGGTCGGCACAGAACATGGGGTAAACAAGCCCTTGTGCAACCACCCATTTGCCCTGTACAAACCGCTCGTAAAACACCCCGGAATACAGCGAACGATAGCGTGCCAGCATCTCGGGAGACAGGGAGGGGTTGTCGGTCATCTCAAAATGGAGGTACAGGGTGTTTTTCTCCCGCGCCTTGCAAATCCATTCGGTATAAAACCAGTGGTGGGGATGCTCCGGATTGCAGTTAAAGAAGTATTTCGAGCCCTCTACAGAACAGCGCGCGAGCGCCTGCTCCACAAAGGAGCGGGGCATAAGTGCCACCTCGTCAAACAATATTCCCGCAAGCGTCATCCCCTGTATTAGCGCAGCACTCGACTCATCCCGCCCGCCGAACAGATAAAATCGGTTGCGCCGCCCGTCCAGCGTAATATCCACATAGCTTTTGCTCACCTTTTCCTCACACTCAAAGCCCAGCTCGCGCAGGATGTTTAGCAGCGGTACCACCACATTGCGCCGCAGGGAGGTTACCGTTTTACCGCACAGCGCAAAATCCCGCTGCGCAAACGCGTAGAAGGCCCATGCCGCAAAGGACACGGAAAGGCACAGCGTCTTGCCGCTGCGCACCGCCCCGTCGCAGATGATGGCATCCTGAGCTTTATAGCGGCTTTGCCCGCTCCACCAGGATAGGGCGGTGAGCTGTTTTGGGGTAAAGGGCTTAAGCCCGGTCGGCATATGCCGTCGCCCCCTTTCGATAATTTTTAGGAGCATATGCTCGGTATTTTCCCGCCGTTCAATTATCGCCTGCGGTTTTACTGTCAGTCTCCCCTATGCCGCATACCGCCTGCGCCCCGCGCTCAATAGCGGAATAAAACGGCCGGGCAAGCTCCGTCCCACCCTTTTGCTCAAGCGTCGCCAGCGATTCCAACGCCTTTAGCCGGTCGTAAAACTTCATTTCAAACCCGCCGCCTTTTGGGCGTTTTAGCTCCGCCACCGAAAAAAGGTCTAGGCTTGCCGCGTCCAATGCCGACAAATCCTCCGCACACAGCAGGGTCACCGCGTCGCAAATGCTGCCAAAGGCCAGACGCTCCAGCCCCTTTCGTACATTCTTGCGGCACTGCTCCTGCTCACAAAGCTCGGCTACACGCACCTGCACCGCCTCGCATTGCAGCAGCCGCGCGGCGGTTTTTTCCGCAAACAGCGTCCCATACCCCGCTTTTATCGCCGCCTCTTTTCCGTTTTGCGCGGCGGCATAATACCAGCAAAAGAGGCTTTCCTTATCCCCTAGCGTTTTCAGCTTGTTGTGTGCCATTCTCTTTTCACTTTCGCCTTTCCCTTTTTCCATCTCTCTTTTCTCTTTTCTCTTTTCTTTTTTTCATCCATTTATGGATTCGCATTTTAAATTTCAATTTTCACACTTGCCACTTCATACTTCCAGCATAGAAAACCGAATAGTTGCATGGTTTTCATAAAATGTATAAAAAACTACAATCGCGTAAAAACCCTATAAATTCGAGAGATTAAGTTGAAATAACTGTTCTGCCTTGGTATAATCGAATCTATTAGCGATTATGAGGAAGACCTAGGAAAAACAGTTTCCAAAATGAGCAGTAACCCCGGTTATGGTGTATGGGGTTTCGGAAAGGATTTCTTTTTATGAAGAATATGAAGATTAGCAGAAAGCTGATTGTGACCTTTGGCATTATTTTAGTGTTCTTCTGCACTACTGTGCTGACTGGTTTCATTGGCATTGGCTTGATGGGCTCTTATCTTAAATCCTATGAGGAAGCAGTTAAGATACTGCAGCTGACGGCCAAGATTGACCGTGATTATCAGGAGTCGGAGCGAAACATCGTGCGTTCCTTCAACGCGAAGGGAGTAGATATTACAACCGGCTACCTATTTCATGCCGACGCGATGATTGAAAACGTTAAGGCGGATGCGGAAGCCCTAAAGGCCTTTTACTCCGAAAACGAACAGGAGCAGCAGCTGGTTGCAGATTTTATTGCCGCTGTGGAGAGCAGCGAGGCGATCAAAGCCCGCATTTCAGCGCACTCTGAGGCGGATGAAAAGGAGGAGGCCTCCACCCTATATAACTCGCAGTATATTTCCATGATTTCAAGCGCCCGGAATAAGCTTAGTCTTATTCAAGATGCCGCACAGCAGCGAACCAGTGACGTCTCAATCAATTGGATGAGCGCCGAACGAATCTCCATGTTCATCCTAATGGGAGCCACCATTTTTTCCCTGCTTATTGTTGTGCTGTTCTGCATCCTTTTGGTGCGCGGCATTACGACGCCTCTCTTGGAAATTGAGGAAGCAGCAAAGCAAATGGCAAACGGCTGCATGGGTGCTTCTGTGCTGTACCGCTCCAAGGATGAGCTGGGCTCTTTAGCCCACAGTATGCGTAAGATGATGCAGGTGCTTAATGGTTATATCTCCAACATTTCAAACGTCCTTGCAGAGATGGCGCGCGGGAACCTATCCGTAACCATTGATCTGGATTATGCGGGCGATTTTGAGTCGATTAAAACCTCCTTACAGGAAATTATTCAGTCGTTTAACCACACCATCCTGCAATTCAATCAGGGGGCCGATCAGGTAACAAGCGGTGCGGCGCAGGTTTCGGGCGGGGCGCAGGCGCTCAGCCAAGGCGCCACCGAGCAGGCAGGAGCCATTCAGGAGCTTTCCGCCACCTTAACCCAAATCAGCGGGCAGATACGCGACAACGCCGCAAATGCCCAGCAAAGCAACCGCGTGGCGGTGGAGACCGGCGAAGAGATTGCCCGCGCGGGGGACCAAATGCAAAGCCTGACGGGCGCCATGGAGGAGATATCCAACAGCTCCTCACGCATTCAAAAAATTATAAAGACCATTGAGGATATCGCCTTTCAAACAAACATTTTAGCATTAAACGCGGCGGTGGAGGCCGCGCGCGCGGGAGCCGCGGGCAAGGGCTTCGCGGTGGTGGCGGATGAGGTACGCAGCCTTGCCGCCAAAAGTGCGGAGGCCGCCAAGAACACCACCGACCTGATTATGAGCTCCACCCAAGCAGTGGAGAAGGGCAGCCAAATTGCCGCGCAAACCGCTAAGTCGCTTGAGAATGTGCGCGTGAAGGCCGAGCATACCCTGGAGCTGGTGGAGGGCATTGCGCGAAAATCAAGCGAACAGGCCACCGCCGTGATGCAGATACAGCAGGGCGTGGAGCAGATTTCCATTGTGGTGCAGACTAACTCCGCTACCGCGGAGCAAAGTGCCGCCGCCAGCGAGGAGCTTACCGGCCAAGCAGAAATCCTGCGCCAGCAGGTGGAGCACTTTACCCTCATCGGGCAGGAAAAACCGGAAGGGAACGACCAGCATTATTCCGCCTGATTTTTTTCAATATAGAACGCGATTACGATAAGAAGTTTATACTACCGCACAAAAAGGCAGCATTCCGTTTGGAATGCTGCCTTTTTGTGCGGCGTACTGCTATTCTCGATATAAATGTTAAAAGCTAACTCATAGAATCAACCCGGCTATTATAGCAGTCCCATCAAATACGAAAACGCCCCGGCGTCGGCAAAGAACCATACATTGCGTGCATCGGGATGCTGATGATTTTTCGCCAAGCAAAATCCCGCCACCTCATCCTCAAAGAAGGAGTATTCCTCAATAACACCGTCCCTTGTCACGAGCACGGTCATAATCGTGCCGCCTGTAGGCGGAGGGCCGGCAAAATCGCCTTCCATCATTCCCTCGACCAGCGCGAGTATTTTTTGGACCTGGGTTTGATCGGTAATTTCCCTTTCCAGCCCACCAGCCAGTTCTTCTTTCTTCACTGTTATCAAAACATCTCGCTCCTCGTTCTCGTTTGATTGCAAAGAGCTTATGTCGGTGCTCGTGCTTGCGGCAACAGAAACTTGGAACTTAAAAAAATCTACAAAATACGCAAGGCCCTTACCGGCAACCTGAAATAATACGCAATACTCATTGTTTCTGTTAAGCCCTACATATTCTACTTTACTGAACATAGGATCGTAACCTTGAGGCTCTACATCAAACCTTTCTATCGGCTTTCCATGGCGGAATACTTCTTTATAACTATTTTCCGGTGTAGACACTGCGAATACATGAAAGGTTTGATCGTCCATTGTTGTATAGAATTCCAAAAGATATATGTCTGTATCAGACAATCGAAATGCGTATTGGGGGAAATCCGTGCTTCGTTTTTCCTGCGCTGTTTCCTTAAAAAAAGAGGATATGATTGATGGATCAACAGGCTCTATTGAAACGGGCTTGATATCTCCCAACACTGCTGTCGCATCTCTAATCGCGGAATTGAAACCTTCAAAATCCAGTTTTATTTCGTCTTCATAGTCGCCAACCGTCAAAACACTTTTGTATATACCTCTTGCCTGAAAATCGGAGTATATTTCAAAGTCTCTTTGATTAAAAATCGGCAGCAACAGTTCCGGCGGGTGATTCTCTAAATCTCCATAGTAATCGATATTGATGATTTTGCCGTTAAATGCAACGATATCAAAATCGTGATTGGTCTGAGTTGCCGATTGGTCAGAAACAACTTCAAATTGCGCGCCAGTATCATAATCAAGAGAACGAAAAACCCCATCGCTATAGATATACACCAAGGAATCCATATAATTATGCTTCATATAATCTTTAAAGCTGTAAGCCCTGAATTTTTGCTCATCATGAGCCGATGCATCCGCTTTATCTCCTCCGAGAGGATGCTCCTTTTTAACTGAAATAACTCCTACGCTCCCCGGTGAAACTGATACGAAAGCAGCGTAATCCAAATTCAAGAAATCTTCTTCCTTCGCGAGATTCACATCGAAATCCGAAGGATTTTCTTCCCTTATACGTTCGGAATAACATGAAACCAGAAAGCTGATGCAGGATAATACTAACAATAAGCAAAATATTGACTTTTTCATTTGCTTCCCTCATCTCTACCGGCTTATATTACTTCACGAAAAGTTTTTTCGGACCCAGTATAGAGCCTCACCTGCGTCATTAATTGCGTTTCTTATTTTACCACAATTTTTTACCCATTTCAACTTTTTACTAAATGTGTTTACACGCCAAACGCATGAATGAGTATGGACACAAAGCCGGACACAATGCCCGAAAAAGTCATCAAAGCATCAAAATACGCTCCAAGTGACGTTCTGGGTTGGTACCGATAGAAAAACGCTTTAGCTTTAGGCTCATTGGTTTGTTGCCCACATCAAATATTTTCAATATACTTATAGCAAACTTTCTGAGGATATTCAAGTTCAAAGCTGCCTGCTTTTCTAGGGTATGATTATCATCCTCACGAAAAGTTACGTCCAAATGCCAGTGAAAGCTTTCG
>JAEZCT010000058.1 GCA_023433405.1 Bacillota bacterium | reverse complement strand
GTGGTTTCACCACTCCCCGCGCGGCAGCTGGTTCTTTTCTACTTCATTGAGAGTACCGAGCGCCAGAAGGAGGAGAATGCTACCCAGAAGGTTAGCTTGCCGACATATTTGGCGGCGGTCAGGGGATAGGAGCCGATCTCCCTGCCGTCGATGGACATCACCACCCGACCGAGCGATTGGCCAAGGGCAACGGGCGCCATAACATCATTTACAACCTCAACCTTATATTCAATCTTGGCTTCCTCTCCCTTTTTAATCACCACCTGCTTAGAGGGGTGCGACACAACCTCCACCGTGTTTTCGGTACCCTTAAGCACCTTAACGGGGGGGATGGGCTCCTCAAGGGCCTTAGGAGTGACTACCTCCCAGTTTGCGTAGCCATAGTCGAGCAGGGTGCGGGCCGAATCAAAGCGGTCCTCACTGGTTCTGTCCCCAATCACCACGGCAATCAGGGCAAGACCGTTTCGCTCCGCCGTGGCGCTCAGGCAGTAACCCGCGGAATCGGTGGTTCCGGTTTTCAGCCCGGTGGCTCCCTCGTAAAAGCGAATGAGCTTATTGGTGTTTACCAGCGAGGTTTTTCCGTCGCGCAAAGAGTCCATCCATATGGTCGAATACTGCTTAATCAGAGGGTGGGACAACAGCTCCTTGGACATGATGGCGATATCCCGCGCGCTGCTGATGTGCCCCTCCGCATCCAGTCCGGATGCGTTGACAAATGCGGTGTTCTCCATGCCAAGCTCCTTGGCGCGCTGGTTCATAAGCGCCACAAAGGTATCCTCACTGCCGGTAACAGCCTCCCCCAGCGCAACGGCGGCATCGTTTGCCGACGAAACAGCGGTGGCCTTAATGAGGTCGTTTACCGACATCTCTTCGCCTACCTCCAGCCAAATCTGCTTGCCGCCCATAGAGTTCGCGTTCTTGGAGACGCTCACCATATCCTCAAGACGGAGCTTTCCGGCTTCAATGGCCTCGAAGGCCAGCAGCAGAGTCATAATCTTGGTTACCGACGCAGGGGGCATTTTTTCATCCGCGTTTTTTTCAAACAGCACCTCTCCGCTGTTCGCCTCCATCAGGATGGCGGAGGGCGCGGTGATTTCAAGAGCCGCGGCGCTTGGGTTATCCGCGTAAAGCGAAGGGTACAAAGCCGCCGCAAAACTGATTGCCATAAGACCCGCCAGTGCGCGGCGGAGCCGGTTGCCCGTTTTAAGCATATACAATTCACACCCGTCCTTTTTGTATACTCGTTCCGGCAAGCTGGCATTTTTTAATGCTGCTATCCAACAAAAAAAGCATATAAAAATGGGGGCGATAATGACGCGAACTCCCATAAAGCTTTTTGTGCTTTTGTTGGACAATAGGATTAAAAGGCCTCCCGCCAAAGCAAGCATGAGCGCAAGATAGTCTGTTTTGTATAGTTTATGCGCCGCTTTGGGGCGGATATGTATACTAATCCCGTTTTACAAAGAATATAAAACAATCAAGTAATCAAAGCGAAGCGGTTCGCGTGTACTCCCGGGATAAATTTACGACCCGCTTAGAAACGGTAAGGATTGCGGGGCGATAACCCGCAAAAAATAACAAGCGGAAAAACAAAGGCGTTGCGCCCTGCTTTTCCGCTAAATTATTAAGTATTGCCGATGTACTTCGCCGCCCGTGCTTCGGCTGAGCCTATTTCACGATAAACCTTGCAATCTCCTTGTCAAACTCCTCGGAGTTCTCAGAATGAGACTGAAGCGTGATAGGCTTGGAAAGGTCGAGGCTGAAGATGCCCATTATCGACTTGGCGTCCACGGCATATCTGCCGGATACAAGGTCGACATCAAAGTCGTACTTGTTGACTGCCGAAACGAAATCCTTGACATCATTGATGGTGCTTAACATGATATTTACGGTTTTCATTTAAAACCCTCCCTAATTATGAATTGCCTTGAAAACACTAAATATTGCCTACAATTACACTATATCAGCACCATTATTTTAAGTCAACTGCTAATTGTATTTCTCCGCACGATTTATTATAATACTAATAAAAGCACCAGCTTTTTTGTGTAGTTTGACTTTGAATATTTGCATGTTTGTGCAATGCGCCAAGAACGCAGGATTAGAAGACAAGCCGGAATGAAACCTCCGGCTTTTTACTTGTTTCCGGCAATTGGTTTATATATCCATTTCAGCAGTTAACTGTATGGACTATAAGTTCGAACCGGTTCGTCGGATTGAGTATATTAGATGAATAAGGGGCTGATTTGCCGTGAGGGCATCGTTTTATACTCTGGGCTGCAAGGTAAACCAGTATGAAACCCAGATACTCATGCAGCTGTTTGCCGCACAGGGGTACGATATTGTTCAGTTCGGCGACGCTGCCGATGTCTGCGTAATTAACACCTGCACCGTCACCGATACGGGGGACCGCAAAAATCGCCAGGCCCTTCGCCGGGCAAGACGAGAAAATCCCCAGGGCATTATTGCCCTTACCGGCTGTATGCCCCAGGCCTTTCCCGAGCAATCTCGGCTGTTTTCTGAGGCGGACGTTGTTACAGGGGCATACAACCGCAAGGGGCTACTCGATGCCGTGGCGAAACGTCTTGCAACGGGGGAGCGGGTCGTGGATATTCACCCACACAAGCGGGGCGAGGAATTTGAATCCATGCGCGCCGACCGCTTTGCACAGCATACCCGTGCGTTTATCAAGATTGAGGACGGCTGCGACCGCTTTTGCACCTATTGCATCATCCCCAAGGCACGGGGGCCGGTGCGCTCAAAGCCCTTAGCCCAGCTGCGCGCCGAGCTTGCGGGGCTTGCGGGTGAGGGTTATCGTGAGGCGGTGCTGGTGGGCATCAACCTTTCAAGCTACGGCAGGGACCTTGGCCTGCGGCTCATTGACGCGGTGCGCGCAGCGTCGGATACCGCGGGTATTGAGCGGGTTCGCCTTGGCTCGCTGGAGCCGGAGCTGTTAACCCGGGAGGATATGGAGGAGATGAGCAGTCTGCCAAAGCTCTGCCCCCAGTTTCATCTTTCCCTGCAAAGCGGCTGCGACGCAACCCTTCGCCGCATGAACCGACAGTATGATACCGCAAAATATATGGATATTGTACGCGACCTCCGCCGGTCCTTTCGCAACTGCGCAGTCACCACCGACATCATGGTGGGCTTTCCGCAGGAGACCGAGGCGGAGTTTTTGGAATCCATGGCATTCTTTCGGTCGGTGGGTTTTGCGCGCGCGCATGTATTTGCCTATTCTGCCAGAGAGGGCACCCCTGCCGCGGCCCTATCCGGGCAGGTTCCGCAACGGGTAAAGGCTGTTCGCAGCAAGCAAATGCTGGAGGCAGCGCAGCAGTCGATGAACGATTTTCTCAGATTCCAGAGCGGGCTGACCGAGCCTGTTCTGTTTGAAATGCGCAACGGCGAGTTTGCCGAGGGCTATACGGCAAACTACACCTTCGTGCGGATAAAAACCCCGCTTGACCTGCAATGGAAGATACTGCCTGTACGGCTGGTCGGCGTAACCGGAGAGGGCTGCGTGGGGGAGATTATGGAGCAATCCTCATGAACCTTGGGCTTTAGTAATAATACTATTGTCCGAATCGGATAACAGTATAAACGCGAAAGGAATGTTGTGGAAGATGTCGGTTTTTCGGGTGTATGTGGAGAAAAAGGATGGGTTTGCGGTGGAGGCGCAGGGCTTTTTTGCGGATATCCGCCAGACCCTTGGCATCCGGTCGCTGAAATCGCTGCGAGTCATCAACCGCTACGACGCGCAGGGCTTAAGCGAGGAGGATTTTGAGGCCGCAAAGCCCACAATCTTCTCAGAGCCTCAGGTGGATTGTCTTTACGACGTGCTGCCGAAGTCTCGCGAAGGAGAGCGTGTGTTTGCCGTGGAGTACCTGCCCGGCCAGTTTGACCAGCGCGCCGACTCCTGCGCACAGTGCATCTCGCTCATGACGCAAAAGGAGCGCCCCCTTATAAAAACCGCGCGCATATTTGTTTTGGAGGGCAGCCTGTCGGACGCGGACGCCGAGGCCATCAAAGGCTATCTTATCAACCCCGTGGAGGCGCGGGAAGCCTCTCTTGACAAGTCGGCTGACCTTGCGCTCAAGCAGCCGGTTCCGCCTGAGGTAGCGACGCTGACGGGCTTTAACGGCTATAGCGAAAGCGAGCTTTCCGGCTTCTGCGGCGAGTTTGGTCTTGCAATGGACCTTGACGACGTCAAATTCCTGCAGGCGTACTTTCGCGGCACCGAAAGGCGGGATCCCACTGTCACCGAGATCCGCATGATCGATACCTACTGGTCCGACCACTGTCGCCACACCACCTTCCTGACCCATATCATGGGTGCCAGCATCGATTGCGATTATATTGACGCGGCATATCGGCAATACCTTGCCTGCCGGGAGGCGGTGTATGAGAAAAAGGACAAGCCCCAGTCGCTGATGGATATTGCCGTAATCGGCGCAAAATACTTAAAAAGGCAGGGGCTTTTGCAAGACCTTGACGAGTCGGAGGAGATTAACGCCTGCTCGGTGAAGGTGACGGTGGACGTGGAGGATAAGCAGGAGCAGTGGCTTTTGCTGTTTAAAAACGAAACCCACAACCACCCAACCGAGATCGAGCCCTTCGGCGGTGCTGCCACCTGTCTGGGCGGCGCCATCCGCGATCCGTTATCCGGTCGCGCTTACGTTTATCAGGCCATGCGCGTCACCGGGGCCGCCGATCCTCTCACCCCCTTTGACAAAACCCTAAAGGGCAAGCTGCCGCAGAAAAAGCTGGTGACCACGGCGGCGGCTGGCTATTCCGCCTATGGCAACCAAATCGGTCTTGCCACCGGCTTTGTTAAGGAGCTGTACCACCCCGGCTATGTGGCAAAGCGTATGGAAATCGGCGCTGTTGTGGGTGCCGTAAAGGCGGAGCATGTGGTGCGCGACACCCCGGAGCCCGGAGATTCCGTGGTGCTTTTGGGCGGACGGACCGGACGCGACGGCTGCGGCGGCGCCACCGGCTCCTCCAAATCGCACACCCTGTCGTCGCTGGAAAGCTGCGGCGCGGAGGTGCAAAAAGGCAACCCCCCGGAGGAGCGCAAGCTTCAGCGGCTGTTCCGCAACCCTGAGGTAACCGCCTTAATCCGCCGCTGCAACGACTTTGGCGCCGGCGGCGTGTCGGTAGCCATCGGCGAGCTTGCCGACGGTCTTGCGATCTACCTTGACCGGGTGCCAAAAAAGTACGAGGGACTCGACGGCACCGAGCTTGCCATCAGCGAATCGCAGGAGCGCATGGCCTGTGTCGTCCGCAAAAGGGACCTTGACCGTTTTATTGCCCTTGCGGAGGAAGAAAACCTGGAGGCCACCCATGTGGCGGATGTCACCGATTCAAACCGCCTGATCATGGAGCTTGGGGGCAGACAGATTGTCAACATTTCCCGAGACTTTTTAAACAGCAACGGCGCGCCAAAAACCACCGAGGTACGCGTAACCGCGCCCGCCCTTCGTGCCTACGAGAGCAAAAAGACGGACTTTGAAAAACGGATGGAGGCGCTGGTAAGCGACCTGAACATCTGCTCGCAAAAGGGATTGGTGGATCGCTTCGATTCCAGCATCGGTGCGGCGACCGTTACCGTACCCTTTGGCGGAAAAACCCAGCGCAGCGAGATACAGGCTATGTCTGCGAAGCTGCCGGTGCTCACCGGCAAAACCGACACCTGCTCGGTGATGGCATACGGGTTTGACCCCTATCTCTCCGAGCAAAGCCCGTTTCACGGCGCGATGTACGCCATCATTGACTCGGTTGCCAAGGTAGTTGCGGCAGGTGGCTCCCGCACAGGCTGTTACCTTACCCTGCAAGAATACTTTGAGCGAACAAAGGGCGACCCGGAGCGCTGGGGCAAGCCCTTTGCCGCGCTCTTGGGCGCGCTTAAGGCGCAGCTTGCGCTGGGTATTGCCGCCATCGGCGGCAAGGATTCCATGTCCGGCACCTTCGAGGACATCGACGTGCCGCCCACGCTGGTATCCTTCGCGATATCCACCGCCAAGGCCTCCAACATAGTATCGCCGGAATTTAAGCGCAGCGGCAGCCGTGTGGCTCTTTTAACGCCCAGAACCCTTCCCGACGGGCTTCCTGACTTTGAAGACGTTAAGGCGTGTTTTGACCGCGTAGAATCGCTCATAGCAAACAAGCGCGCGGTTTCGGTATGGGCGCTTTCCACCGGCGGCGTTGCCGAGGGTGTGTTTAAGATGTGCCTTGGAAACCAGCTTGGCTTTTCCTTTACGGGTAAGCTCCCGGAGGAAACGCTTTACGCGCAGGGCTACGGCGGCTTCCTCATTGAGCTGGACGGCCCCTCCGAGGACCTTGAAGTTATTGGGGTAACCCACGGCGGCGCGTACCTCGAATACGCGGGCAAAAAGGTAGCCCTCAGCCGTTTGGAAACCCTGTGGGAAAACCGCTTGGAAGGCGTGTTTCCCGTGAAAGCAGCAGTGGAGGAGGTCCCGGTGGAGGCATACTCCTACAACGCCGTAACGCGCGTTACCCCCACAGTGAAGGTGGCAAAGCCCAGGGTGCTGATTCCCGTATTCCCCGGCACCAACTGCGAGTACGATACCGCGCGGCAGTTTGCCCTTGCGGGTGCTGTGCCGGAAATCTGCGTCATTCGCAACCTGACGGCAGACGCCATCGCCCAGTCGGTGGACAGGGTGGAGTCAATTATCAGAAACTGCCAGATTATTGCCCTGCCCGGCGGCTTCTCGGGCGGCGACGAGCCGGATGGTTCGGCAAAGTTTATCACCTCCTTTTTCCGAAACCCCCGTATCAAGGACGCGGTGCAGGAGCTCTTAAACCGTCGCGACGGGTTGATGATTGGCATCTGCAACGGCTTCCAGGCGCTCATTAAGCTAGGGCTTGTGCCCTTTGGCGATTATGTGGACCCGGATGAGGACAGCCCGACGCTAACCTACAACACCATAGGCCGCCATCAGTCCACGATGGTGCGCACACGCGTCGCCTCCAACCTTTCCCCGTGGCTTGCATACACCAGGGTGGGGGAGCTGCACACCATCCCTGTTTCTCACGGGGAGGGGCGGTTTGTCATCACCCCGGAGCGAATGAATACGCTGGTTCAAAACGGTCAGGTGGCGACACAGTATGTTGATTTGGAAGGCAAGCCCACCATGGATATCCGCGCGAACCCCAACAGCTCCCTGTACGCCGTGGAAGGCATTACCTCCCCCGACGGACGCGTGTTTGGGAAAATGGCCCATAGTGAGAGAATGGGCCCGAATGTTTGCAAAAACGTTGAGGGTGAGAAGGACCAGAAGCTGTTCCGCGCCGCGGCGGATTATTTTGCGCTGTAGGCTCCGGTTAACGGGATTAGTTTTACCATAAGCGATGAAGCGAGCCACGGAACCGATGCGCTGTTCCGTGGCTTGCAGTCTTTACTATAGTTTTGCTTGCGCACTATGCTCCTATCCTACGGAGAAATGCTCCACATCCTTGTAGGCAATCGGAATCAGGTTCCCATCGACCATACTTACACAAAACACATTTCTCGCGTTTTCAGAATCGATATAATACATGTCACCGCCAAAGGATCCGTCTTGATAAAAAGCTACTTTATAATACGGCGTGCCGTTAATAATAGCGGCACCGTCGGCAACCGCGGTTTGAGAGTGGGTGGCGGTTACCTGTGAGGAAAAGTCCGCCGGAATAATCACCCCATAACTGTTGATCGGGTTACCCAGGTTGTTTTCGTATGTATAACCAAGGTAAGCACTAAAAAGTCCACTGAGGGTAATAACCGCCTCCTTAGCTTTGATTGCCGATATCGGGGCGTTCTTTATATCGCCGTCAGCTTGGTAATCCTTTATCTCCTCGACATTCGCAAAAGATACCTTGGGAATGGAAAAGTAAAACTCCTTTTGGTCGGTAAACTGAAAAAACATAGCAGTCTCATAAATATCTGTGACAACTCTCCTTTCAACAACAAGCTCCGGCATTGCGGCGTATCTTGTGAGTGTTATCGCACCGTCCGGCTCGTACACAATATCGTACACAAATGCAATTGTGGAGCCAAACATGTAGCCGGTTACGCTGCCCCAGTCGTTAGCCTTAATAGAGGCAATGCACTGCTGCACCAAATCAATTCCGGTCGTTCCATAATAGTCGGTAAACACAAATTGGGGGTCGTTTTTTACTGCTTTCCAATCCGCAAGCATCTCCCGCGCAAGGTTTTCCTTATTCTGCCGGATTATCTCTGCGATTTGTGTAAGGTGGTTTTTAATTTCCTCAGCGGTCATGCGCATAATCTCTTGTCTGGAAAGGCCGGAGCTTTCAATGGAATGAATCTCATCATATGAAACACCCTGCTTTTCCATTGCGGTGACAAACTCATCCCATTGTGCCATTTCATCGCTAGCCTCGCCGTTTTGCACACTATAGTTTTCGCTTGAAACAACAGCCGGTCCTATGTTATCCGAAGGGAAGACGCTTGCGCTTATTTCACCGTTATTGCCGCAGGCTATAATAGATAAAAGTGCGCAGCACAGGAGCAAAAGAATCGCTGTTCTTTTCATAAAATCTCCTCCTTTGTCAATGGCCTTAACCGATATTCTTCGCTTTTATTGTATGATATATTGCGCGCAACCAACGCGGACACCTTGTTGTACAAATATTCTTTGCCGAGAAAATATTCTTTCTCCTCAGCTGTATCATGCTCATCAAATATATCTCTGCCAAGATATTCCCAGTGAAGCGCCCAGTACGCATCAACATTTTCTTTCATGGTTATCCCTTTGAGTCAGCCAACAGAAAAGTCCAGACAAAGGGACATACCCGGTAAGCGCTTCGCTATGTTTTATCCGTTTAGCTCTCCGTGCGCCGTGGTCAAAAGGTTGGGGATATCCAGCCCCTGGGGGCAGGCCTGTGCGCACAGACCGCAGGCGGTGCAGTTTTCGGCGCCCTCTCCAATGCTTACCACGTCGGATTTATAGATGCTCTTGTCAATCCAGTGAGGCTTCATGCGCTGATAGTTATTGTAAAGCTGAAAAACCTTGGGAATATTCACATTACTCGGGCAGGGCATACAATAACGGCAGCCGGTGCAGCCCACCTGCTTGATGGATTCAAACGCCTCCTGCAGCTCGGCAATCATGGCAAGGTCGCTCTCGCTCATCACACCCGCGCGGGCATCCTCAAAGATGCGCAGATTGTCCTCCAGCTGCTCCATTGTGCTGGTGCCGCTGAGAATGGTTCCCACCTCGGGCTTATTGTACAGCCAGCGGAAGCACCATTCTGCCAAAGAGCGCTTCTCCGGGTAGCTGTCCAGCACCTTTTGCACCGGTGCGGGGATGTTGTTGACTAAATAGCCACCGCGCAGCGGCTCCATGATAGTGACGGCAATATCCCGCCCAGCGGCGTACCGCATCCCTTCCACACCCACCTGGTTGTGCTCGTCGAGAATGTTCAGCTGCAGCTGTGCCATCTCCCAGTCAAAGGCATCAACAATTTCTTGAAACGCCTTGGTAGTGGTGTGCGCGGAAAAAGCCTTGTGGCGTATCTTTCCCTTTTCCACCATCTTATCCATAAATGTAAAGCCGTCATACCGCTTTACAATCTCCCAATGCTCGGGGGTCAGGTTGTGCAGCAGGTAAACGTCGATATAATCCACGCCAAGGCGCACAAGCTCGTCATCCAGGTACTTCTCAAAATCGCCGTGTTTTTTAACATTCCATACAGGGTTTTTGGTGGCGAGATAGGTTTTGGCACGGTAACCGTCCTTTAGCGCCTTGCCGGTAATAACCTCGCTGTTGCCATAGGCATAGGCGGTATCCAGATAATTCACGCCGCTGTCTATGGCACGGCGCACCATGCGAATAGCCTCTGCCTCCTCTGCCGGAAAGCGCATACATCCAAGCCCAAAGCGCGACACGTTCAGTTCGGTTTTACCGAATCGGTTATAAACCATTTCAGTCACTTCCTCAAGAAAAATTTAAGAACTCCACAATAAGCGGTATACAAATATTAATTCCGTTATAAACGGGATTAGTATAGCACACGGCATACAGCAGGTCATTTCGCACACACTTGAATTATAAACCTTCGTGTTAACTTTAAGTCAAGAAGTTTACACGGAAAATTTCAGTAAAGTGTAGAGGGCGTGTATCCCGCGGAGGGAGACGCTTAGAATTTTTGCTTTTTTAAATGGGATTAGGATTACTCACCGAACGCTAAAGAAATAGCAAAAAAACCGGACTATAGCAAAAAGCGCCTGTCCGGTTTTTTGATATAAGGCTATAACCAAAGTACAGCAATCAGTACGCCCATTTTTTGTGCAGCCAGCGTGAAAATGCTGAGATGGCGAAATTGATAAGAAAGTAAACCAGCGCCATCAATCCGTAAAGGATAAACACCTGATCCACCCGGTAGTAGCGCCCCATAATGATGGTAACCTGGCCGGTAAACTCCTGTATTGCGACCACAGACCATAAAAAGCAGGTGTCCTTAATTACGGTAACAAATTGCGAAACCAGCGCAGGCACCATGCTGCGCAAGGCCTGAGGCAGAATGATGTGTATCAAAATCTGTATGGTATCAAAGCCCTGAGCCCTTGCGGCCTCCCACTGCCCTTTGCCCACCGAGTTAAGACCGCCGCGCACAATTTCGGCAATTGCGGCAGTGGTAAAGATGGTAAAGCTGACGATTCCCGCTTGTAAGGAGGGCAGTCGAAACACAATAAATACAACATATATCCACAAAAGGTTTGGGATATTTCGCACAACCTCGATATAGATGGCGGCAAGTCTCCCCAGAAATCCACCCACCGAGCTGCGGAGCACGCCGAGAATGGTGCCGAACACCATACTTAAACCAATGGCAATTATTGAGATATACAGTGTAAGCTGTAGTCCCTTCCACATAAAGGCTATGTTATTCACCGTAAACAGCTCTTTCATTGAGTAGCCACGCCTTCCTGTTTTGCGGCGAAAATGCGCAAAACCCTATATAATGACAAGAATCAAAGAAAAGCGGGTGGCTATCCTGCCATTGCGCTCTTTTGGCTCTTGGTTTTAGCAAACTTCGTGTTATCCTCCAGCCGCTTTGCATAAGTCGCGAGAGGAAAGCAGATAATGAAATACAGCACACCGGCCGCCACATACGCCGGACCGTAATAAACATTGTAAGAGGACCAGGATTTTGCGGTGAACATGATATCCGCACCCGAAATAATGGCCACAACCGAGGTGTTCTTTATCAAATTAACCGCCTGCATGGTCAGGGGAGGCAAAACAATCTTTTGCGCCTGGGGCAGAATGATGTAACGCATAGTCTGCCAGTAGTTAAAGCCCTGGGAATAGGCGGCCTCAAACTGACCGCGTTTTATCGAGCCAATACCCGAGCGCACAACCTCGGCGATGTACGCGCCATGGTAAAGTCCAACACCCACTATGCCGATGGTGGTGACGTCCAAAACCAAACCCATAAGGGGAAGGCCGTTAAACAGAAAGAAAATCTGGATTAAAAGCGGTGTATTCTGAAAAAACTCTACATAAATGCGGGCAAACACCTTTATTGCCTTCAGGTGCGAGCTTGAGAACATTCCAAAAATAATGCCCAGCGCAAGGGCGAGGGCAAGCGCGCCAACGGCAATCAGCAGGGTATAGCCAAAGCCTTGGGCGAACACGTGCCAGTCCTTAAACAGTGCCTCCCATTTAAAGCCTGCAAACGCTCCGGTATTAGAAAACATTTGGTTCAGTCCTTTCAGAATCAGCCGAATAATTGTTGTAATGTGATTACAGCTCGCTTAAAGCGATGAATTAAGCGGCAGCAATACATTTATCTGCTGCGCGGCTCATCGTTTTTGCTTTAAGGAAAAAGGAAATAAGCATTATAATACGAGCAAACTAAAAAGCCGAAAGCCTTAAGTCAATAAAATTCGCCGCAGCGCTCCCCGCGTCATAGGGGAGGGGGGAGCGCTGAGCGGCGTTTTGTTCTATGCGAGGGTTATAAACGACTTAGCCGAGATTCCATTTGGAGATGATTTCGGAAAGGGTGCCGTCTGCCTCAATCTTGGAAATAAAGCCGTCAAGGTATGCGGCGAGATCGGTCTTATCCAGTTTGCTGGCGATGCCGTAGTTTTGGGGCTTAAAGCCTTCGTCAAGAATTACGGTGGAATCATCCAAGTAGCCGCGCAGGATGGATTTATCCACGCTAAACGCGTCAATACGGCTTGAGGTCAGCGCGGTCTTCAGGTCGGGGTAGGAAGCAAATTCGCTGAACTTGAAGGAGATGCCTTTTTCTGTGGCAAGCTCCTCAATCGCAGCCTTTGTGGTAGCAGACTGCGCCACACCAATCGTTTTGCCACTCAGGCTTGCAATGTCAGTATAGCCTGCGTCCTTCTTTACAAGAAAGCCGATTTCATCGGTGTAGTAGGGGCGGGTAAAGTTCCAGGAAAGCTTGCGCTCCTCGGTAATGGTAAAGGTAGCAATTACAAAATCAACCTCACTGTTGTCAATCAGCGGACCGCGGGTAGCTGCGGTAACGCCCTGAACCGCATAAGCGTTTTCATCGCCCAGCAGGTCTTTGGCAATCAGCTTCACCACGTCAATTTCCATGCCTTCGGTCACGTTGGTGTCGGGGTTGGTGTAGCCGAAATTTGGGACGTCAATCTTCGTGCCAACCTTTAAAACGCCGGCATCGACTATCGCCTGCAGGTCAGCGGGCAGGGTCTCCACAGGCTCCGCCTCGGAGGAGACCGCCTCGCTGCTGGAGGCGGCGGGCTGGGATGAGGGTGCGCTGGGGGTTGCGGCACAGCCTGCAAACGCTGCGATAACAAACAGCGAGGCGAGCAGCAGAGATATCATCTTTTTCATATTCATTCCATCCTTTCCTTTGCGCAATAACTGTTATTGCATCAGAGTGTTTATGCTATCTAAGTATTTTACTTAGGAATAGCTTGGTTCTGTCGCTGGAAGGGTTTTTAAAGAAATGCTCCGGCGTACCCTCCTCTACAATTTCACCCTCATCCATAAAGATAACGCGGTCGGATACCTGCTGGGCAAAGCCCATTTCATGCGTAACCACAACCATTGTAATGTTATCCTTGGAAAGCCCGACCATTACGTCTAGCACCTCTTGAATCATCTCGGGGTCAAGAGCGGAGGTGGGTTCGTCAAATAGAATAATTTTTGGGTGCATGTTCAGCGCGCGGGCTATAGCGACGCGCTGCTTTTGTCCGCCAGAAAGCTGAGAGGGGTAGCTGTGCGCCTTTTCGGCAAGCCCTACACGCGTCAAATACTGCATTCCGGTCTCGGTGGCCTGCGCTCTGCTAACACCCTGGACCTTAATCGGCGCAAGGGTAAGGTTCTCAATCACAGTTTTATGGGGATAAAGATTAAAGCCCTGAAAAACCATTGCCACGGATTGGCGAACCTTGGTAATGGGCGCGTTGCGCATGGTCATATCCACCCCGTCTACAATAATCACACCCGCCGAAGGCTTTTCCAGGTAGTTCATGCAGCGGATAAGCGTACTTTTGCCCGAGCCGGAGGGGCCTATGACTACCAGCTTCTCACCCGTCTTGATATGCAGGTTGATGTTTTTGAGCACATGCAGCTTTCCAAAATGCTTATCGACATTTGTCATCGTAATCATCTGGCTTTAATTCCTTTCGTGTTTGGCATCAAGACGACTGGTTCGCCAGATGCTGATTTCCCTGTCAGTAATTAGTAAAAAAAATAATGACGTAAAAAATACGTCATTACACCATTGTAATAATCATATGCCCAATGCCGCAAAACGTCTTTCGTACCTTTGCAGAAAATCATTATTATTCATATGGGCTAAGGCTATTATAATAGATAGGCCATGATTTGTCCAGTAAAATAAAGGAATTTTTTAAAATCTGTTCACACAACCTTTACATATATAGCTAATAAATCTTCAAAAAACAATAAGAAAGCAAGAGAGATTCCATTTTTTATTATTATATTCCAACAAATAAACGCCGCTTTTCGCCGTCCCGTCTTTCCATAGCCACAAAAGCTGCTACAACCGCAACGTGTTAACGCTATACTATATTAATACATCAATTTGTTAAGTAGTTACCGCTTTAAACTGTTGCCACAGCAATAGAGTAACTTAGTAATAAAGCATAGTCGTGGATGTCCAAAATGTGTGCCAGAAAATCTCTTTTTAATGCTTTTCACTTTGAGAGCCTCTTCGCAATTTGGCAGCTGTTCGTAATGTTTAATAAAAAAATTAACAATTTGCGCCTCCAATTGTAGATAAAGCCGAGTTGTGAGGCAAAATTGTATGATTGCTTAAATTGCATGGCCTGCAATAGACATAAAGTTATTCAAAACGCCAATTAATCGGTTGAAAAATACCGACAAAACTGGATTATGCGGCCACGACAGAAAGATGAGTAAAACTCTACCCATTTAATGATTATTGACAAATCATGTCCACATAGTTAATATATAATGCAATGTCTGTATGTCAACAGTGGACGAAAGATCTTGGTTTTGCGCACAATCCAAACCGGAATGAAAGCGCTCTCACATTGGAGTGTGCCGGGTAACGGCAGCAGGCTGTATTCTATCAAGAAGGGGGACTAACCGATGGTAAAATACATAGTCAAACGAGTTTTATTGGCTTTGCTGACCATCTTTCTCGTTGCTACCATCACATTTTTTCTTATGAATCTAGTACCCGGCGGACCTTTTGTGGCAGAGAAATCGATCAGCGCGCAGGCGCAAGCCGCCCTCTTTGAAAAATTTGGATTGGATAAACCGCTGATTGTTCAGTATAAAAATTATATGCTCAGCGTCGCACAGGGCGATTTTGGTTTAAGCCTTAAACAGCGCGGGCGAACCGTATCAGAAATTATTCTCAGTAAATTTCCCGTATCCGCAAAGGTCGGCGGCATCTCCGTTATGGTGGCGTTAATGCTGGGGATACCCCTTGGCAGTATCGCGGCGCTTAACCGGGGCAAATGGCTGGATGACGCCATTATTGTTATCGCCTCCTGCGGAATCGCGTTTCCAAGCTTTATTGTCTGCACCATCGGGCTGTATGTGTTTGGTATAAACCTAAAGCTCTTACCCACGGTAGGGCTCACGACGCCCATGCACTATATCCTGCCGGTTATGGCGCTGTCGTTTTACCCCATGGCATACATTACGCGGCTAATGCGCTCATCTATGCTTGACGTAATCGGGCAGGATTATATGCGAACAGCAAAGGCCAAAGGATTATCGCAATTTATAAGCCTGTTTAAACACGCGCTTCGCAACGCGGTTTTGCCCGTTGTAACCTATTTAGGACCGCTGCTTGCCTATACACTGACCGGCAGCTTTGTGGTAGAAAGAATTTTTGTAATTCCGGGGCTTGGCGGACAGTTTGTCAGCTCGATTTTAAACCGTGACTATACGGTCATTATGGGCACCACAATCTTTCTTGCGGCAATCCTCATCTCCCTGAATGTGCTGGTGGACATTGTATACAAAATCGTCGATCCGCGCATTCAATTAAAGTGAAGGGAGAACGGAAAATGGAAAAGAAATTACCAATCAGCTTTCATCTTGATGCTGACGCATTCATCCCGGCAACCGACGCGGAAAAGCAAAGCCTCGTACAGATGCGCCCAAGCGTTGGCTTTTGGCAGGACGCCATGCGCCGACTGTTCAAAAACAAGGTTGCGATGGTCAGTTTGCTTTTTATCATCTTAATTATGACCTTTTCATTTGTAATCCCCAGTTTTTACCCCTACCGCTATGAACAGCAATCTAAGGGCTCAGAATACTTGAGGCCTATGAAATATTCAAAACAGGAGCAGGCGCGGATTGATGCCGGAGAGAAGGTGTTCCCCCACATCCTGGGGACCGACAGCCTGGGGCGTGACTATGCCGTCCGGGTTATGGTCGGCAGCCGCATTTCGCTGCTGGTGGGCCTGATTGCCTCGGCGATTATTCTGCTTATCGGCTCGGTGTTCGGCTCAGTTGCCGGATACTTCGGCGGCTGGACAGATTTGATTATGATGCGCATTGTGGATATTATTTACACGGTGCCGGATATTCTGCTGATTGTATTAATTTCGTTTTCAATCCGAGATCCGCTAGCCGATCTGGCCACAAAGCCGGGCTTTCATTGGATACAGGTGATTGGCCCGAACCTAATTAGCATTTTTATTGTGTTTGCGCTGCTTTACTGGGTTAACATGGCGCGTATTGTTCGCAGCCAGGTGCTTACCCTTAAGCAAAGCGAATACGTTACGGCGGCTCGCGCGCTTGGTGCTTCAAGCGCCCGCATTATCGGCAAGCATCTTTTGACCAACTGCGTAGGTATGCTTATTGTTACCACTACATTGCAGATACCGGCCGCCATTTTTACCGAGAGCTTCTTAAGCTTTCTTGGCCTGGGGGTCGCTATTCCGCTACCCTCTCTGGGTTCATTGGCAAGTGACGGACTCAACGGCATCAATTCATATCCATACCTTTTGCTGGCTCCGGCTATATTAATCAGCTCGATTATTTTAAGCTTTAATCTGTTCGGCGACGGCTTACGGGATGCCTTTGATCCTAAGATGAAGAAGTAAGGGAAGGAGGAAGTGCAATGGAACAAAACAATTATTTGGTAAATATTCGTAACGAAAGGCTCTCCTTCTTTACCCCTGCTGGAGAGGTAAAGGCGCTTAACGATGTGTCGCTGTTCCTGCGCGAAGGTGAGGTGCTGGGCATCGTGGGGGAAAGCGGTTCGGGCAAATCCGTTACCGCGTACAGCCTGATGGGGCTAACTGCCTACCCCGGCAAGCTGATTGGCGGAGAGCTGAACTTTAACGGGCATAACATCAACAAAATGACCGAGCGCGAGATGCGGCGCATGAGGGGCAATGAGGTGTCCATTATTTTTCAGGACCCCATGACCAGCCTCAACCCGGTTTACACCATCGGCAACCAGGTTCGCGAGGCAATTCTTTATCATACGGATAAAAACCATAAGCAGGCCAACGAACGTGCAAGGGAGCTCTTACGGCTGGTTGGTATCAATGACCCGGATAAACGGCTAAAGCAGTATCCCCACGAGCTGTCAGGCGGTATGCGCCAGCGTGTGATGATTGCCATGGCGCTTGCCTGCGAGCCCAAGCTGCTGATTGCCGATGAGCCAACCACCGCGCTTGATGTGACCATTCAGGCGCAAATTTTAGAGCTTATGATGGAGCTTAAGGAAAAGCTTGGGATGGCCATCATTCTCATTACTCACGACTTGGGTGTCGTAGCGGGCATGTGCGACCGCATTGCGGTAATGTACGCCGGCAAGGTTGTGGAAAGCGGGACGACGGATGAGGTTTTTTATAACCCCTCCCATGAGTATACCAAGGGACTGCTGTTAAGCGTTCCAAACCTTAACGACGTAGAGCACAAACGGCTGGTACCCATTGAGGGTCAGCCGGTGGATATGCTCAATCCCCCTGCGGGCTGTCCCTTTTCTCCCCGCTGCCGTTCCTGTATGAAGATCTGTCTTGACCGTATGCCTGACGTTACCCAGCTCAGCGAAACGCATACCAGCGCGTGCTGGCTGCTGGATAAGGCAAAATTTGAAAGCGGGGGGCAGCAGCACAATGAGTGAGCAAAAAAAGCTGGTTGAGGTACAAAACCTAAAGCAGTATTTTCCTGTAAAAGGGGAGAAGCTGTTTGAAACAAAGATAGTCAAGGCCGTTGACGATGTTTCATTTTATATCGACAAGGGTGAAACCTTGGGGCTTGTTGGTGAATCCGGCTGCGGAAAAACCACTGTTGGACGCACCCTGCTGCGTTTGTACGAGCCTACATCCGGTAAAATTCTTTATGACGGAAAGGACATTACCCGCGCGAACATGATGCCCTACCGGCAAAAGATGCAGATTGTGTTCCAGGACCCCTACGCGAGCCTTGACCCGCGTATGACGGTGGGGGAGATCGTGGGTGAGGCAATCGACATCCACCGTCTTGCTTCCGACAAAAATCAGCGCAGGGATCGCATCATCGAGCTGCTCAGTCTTGTGGGTCTTAACTCGGAGCATGCGAACCGTTATCCTCACGAATTTTCCGGCGGTCAGCGTCAGCGTGTGGGCATTGCCCGCGCCTTGGCGGTAAACCCCGAATTTATAGTCTGTGACGAGCCGATATCCGCTTTGGATGTGTCGATACAGGCACAGGTTGTCAATATGTTTGAAGAGCTGCAGGAACGCATGAAGCTGACGTACTTATTCATTGCGCACAACCTGAGTGTGGTCAAGCATATCTCAAGCCGCATCGGCGTTATGTATCTGGGCAAGCTGGTTGAGCTTGCCGACAGCTACGAGCTGACCTTTCACAGCGTGCATCCCTATACCCGAAGCCTGATTTCCGCAATCCCGGTGGCTGACCCTAAAATGTCCCGGGAAACGAAAAGAATCGTGCTGGAGGGAGATGTGCCTAGTCCCGTTGCGCCGCCCTCCGGCTGCCGGTTTCGCACCCGCTGCCCCTATGCGGACGAGCGCTGCGCCGCGGAGGAGCCAGTTTGGAAAGAGGTCTCATCAGGTCACTTTGCTGCCTGTCATCATTTGGATAAGGTGCAGTAGCAGTGAGTAAGCCGCGTCATTTGCCTGTCTTATGCCACCGATCTGGATTGCTTGATTATTTTTGCGTAAGACAGGCGATTAACCAGCCGTTATTCGCCTTTTCTAATTGGCGAATTTAGGAAATATACATGTAGGAGGAAATGGTATGAAAAGAAAGATTGCATTTCTTTTAGCACTGGCAATGTCCCTGGCTCTGATTCTTACCGCTTGCGGCGGTACTACTACCCCTAGCAGCTCCACTCCCGCTGCGAGCAGCGGTTCTGAGGCGCCTGCAACAAAGCAGTTGGTGGCTCAGATTGGTCCGAACCCTGAGACCATCGACCCCGCGCTCAACAGCTCGGTAGACGGTGGCAATATGCTTCTGTTTGCGTTTGACTGCTTGCTTAACGTAGACAAGGACAACAAGATTATCGCGGGCGCCGCCGAGGAGTGGGGCGTAAGCGATAACGGCCTTACCTGGACGTTTAAGCTTCGCGAGGGCCTCAAGTGGTCCGACGGCTCACCCTTAACCGCGAAGGATTTCGTTTACAGCTGGAAGCGCGTAGCAGACCCCAACACCGCTGCTCCCTACGGCGAGACCGTTCTTGGCATGGTAAAGGGCTTTGAAGAGGCTGCCGCCGGCAATATCGACGCTCTGGCAGTTTCCGCTCCTGATGACACCACCTTTGTGGTGGAGCTTTCCAGCCCCTGCGGCTACTTTGAGTCGCTGGCTGCTTTCGGCGTACTCAGCCCTGTTCAGCAGGCAACTATTGAGGCTAACGGCGATGCTTGGGCTACCCAGCCTGACAGCTACATCGGCAACGGCCCCTTCCACATCACCGAGTGGGTTCCCGGCTCTTACATCCTGTTCTCCAAGAACCCCAACTACCGTGATGCGGCTTCCATTAAGCTTGACTCCATCAAGCTGCTTCTGATCGAGGATTCCAACGCAGCTTATGGCTCCTATCAGACCGGCGAATCGATGATGATCAAAGACGTGCCCGTTGCGGAGATTCCTGCACTGTCTGGCAGGGATGATTTCTACATCGACCCGCTGCTCGGCACCTACTACATCAGCCTTAACGACGCGCTCCCCATGTTCGAAAACCCCCTTGTGCGTAAGGCGCTCAGCCTTGCAATCGACCGCAAGTATGTAGCCGAGACCCTTATGCAGGGCACATACACTCCGGCTTCCAACTTCGTCGGCCCCGGCGTAGTTGACTGGGACGGCAGCAGCTTCTTTGCTAACGCAAACGGCGGCAAGCCTTACATTGATATCGAGAACCACGAGGCGAATCTCGCCGAGGCTAAGAGACTGCTTGCTGAGGCAGGCTATCCCGATGGCAAGGATTTCCCCGCCATCACCTACTCCATCAACCCCGCCGGCTATCATCAGGTTGTTGGCGAGTACCTGCAGCAGGCATGGACAGAGCTTGGTCTTACCGTAAACGTTGACGTTGTGGAGTGGGCTACCTTCCTGCCCCTGCGCCGCGCCGGCGACTACATCTCCAGCCGCAACGGCTGGCTGTTTGACTACAACGATCCTTCCAACCTTCTGGAGCTTCTCATCAGCACCAACGGTAACAACAACGGCCAGTACAAGAACCCCAAGTATGATGAGCTGATGGCGAAAGCCGCTGCGGAGACGGATCCCCAGACCCGCTTTGGCTACCTGCATGAGGCTGAGGATCTTGCTATGGCTGAGGCCGCTCTGATCCCCGTTGCTTACTACAACCAGTTCTATCTGCAGAGCACCAAGATTACTGGTTCCTGGTTCTCTCCGTACGGCTACTGGTACTTCCAGTACGCTGACCTGGCGGAATAAAATTTAATAGCATTGTGTTTAAGCGGGAGACCTTCGTTACAGAAGGTCTCCCGCCTTTTTTATTTTTTAAAATGCAAAGCCCCAGAATTTAATTGACAAAGGTTTCTAAACGGATTATTATATTTATATATTAAAAAGGCTGTGACGGAGACGGGTTGCGCGCGCGTTTTCAGAGAGCCGGCGGCAGGTGCAAGCCGGTAAACGAAGCGGCAGGATGCCTTATCACTCCCGAGCCGGGACTTGAACGCTCCTTGGCGGAGAATTGCCGTGCTCCCCTTGCGAGCCTGTAGTGTCCCCCGTATGGCCGCGTTAAGGCCGGCGATTTGCTGGAATTTCGCCAAGTGGTGTTTTTACACAATTTTGGGTGGTACCGCGGGCAGTTGTGTCAGCCCGTCCCAATTCCTAACGGAAGTGGGGCGGGCTTTTTTGCGTATTTATTAAATACCCGGTGTTTATACTTCAGTATGCCGGGGTAAAAAGCTGAGGGAGGATTCTACTATGGAGCCTAAAATCGTTGAGATTGCCGAGCGAATTAGAACCCTGCGTGAGATTTTAAACCTGTCTGCCGAGCAAATGGCGAAGGCGACCGATGTCACCCCGGAGGAGTATGTCAGGCTGGAAAGCGGCGGCACGGATTTTTCGTTTACCTTTTTGTATCAGTGCGCGCAAACCTTTGGCGTGGATATCGTGGAGCTGCTCACAGGTGAAAACCCCCGCCTGTCCTTTTATACCATTGTGCGTAAGGATAAGGGGCTGCCCATCAAGCGCCGAGAGGGCTTTACCTATCAGCACCTTGCCCCGCTTTTTAAAAACAAATCCGCCGAGCCCTTCCTTGTCACAGCGCCCTTCCGTGCCGAGGAACAGGATGCGCCCATGCACCTGAGCTATCATGAGGGACAGGAGCTGGATTTTGTGCTGGAGGGCAGCCTCAAGGTGGCGATGGAGGGACATATTGAGGTTTTAGAGGCCGGCGACGCAATCTTTTACAACTCCGGTCACGGTCACGGCATGGTGGCCACCGGCGGGAAGGAATGCAGGTTCTTGGCCGTTGTGCTAAGAACCGGCATACACAATTTGTAAACGACTGTAATGACGGGGCTTTTTAGATGGACGGCGTTCACAAAGCTCGGAACACCTAAAGAATTCCTCCGCTTTTTGCCTTGTCCGGCAAGAAAACTCTCGCCGCTCCTGCAATCCGTAGTTGCGATTCTATAGGATGCGCACAATACGCAAGCAACAGAAAGGGATAAAAAATGGATAAGTTTTATCAGGGCTTTTGCAAAGAAACCTTTGATGCAAACGGGGTGCTTACGGCCTTTGAGCCGGTATGTCCTCCCGGTTTCAATTTCGCCTACGACGTCGTGGATGAAATCGCGCTGCGTGATCCTTCTCGCCGCGCGCTTGTGTGGTGCAACGAGCAGGGAGAGGAGCGCATCTTTTCTTTCGGCGAGCTAAAGGAGCTCAGCGACCGCGCAGCGGCGGTGTTTGCCCGGGACGGGGTTAAAAAGGGCGACCGCGTGATGCTCATCCTCAAACGCCATTACCAGTTTTGGTTTGTTGTCACCGCCCTGATGAAGCTGGGTGCGGTCATCATTCCCGCCACCAACCTGCTCACCAAAAAGGATTTGGTTTACCGCTTTGAGGCTGCGGGCGTTACGACGGTGGTTTGCACGGGTGATGGAGAGGTTTCGGGCTATGTGCTGGATGCATGTAAGGAATGCCCGCAGGTGACCTTGCGCTATATGGCAAGGGGGCAAAAAGACGGGTTTCAGGATCTGGATGCGGCGGTTGCGGCGTCCGACGGCGTATTCTCACGGCCCAAGAGCGCCAGCGACGACCCCATGCTCCTGTATTTCACCTCCGGCACCACAGGCTACCCTAAGATGGTCATACATGACAACACCTATGCAATCGGCCATATCATTACCGCAAAGCACTGGCAGAATATCCCGAGCGACGGCCTTCACCTCACCGTATCTGAGACCGGATGGGGCAAAGCGGTGTGGGGCAAGCTGTTTGGCCAGTGGATACTGGGCGCGTCGGTGTTTGTGTATGATTTTGATAAATTCTCCGCCGCCACACTCCTGCATATGATTGAGAAATACCGCATCACCTCCTTCTGCGCGCCGCCCACCATCTACCGCTTCTTCATCAAGGAGGGGATGGACGGCTACGACCTCGGCTCCCTGAAATACGCCACGGTTGCGGGGGAGGCGCTAAATCCCGAGGTGTACAACCGTTTCCGTGATTATACCGGCTTAAAGCTGATGGAGGGCTTCGGACAAACCGAAACCACCCTGCTTATAGCAAACCTATGCGGCATGGAACCAAAGCCCGGCTCGATGGGCAAGCCTTCGCCGCTTTTTGATGTTGACCTAGTTGATGAGGACGGAAAAACGGTTACAGCCGGCGAGGTGGGGGAGATTGTCGTTCGCACCACCGATAAAAAGCAGGTGGGTCTGTTCATGGGCTATTACCGCAACGAATCCTTGACAAAGGAGGCGTGGCACGATAACCTTTACCACACCGGTGATACGGCTTGGCGCGACGAGGACGGATACTTTTGGTATGTGGGAAGAACCGACGATGTCATTAAGGCATCGGGCTACCGCATCGGACCCTTTGAGATAGAAAGTGTGCTGATGGAGCACCCCTCCGTGCTGGAGTGTGCCGTCACCGGTGCGCCGGATCCCGTGCGCGGTCAGGTAGTCAAGGCGACCATTGTGTTAACCAAAAGCTACGCCCCGTCGGAGGAGCTTGCCAAGGAGCTGCAGGAGTATGTAAAGAACCAGACGGCGCCGTACAAATACCCGCGCATTGTGGAGTTTGTCACCGAGCTGCCCAAAACCATCAGCGGTAAGATTCGACGGGTGCAAATCCGTGAGGAGAGCAGCCGTCAGCAGGAAGCAAAGCAATAACCGTACCGTCAGGTTGCGGTTTATATAAGGATCAGGAATACCCACGGGTAAGGGTTATCCTGATCCTTTTTTCACTCAAAACCAGCATTTATAAATATAAACCGCTTCACTTTTTTGCGTAAACGGCCAAGCAAAACCCGTCCCCAATCAACGTCTTTTCGGCAATTTGTCCGCATATAATGTGACAAATTAAAAGGACGAAGCTCTCTATAATGAAAAACATAAAGGTGGGGGGCATCGTGCGGGAGCAGGTTGTGTACATTGATATTTTGTTGGGCGTGAACCTGCTCATCAACTATTTTTTGCTGCTTATTACCGCGCGCCTTGCGGGCGTACCCCCAAACCGGTGGCGGCTTTTCGGGGCATCGGCACTGGGTGCGGTTTATTCTTTGGCAATTTTCGCTCCCAAGCTCCCTCTGCCGCTGGATCTTTTGCTCAAGGCCCTGCTAGCGGCGACGATTACGGCGGCGGCGTTTGGCATAAAGGGTAAACGGTTATATCTGCGGGCGTACTGCGTTTTTTTAGCAGCCACCTTTTTATTCGGCGGTATATTCTTAACCATCTATATTCTCACAGCCCCCGAAGGAATGCTTGTAAATAATTCGACGATATACTTTAACATCTCCGCGTTGCAGCTTGTAATCTACACCATCACGGCGTATCTTGCCCTGACGCTTGCCGGGTTCGTTGCCCGACGCCGCGCGCCGCAGGAGCTTGCCTATCGGGTTATTATCTCGTATGGAGGCAGACAGGCTGCGCTGGAGGGTATTGTAGATACCGGCAACAGCCTTAAGGAAACCTTCTCGCAGGCACCGGTGGCAATTTGCGGACTAAAGGAACTGCGGGAGCTGCTGCCCGCACGGTTGTATGATATATTGGCTTGCGACGATGTTACGGGGGCCATGCAGCGGCTCTCCGCCAGTGAGTTTGCCGCCACGGTGCGGGTGGTGCCGTACCACGACGTATCGGGAGAGGGACTATTGTACGCCTTTCGCCCGGATGGTCTTACGCTTGAGCAAAACGGAAAGGTGCGGGATGCAAAAAGCGTGTATGTAGGCATATCGCCCAAACCGCTTTCGCGGATGGATTTTGCCTGCATCCTTAACCCGCAAATCATAGAATTATCAACAGAGAAACGGAGTGCGCACAGCTATGAACGTTGAATCTTCGGTTGTATCAAAAATACGGAACGGGGTGAGCAGGCTACTCGACCGTCTGGGCCTTCACGAGCTCATTTACTACATTAACGGCCCCGAGACCCTGCCGCCCCCGCTTTCATTGGATGAGGAGCTTGTGGTGTTCAGCAAGCTGGAAACCGAGAAGGAATACGCGCGCCAAACGCTCATCGTACATAACCTGCGTCTCGTGGTATACATCTCGCGCAAATTTGAATCCACCGGCGTAGGGGTGGAGGATTTAATCTCCATCGGAACCATCGGCCTCATAAAAGCCGTCAACACCTTCTGCCCGGATAAGGGAATTAAGCTTGCGACCTATGCGTCCCGCTGCATAGAGAACGAGATTCTTATGTTTCTGCGCAAAAGCAGCCAGTATAAAAACGACCTTTCCATCGACGAGCCGCTTAACATTGACTGGGACGGCAACGAGCTGCTGCTCTCGGATGTGCTGGGCACCGATCCCGACCATATCAGCCGACATATTGAGCAGGATGTGGAGAAAACCCTGCTTCACGACGCCATAGACCGGCTGGGGAACCGGGAAAGGATTATCATGCAGATGCGCTTTGGGCTGACCGACGGGGTGGAACGCACCCAAAAAGAGGTTGCCGACATGATTGGCATCTCTCAGTCGTATATCTCGCGGCTGGAAAAGCGCATAATTAAACGTCTGCGCAAGGAGTTGGATAAGGTCACCTGCATCTGATTTTGTGGCAATACGAAAATAGTATTAAGAGTAGTACTTAATACTTTTATAAATCGGATAATAGTATAAGAAGCAAAAAAACAAACAGCAGTCCCGCCGCAACCTATGCGGCGGGACTGCTGTTTGTGTATGGAAAAAGAGAGAATTTGAAGATTGAAAATTGATAAATGAAAAATTTAAAACTAAGATATCTGCTCTGTCGCCGGCACGGCAGGCTGTTCATTCGGTATGCGCATCAACAGAATAAAGCCGATGACAAACAGTAGAATCAACGCCAAAATGCCGTAGCTTGAGGTGTGGAACAAAAACGCCGAGACAGAAAGCAAGAGAGGACCTACAAAATCCGCAAACTTGCCAAAGATATCAAAGAAGCCAAAGTATTCGTTGGATTCCTCCTTGGGAATCAGCTTGCCAAAGTACGAGCGCGACAGCGACTGAATGCCGCCCTGCGCGAGTCCCACCGCAACGGCGAGAACCCCAAACTCCCATTGCTGGTCGAGCTGAAAGCCGAAGATGCAGATGGCAATGTAAAAAACCACAAAAACGCGAATCAGCTTAAGCGGACCAAACCGTCCGGCAAGCCTGCCGGAAAGGATGGCAAAGGGGAACGCCACAAACTGCGTCAGCAGCAGGGCAAGAATCATGCTAGTGTCGTCGATACCCACCTCACCGCCGTAAACCGTAGCCATGCTGATGATGGTGTACACACCGTCTATGTAAAAGAAATAAGCCAGAATAAAGTTTAACAGGGTCTTATCCTTCGCAATCTTCTTCATGGTAACCCCAAGGCGCCGAAAGGCATCGCCAACTTGGTTCGGCTTATTCTCAAGGTAATGCATCTGCCTGACGTTTCGTATCAGGGGGATGCTCATGCCTGCCCACCAAAGCGCGGTGATTAAAAAGGAGAGCTGCGTGGCGGTGCCGGTCGATATGCCAAAGGGCTTAATAAAGATTAACGCAATGCCCGCAATAAACGGCACGCAGCTTCCGATATACCCAAAGGCGTAACCGGCTGAGGATACATAGTCTATGCGCTCATCGGTGGTGACGTCGGTTAGCATCGAGTCATAAAAGATATTGCAGGCGGTATAGCCGATTCTGGCCAGAACAAACACGACAAGGTAAGCCATCCAGTCTGTGGTAACACCAAGGGAAAGAGCACCCGCAAGACCAAGGAGCAAAGAACCCGCAAACATCTTCTTTTTCATGCCCTTATAGTCGGCAAGCGCACCGAGTATCGGCGCAAGCACTGCGAGAATTGCAATGGCAACCGAGGTCGCGATACCCCAGATGCCCGTGGCAACAGCGGGGTTTGTACCCGCTTCCTCGGCAATGGAGCGAAAGTAGATGGGGATGGTGGTGGAAATTAGCAAAACAAACGCGGAGTTTGCGACATCGTATAGCACCCAGCTTTTCTCAGCCCTTGTCAGTTTCATCGACAGGCTCCTTCCTTTTTCGGCGCAACCTTTAAAGGCGCAGGAAACTCTGATAAAGAGTGTACCATAAAAGCAAGAGACTAACAACGTAAACAGCTATAAATCGTGTGAATGACCAGAAAAGCGTCGGTAAAATAGTTGTAAAAACACATGCGGGCGGGGTATTATACCAGTCTCCCGAAAAGTGTAGAAAGGCAGACGAAATCCGCGTGAAAACCCATAAACCAGCTTCTCACTTAATATTTATACACTTACAAACTGGTTAATAGCATTAAAGCTTAAAATCCTCCGCGGTAAACTTCGGCAGCACCAGCTTTTTGCGGGGGTTTCTTTTTTGCGGCGCATAGATAAAGCGCACACAGCGCCGGGCGGTGGGCAGCGCCTTTTTTTTCACGCAGCCAAGCTGCGTATCCTTGGTGAAGTAGGAATATTCACAATAATCGCAGGATGGCGGAATATCCCTTCCAAAGAATTTCAGCTTCACGCGGGAGCCTCCTAACAGTATGATTCAACTTGCTCTGAATATTGTAACAAATTATTGGCGCGATTGCTACAGGAAAATGCGCTCCTTGCGGCAGAGAATAAGCGCGGCGCATAACAGCAGCAGGGCACAGGAGGCGATGGGGGTGGCCGATAGCCCACGGGGAAAGGCGGAGGGAAGCGGGGCAAAGACCGGAACACTGTCTGGAAACAGCCGAAAAAGAGCGGACAAGGTGAGACAGGAAAACGCACCGTGAACGACGCGTGAGGCAAGATACGGCAGCTTTCGAATGGTAAGCCCGGCAAAGGAGCTTATGGTCTGCCCGATTACCGACAGCCCGCCAAAGGAGCATAATGCGCTTACCAGCAGCAGAGCGCCTTTGCCTGCCTGCGCGCTTGCCGCGCATCCCAATGTGACCTCAAAAAAGCCGGTCAGTGCGGCAGCAATCATCTGCACAGGGATAAAAGGAAGTGCGCGCGCCAGCAGCACCGGCGTGTTTATGGCGTAAAACAGTGATAGGATAGCGGAAAAAGCCGTGACAAAGGCGCACACATGAATAATAGCCTTTGCCGTCCCGGTCACCGCCTCGGTAAAGGCATCGGCCAGGGGTCTCAACGGCTCCCGCAAGGGGCGCATGTCATCGGGCTTCCTGCCCCAAAATCTGCATAGTACGGCAACGGCAATACTCGCGGCGGTTTGTGCGGCAAACAGCATAACTCCGACGCCCGGGCTGCCAAACATGTGGGCGCCCACCGCGGTAACTAAAAAAGCGGGGCCCGCGTTGACACAAAAGCAGAGCATGTGAGAGGCGGTATCGGAGCTGATGCGTTTTTCCCGCAGCAGTTCTGCAATGGCGCGCGCGCCCACAGGGTACCCCCCAACCAAGCTAAGCAGGAAAACCGCGCCGGTAAAGGCGGGCAGCCGTAGTATCCGCACGGTAAAGCCTGCAAACGGGGCGGAAATATAGTCAATGAGCCTGGAATTTACCATAAACGAGCACAGCAGCATAAACGGAAACAAGGAGGGGATGAGCGCGCTGGCGCAGATCGCAAGCCCGCTGCGCACGCCGGAGGAGACCGCCTGAGCGTTGAAGAAGTAAAGAACGGCGGCACACACCGCCGCCGCGGATAAAAGCCAAGCCTCAGGTCGGCGCTTCTCTGTTTGATTTGCTGTACTGTTTATCATAAGCATCCATGCCTTTCATAATACACGTGTTCCGGTGCGTATAATGACATCGTAATCCTGCTTCATACCAATCCCGTTTTATTCAATATCCGATTTTTGTCTGCAAAGCCCTTAATGCGGAGGGGAAAGGAATAGGGCGGGAGGGTATTAATATATATGGCCTGCGGGATAAATTTAACGCACCCTCAATATATATTAAATATCCCCCCGTTGTGGATTGAGGGGGGACCGCGCGCATTCGCTGTGATGCTATGCTTGCAGCTCAAAAAATCAATAAACCGCACAGCGGCCAAAGGCATCAGCTTTCAACCTTCATCATGAGCTTCTTTCAGATTAAGCAAAATTCGTATCGCATACAATGCCGCCAGCGCGGCGGAGGTAACATATGAACAGAAGACAGAAAGAACAGTCGCAAAAGGAGAATAAAGAAACCTCCCGCAAGGGCTTTGAGAAGCTTTCGCGTTTACTCGAGCTGCCCGAAACCGCCGTGTTCGGCACCGCGCAGATTCAGCTGATGGGGAACCGCGAAGCAACCATCGACGGTTCGCAGGGGGTGCTGGAGTATGATGAAAACTGTGTGCGGATAAACGCGGGGCGCATGGTGGTAAAATTTACGGGCCGTGGTCTTTCACTAAAATGCATGGTGGGAGAAACCCTTGTGGTCGAAGGCTTTATAACCGGCGTGGAGTTTCTTGCGTAGCACAGGATTATAGGGACGTCATGTAAACGGACGGAGAAACGGCGCGGCGAGCGGATGACAGCCGCCGCGACCTGCGAGAAAAGGAGCCGTTTGACCTTGTTTATCATAAAGCTGATGCGCTGGCTCAAGGGCTATGTATCCTTTACCGCCGCGGGGGTGTTTGCCGAGCGGTTTCTCAATCTTGTTTCCCATACCGGGCTAAGCATCTGGAATGTGAAAAAGAGCGAGCAGCAGCTCACCGCCAATACCCTTGTCCGGGACTATAAAAAGCTGCGCCCCTGCGCTAAGCGCTCGGGCGTGCGTTTGCGTGTGCAAAAGCGCTTTGGTTTTCCGTTTTATGTCAGTCGATACGATAAAAGGGCGGGTATAGTGCTGGGCGTGTGCCTCATGTGTGCGTTTTTGTTCGCGGCCGCCCAGTTTATCTGGACGGTGGATGTGAGCGGGAATCAGCTCGTATCCAGCTTTGATATTGTCAAGGCGCTGGAGAATCAGGGTATCTATCCCGGTGCGTTAAAGAAGGATATCAGCGTTCCGCTGGCAAAGCAGCGCATTCTGCTGGCGCTAAAGGACCTGTCCTGGATTGCGATTAACATCTCGGGCGCCACCGCGAAGGTGGAGGTGCGCGAAAAAATCCCCCAGCCTGATATGGTGCCGCTGGAGGTGCCAAGCAACATCATCGCCGCCCGCTCGGGGCAGATTCTTCGGTTGGAGGTATACGACGGCGATACGCTGGTGGAAAAGGGCGACAGCGTTAAGGAGGGCGCGCTGCTGGTAAGTGGAATAATTGAGGGAAAGTTCGGAAAAAATATCCTGGTGCACTCCTCCGCCAAAATCATCGCGCAGGTGCAGGACGAAAAGGTATACGATATCCCCCTTAACGCCGTGACCACGCGGTTTACGGGTCGGGAACGGACGCGGCGCATCCTGAAGGTCGTCAATGCCGACATCCCAATTTGGTTCTGCTCGGCTATTACGTTTGATTATCAGCTCGAAACCACCGAAAAGCCGCTGACGCTGTTTGGCGCAAAGCTACCCCTTGTTTACCGTGAGGAACGCTGCCGCGAAATCATCAAGGAGCAGGTGCCTGTTTCAGAGAACGACGCCAAAAAGGCAGCGGTGCGTTTGATAGCAGACTATGAACTCAATGATCTACAGCCCGAGGAGGTGCTTTCCCGAGCCGTATCGGTGGAGCGGGGTCAGGACTTCTACCGCGTAACTGTAAACTTGGTTGCAAACGTCGATATCGCCAAACAACAAGAGATATTCACTGAAAAATCTTAACAATTCATACTGTTTTTTTGCGTGTCTGTATGCTATAATATACAGTGATTGCTTATCCCTTCAACTGGGTCAAAAATGCGTCAATTGTTACGGGTTGACCGATTGGCTTTTGAGTGATAATCAGTATTTTTTAGCTTTCGAAGAAGCATATTTAGCCTGCGCGTGCAAGTTATCGGTGCAGGCGGGTCGCTTGCCGCCGGGCTTCGCCGGTTGGCGCGGCCATGTGATAGAGGCTGTGAAAAATGACCCTTTAATAAGCGGCAGGGAATGAGGCAAACACGAAATGATTGAACAGGTAATCAACATTGACCGGTTAGAGCATACCTTCGCGCTTTTTGGCAGCTTTGACGCAAACATCCGAATTATTGAGCAGGAGTTTCTGGTGTCTGTGGTTAACCGCGAAAACGAGATTAAGGTGGCTGGGGAAGCGGAGAACGTGATGATTGCCTGCCGCGCAATAGATGGCTTGTTAAACCTGTTAAGCAAGGGCGAGACCATTACCGAGCAAAACCTGCGGTATGTCATTTCTTTGGTGCAGGAGGGCAATGAGGAGCAAATCGGCTCCCTTGCCGATGAGGACAACATCTGTATCACCTCCAAGGGCCGTCAGGTGAAGGGTAAGACGCTGGGGCAGAAGAAGTATATCGAGCTCCTTAAGACCAACACCATCGTGTTTAGCGTCGGGCCTGCGGGTACGGGCAAAACCTATCTTGCGGTGGCTATGGCGGTGCGCGCCTTTCGGGCCCACGAGGTTAATCGTATCATTCTTACCCGTCCCGCTGTGGAGGCAGGCGAAAGGCTTGGCTTTTTGCCCGGCGACCTGCAATCCAAGGTAGACCCTTACCTGCGCCCCTTATATGACGCGCTGTTTGACATGCTGGGCGCTGAGAATTTTCAAAAGTATGTGGAGCGCGGCAACATTGAGGTTGCACCCCTTGCGTATATGCGCGGCAGAACCCTCGACGACTCGTTCATTATCCTGGATGAAGCGCAGAATACCACCCCGGAGCAGATGAAAATGTTTCTCACCCGCCTTGGGGTAAACTCCCGGGCGGTTGTAACAGGCGATGTCACGCAGATTGACCTGCCGGAGGACAAGCGCTCCGGGCTTATCGAGGCGGTAAAGGTGTTAAACGGGGTAGAGGATATCGGTATAATCTACCTCAGCCAAAAGGATGTTGTACGCCATGTAATGGTACAGCGTATCGTCAAGGCCTATGACCGGTATTACGAGGATAAGAAGCGGGCGCGTTAACCCCGGAGCCCCACGGGGCTATAAATGACAGCGAATTATCTTTACCGCAATTTTTAGAATGAAATAGCTGTGAACGTATGCTCTTTTCGCGGGCTTTGATAGACTGAGCTACGCAGAATGAAACCCGCAGAGTGACCATTGGTTGGTTGCGACAACAATGAAGGAGGCTTATACTCGCATGGAGCGCATTAAGGTTTTAATAACTAACCGTCAAAAAAAGATAAAGATCCCCACAGGCATTCGTCTGCTCATCCGGCGCTGCTGCCACGCCGTGCTGGAGTTTGAAAAGATGGAGGGCAATTTCGAGGTAAGCGTGAGCTTTGTGGATAATGAAAACATTCAAAGCCTAAACGAACAGTACCGCGAAAAAAATGTGCCTACCGACGTATTATCCTTCCCCCTTGGAGAGAACGGGCATTACGACATAAATCCCGCCTCCGGTGCGCAGATGCTTGGCGATATCGTTATTTCCATGGAAAAGGCGGTGGAGCAGGCGGAAATGTATGGGCATAGTCTGCGCCGCGAGGTAGCGTACCTTACCGTGCATTCGGTTTTGCACCTTTTAGGCTACGACCATGAGGACGGCGGCATGGAAATGGTGCGTATGCGCGAGAAGGAAGAGGCCGTGCTGGCGAGCCTTGGGCTGCCGCGCGGAGAAAGCTATGTATTAAACGATGAAAAATGATGAACGGGGCCTTATGGGCTTCATTAAAAGCTTTCATTGCGCGCTTTGCGGTATCCTTGACAGTGTTGTCAGCGAGCGCAACCTGCGCATTCATATTGTGGCGGCGATGTATATTTTGTATTTTTCTCGGTTTTATACCTTTACACGCGCCGAGTACATTCTGCTGGCATTGACGATTTGCCTCGTTATTGCCACCGAAATGCTAAATACCGCCATAGAGGCGGCGGTGGACCTTGTTACCGAGGAGTATGCGCGCCTTGCTAAGGCGGCAAAGGATATCGCGGCCGGTGCCGTACTGGTTGTGGCTGTATTTGCAGTTTTTGTAGGGGTTATGCTGTTCTTAGACCTGAACGTGATTATGACAGTTATCGAATATTTTGCACATGGGCCGCTGCGTATCGTAATTTTGCTGCTCACTGCCGCAATTTCGGTACTGTTCATCCTGAAAATCGGGCACTGGGTTCGGTTTGTGGACAAGCGGTATGGCTATAAAAACGGAGGAAATGATGCAAAAATCAAAAAATGAATTTGTTGCGATAGTCGGCAAGCCCAACGCCGGCAAGTCGTCACTGCTAAACAGCATGGTAGGGGAAAAGGTTGCGATTGTCAGCAATAAGCCGCAGACGACGCGCACTCGCATTACCGGCGTGCTGACCAAGGACGACACACAGTTTGTCTTTATCGATACCCCTGGTCTTCACAAGCCCAAGACAAAGCTTGGGGAGTATATGGTCAAGCAGGTCGGCGATTCCGTGGCAGATGTGGATGTAGCCGTGCTGGTGGTGGATTTTAAAGGTGAGCCGGCGCCGGCGGAGCTTGAGCTCATCGAACGCTTTCGGAGCCAGAAGATGACCGCTGTGCTTGCCATAAACAAGATTGATACCCTTGCGCGCAAGGAGGAGATTATCCTCCGCATTGACGTATACCGTAAGCTTTTTGATTTTGCTTCTATCGTGCCCATCAGCGCGAAGTCCGGCGAAGGGGTAGACGTGCTGTTGCGTGAGCTGTTGCCCTTTGCCCAGGAGGGGCCGCATTTTTTCCCGGACGACGCGTTCACCGACCAGCCCGAGCGGGTGATAGCGGGAGAAATTATTCGCGAAAAGCTGCTTCGCAACCTCTCGGAGGAGGTTCCTCACGGCACGGCGGTTGAAATTGATACGATGAAGGAACGCGAGGGCGGCGAAATCATCGATATCGGCGCGATAATCTACTGTGAGAGAGAGTCCCATAAGGGCATTATCATCGGCAAAAGCGGCGCGATGCTCAAAAAAATCGCCTCCGAGTCTCGACAGGATATGGAGCGCTTCTTAGCTGTTAAGGTGAATCTCAAAACATGGGTCAAGGTCAAGGAGGACTGGCGCAACCGCGACAGCATTGTCCGTTCCTTCGGGTACAATTGAATTTCAAACACTGGGCTGAGACGTCTCGAATTGATAAATTAAGTTGCACAAAAACGGCATTCATTTATTTACCAATCAGCCAATTCTCAGTCATACAGCCCCGATAGTTGGGGATAACTGAATATGGTCCACATTACCTCACATATAAATCGATAGGAAGGCAACAATTTTAATGCTAGTCAAAGTTGCACCCCCATTGCGTGGAGGAGCGAATTTGACCGGCGCCCGGTTCTATTTACGCGCAGCATACAATCGGTATGAGAACGGTGCGAGTGAATAGAATGAGGTATCGTTGCTTGTAAAAATATCTTGTTTTATGGGAGGAAAATCGTGGACAGGGAAGTTTTATGGAGAATTTTTGAAGACACCGGTAGCGTTGAGGCATATCTTCTTTACCGCGATATCCTTGACGAGAAGGACCTGCCTGAAAGTGAGGAACCCCGCGATGCAAATATCTACCGAGGGGGTAGTACTCCGGGCGCGGGATATTAACGAGGCCGACCGGGTGCTGACCATATTGACGCGTGACAGAGGCGTTGTAAGCGCGTTTGCCAACGGTTCGAAACGGATAAAAAGCAAACTGATGGCCTCCACCCAAACCTTTGCATATTCCCGCTTTCAGCTATTTAAAGGCAGGGACCATTATACTGTTGACGTGGCGGAGCCGCTCTCCGTCTTCTTCGGAATCCGCGGCGATATGGATAAGCTGTCGCTGGCGGGCTATCTATCTGAGCTTGCCCAATGCCTTGCCCCGGTGGAGGACGAGGCAGAGGGTTTTTTGCGTCTTTTTCTAAACTGCTTGTATTTTTTAGAAAAGGATTTACGCCCTTACCCCTTGCTCAAGGCGGTGTTTGAGCTTCGCTCCCTTACATTAGCCGGATATATGCCAGATCTTGTGGCCTGCTCGCGCTGTGGAGCATATGAATGCGAGCGGATGTATTTTTCCCTTACCGGCTCAAAGCTTTGCTGCGCCTCCTGTGCGACGGAGCCCATGGAGGAGCAGGCGGCGGAGCTTTCCGGGGCTGTTTTATCCGCCATGCGCTATATCTCCTACAGCGAGCTGGATAAGCTGTTTTCCTTCTCCCTTGCACCCCAGTCTCTGGAGCGTCTTGGACAGGTTTGCGAAGCCTATGCCCTGTACCAGATTGGCCATGGGTTTAAAACCCTTGACTTTTTAAAATCCCTGCCGCCAAAATCCGTGGGAGGTGGGTTAAATAGTACATATTAAGGCCTGCCGGAATACTCATATTTGATTTATGTAATTGTCGTAAAGAAGCGCTAAAAACGTTAGGCTATTAAGCGAAGGCTAAGAACAACGCGCCTTACAAGGATTTCTTTTAAGGCGACAATACAGCGTCTTTATGATGTAACACCTGTTAAGTCCCCACTTTGGGACGGAAAGGTATGGTAAAATATAATGACAAATACAACACAGTTAAAAAAACACTATAACGCATTGGAACTGCCTAAGGTGCTCACGCTGCTTGCGCAGCATACAAGCTGCCCCGATACATACGATATGGCGATGGCAATAACGCCATCATCAGATTACGCAACCGTCGCAGCGGAGCTGGATAAAAGTGACGACGCGTTTACCCTGTTAAAGCGCTTTGGTGCTCCAACACTTTCGGGGCTTTCAAACCCAAAAAGCAGTTTGCGGCGGGCTCAGGCAGGAGCCTCACTTTCCATGCGGGAGCTGCTGGATATTGCCGGCGTACTGCGCGGCATCCGTTCCACTGTGGAATGGTACGGTCATTGTGAAAACGTCTGCACGCGGCTCGATTTTTTGTTTGATAGCCTCATCCCACACCGAAATGTGGAGGATCGCATATTCGCCTCCATCCGTTCCGAGGATGAAATGGAGGATAATGCAAGCCCTGAGCTTGCCGATATCCGCCGAAAGATCAGAGCAGCCGGGGTCAAGGCCCGGGAGCAGCTGGAGCGCATGGTTCGTTCACAGACCCACCAGAAATACCTTCAGGAGAGCATTATTACGCTGCGCGACGGGCGGTTTGTACTGCCGGTAAAGGCGGAGTTTAAGGGTGAAATTAAGGGGCTTGTTCACGACACCTCCTCAAGCGGCGCCACGCTGTTTATTGAGCCCATGTCTGTGGTAGAGGCAAACAACGAGATTCGCGTGCTGGAGACCAAGGAACGCGCTGAGATCGAGCGCATTCTGGCACAGCTCAGTGCCCTGTGCGCCGAGTTTGCCGATGATGTTGCGGCAAGCTACGACTGTCTGTTGGATATTGACCTCTACTTTTCCAAGGCGCGGCTTGCTGACGATATGCGCGCGGTTCGTCCGATTCTGACCAACGACGGGATCCTGAGCCTTAAGCAGGCTCGACATCCCCTCATTGACCGCACTAAGGTGGTGCCGACAGATATTCGTCTGGGTGAGGATTTCGACGTATTGGTTGTTACAGGCCCGAATACGGGAGGAAAGACCGTTGCCCTTAAAACAACCGGCCTGCTTGTACTCATGGCAATGTGCGGAATTCTGCTGCCCTGCAGAGAAAGCAGCTCGGTGAGCATATTTGACCGCGTTCTCGCGGATATAGGCGATGAGCAAAGCATCGAGCAAAGCCTTTCCACCTTCTCCGCCCATATGACCAATATCATCTCCATTCTGGCTGAGGCGGGTAAGGGCAGCTTGGTACTGCTTGATGAGCTGGGGGCGGGCACCGACCCTATTGAGGGCGCCGCGCTTGCCATCTCAATCCTTGACCATCTCAAGTGGGCCGGCTGCCGGGTTGGGGCGACCACCCATTATGCGGAGCTGAAGGTCTATGCGCTGGAAAGCGAGCGGGTGGAGAACGCGTGCTGTGAGTTTGATGTACAAACCCTGCGTCCCACCTATAAGCTGCTCATTGGCGTGCCCGGCCGTTCCAACGCCTTCGCAATCTCCCATCGGCTTGGTCTTGACGATAAGATCATCGACCGCGCTCGCATGATGGTGGATAACGAGAAGACCCGGTTTGAGGACGTTGTCACCGGTCTTGAGCAAAGTCGGCAGGCCTTGGAGCTTGAGCGAGAGACGGCGCAAAGGGAGCGGGAAGCCGCGGCAATGGCCAATGCGGAGATTCAAACCTACCGAAAGCGCCTGGAACAGGAAAAGGATAAGGAGCTGGAACGCGCCAGCCGTCAGGCAAAAAACATTGTGGAGCATGTGCGCTTTGAAGCGCAGAAGCTGCTCGACGAGCTTACGGAGCTAAAGAAGAATAAGGACAGCGCTGAGTTTTCACGCATGGCGGCGGAGGCGAAGGCGCACTTTAACGCCAAGGTTTCCAAGCTTTACAGTGCCGCAGACCCGGTAACCAAGCGCAGCAATGAGAATTATGTGCTGCCAAGGGCGCTGCAAGAGGGCGACCCGGTTCTGCTTGTAGATGTAGAGCAGGAGGGAACCGTGGTGAAAACGGCGGATAAGGATGGTATGGTGCTGGTTCAGGCAGGCATCCTGAGAACCAAGACCCCGGAAGCGAACCTCAGATTGCTAGACACGCCCAAGAAGCAAAGGACTCCCCAGTCCTCAAGCAGAACGATTAAGCCCAATCTGCGGGACGAGGCAAAAACCGAGGTGGACCTTCGCGGAATGAACCTTGAGGAAGCGACACTGTCCTTGGATCAGTTTATTGATGATTGTGTCCTGCGGCATCTTGAGTTGGTGACCATAATACACGGTAAGGGGACGGGTGTGCTCCGCAAGGGCATTCAAGGCCATTTAAAGCGGCACCCCAGCATAGCAGACTATCGTCTGGGTGTATATGGTGAGGGTGAGGATGGCGTGACTATTGCTCGGTTAAAATAGTGCCATTGTGCCGCACAGGAAAAATACACTTTCGCAATAAATAAATGCATAATACTAATCTCCTCAAAAAGAGTCGATAAAAATCCGCGTGAAAACCCATAAATTAAAGCTTTTCACTTGATTTTTATACTCTTTTAAATCGGATATTAGTATAAAGCATAAAAAGCAGTAAATAAAAGGTACAGGGGCTAAGTAAGCCACCCGTACCTTTTATTCATACTATTCTCACTTTAAATACGTTGCAAGCAAGCAAACGCATAGAATCTAATGATAAACCCTACTGCGGCAATGCTTTTTGCCGCTGCTCGGTTTATCGTTTTTAATTCTTTTTAAAACGTGATTAGTAATGGTTCCGCTTTAACATGTTGCTTTGAGATTGCTACAGGGTCATTTTGCCACAGATGCCACTGCCGATTCGGCCCCAGAAACCATGGACTCCGCTTCACCCTCCGCAGCACTTACCATGGAAGATACATCAGAGGCAATCCCCGAGGCTGCCTTAGAGCTGGCGGCAGAGGCAACAGCAGAGGATGCTACGTTACCGTTTCCGGTACAGGATGCAAGCATGAGCGCGAAGCAGAGCATGGCGGCAAAAATCATGTATTTCTTCAAATCAAAAACCCTCCCGGTATAATTATGCACAGCGGACTTTCCGTTTCTAAGGCAGCTTCCATTTTCGATAGGAATGCAGCTGCTTGAGAAAATCAGATAGCGATGTGCTCTGCCCCTATTTTTTGCATAAAACGGGGTGAATATACCCGCAGAAAGGCAATTTTTCAGCGGAAGCGATAAGTTTAATGGTTTATGCCTTTTTGCAGCGCAGGAAAGCCATCGTTAAGGGGCTAAGAAAGTGCGGCAAATGCAAAAGCAACCGCTCAAAACCGTGGTTTTTTTCCGAAAAGGTTTAAAATATCCTTGGAAACAACGGTTGCTTTTGGCGAAGCGGCTTCTTTATTAGTTTGCTCGGTTTGCAGCAGTTCATTACGAACCACCCGGATTTCTCGCGGCGCGTTGATACCAAGCTTAACCTTATCGCCCGATACATCCACAATAATCAGCTCGATATTCTCGCCAATCATAATCCCTTCGTTGGTTTTTCTCGTTATTACAAGCATATTACAGCTCCCCCTTTTCCGAAAATAAGGGAAAACGCACGGGATAATCGGAATCGGAAACGCATTGAATCGCGCGGTTGTTTTTAATATTAACGACAATGGGGCTTTTCAGGTTAATGGTTGATTTTTGAACATCCTCTGAAATAACGGAGATCACAAAATAGCGCAGGTCGTCGTTACTGCTTAAATTAAGCTCCGAAAGCTCGGCAGCTGGTAGGGAAGGCGAGTAATCGGGCAGGTACAAAAAGGGGTCAAGCACAATAAAGCACAAGGAGCTGTTCTCCACACTTTGCAGCCACATGGGCGCAATCTCTTCATCGGGATAATGAATCAGCACATACTGCTTAAACTCCTCAAACGCCAATATACCTTTGGGAAACATTAAAATATCGCTTTCCTGAATCTCAACCTCACCAAAATCTCTTGTTGCAATCTTCATACGTCCCTCCAGAAAATTTGGGTTTTTCACAACTCATTCTTAATAAGTTCAGGCGAAAGGAATACAACCTCCGGCAAAACCGCGTGTCGAAAATCCGACACGCGCCGGATATTTGGCTTGACAAGTAATACTGATTTCGTAAAAAAAGAGCAAAAGGGCAGATAAAAATCGGCGTGAAAACCCATAAATTAAAGCTTTTCACTTGATTTTTATACTCTTATTAATCGGATATTAGTATAAAATGCCTGTTGCTCTTTCATTATAGCAGGTTCATGAAAAAAGAAAAAGGCAATGGGAAAAAACCATTGCCGTAAGGAATGTATATTGCGAACCTAAAGTAACACCGCCCCAATAATTGGGGCAAGACGACTATACCTGCAGGTCAAGCGAGGTTGGCTCATAGTTTGGGTCGGAGCTGGGCGGAACATAAATCGGCCCACCTAGGTACTCTATCATGACGGTAGGTCGTTCCAGCACTGTAATTTCGATATTGGGCGGGATAAACTCAAAGTTCGGACGCGCAAGATCCCAATCAAAGTCAAGCTCGTCCGCATCATACTGGATGTTTAGCATACCATCCTTCCAGGTGATGTTTGGCTTAACAGAGGGGATAAAACCGAGCATGGTTTCAATATTCCGATTAAAATAGTTTTTCGCAAGCTCAGGAATGGGGTTCTCCGCCGTTGGGGTTTCCGACAGGTAGTCGCCCTCTTGTGCATACCGAGCCGTCGCCTGATAAACAATGCTGATTGTCTTATCGGTTGCCATTTTGTTTGCGTCAAGGGGAGACATAATACCGGCGCTTTTGCGGGATTCGTAGGTGTCGATGTTTACCTTAATCGGCTCGGAGGTAATGCGCATCCCGCCCTTATCCCGGGTCATAGAGAGCTTTGGTATCCCCAGCGCCTCGGTATTCTCCGACACGTTTTTGAGCTGCGCGTGAGACATCTTCAGCTCAATGGAAATTGGTATTGTCGTTATCTTGATTAACTGCATATTTCTCACCACACTTCAGATAAATATCAAGCTGATAATATATCCGGCTAAAGGAGAACCCTTAGCCGGGGTCTTAACAACAAAAGCTCATTTAGCGCAGGTAATCGAACAAGGTGTTCTGCATTAGACGCGGACCAATCTGCAAAAGGGTTTTATAAGCGGTCTCCTCGGTTTTGAGCGCGGTGATTGCCGCGGCGGGGTCAACGAACTCAAGTGCGTTTTGGGATTCTGTCAGTGTAAAGGTTTCATCCGCAAGACGCTCAATATTCGACTCAATATAATTCACCCGGTTTCCAATACCGGAAATTTCCACAAGAATATCCGAATGCATCCCGTTTAGCTTATCAATATACTTTCTCGCGGTATCGGAATCAAAAGTGGGGGCGCGCATTAGCTCCGCTATTTTTGTGAGCGCGTTGCACACATTGTTCTCTAAACCGTCGGCATCAAGCCCATAACCAAGCATTTTAACACCAGAGGTAGAAATTTTTAATGCAGTCTGCGGGTCCACCTCGCCGGTTGCGTTAATGGTAAGACCTATGCCAATATCGATATAAATATCTTCATTAAAAGGCAAATCAACAGCGGGGTCGGTGACCGTAGCCAAATCCACTCCGTTATATTCCAGTTGTCCGCCGTTCATTTTAAAGGGAGCACCATCTGTGGTTCCGGAGCAGAACAGGTATCTGTCGGCATAGCTGTTGTTCATATTTTTAATAATCTCGTCGCGATAGGACTCAAACTGTAGCGCAAGGACCTCACGGTTGGTCTCGTTCGTACCGTTAACCGCTCCAATCAAGGTTTTCGCGGCGAGCTTTATTGATTCCGCAGCGCCTCTTGCAGAGGATTCCGCGGTGGTAAGTATATTATTGGCATTTTGTAAATTAGTGGTGTACATTTCATTGCGTGCAAGCTGGTTGCGAACCATAAACGCCTTAGCGGCAGCGGCGGGGTTATCAGACACCCGGCTGAAGGAACGGTAGTTGGTGTTTTGTTCCATCAGGCGGTTGAGGTTTGAAAGACTGGTGCTGTAATTGCTGTAAAAACGTCTGGTTGTAATGCTTCCCGGTATTCTCAAGCCCATTGTTATGTGCTCCCTTCGGTTATTAACGGCTTCTATAAAGTGAAAAGTGAAAACGAGAATTACAAGCCTACACGTCCCATTCTGTTTATGAGGGTATCAAGCATATCGTCCATCGTAGTAATCATACGGGATGCGGCGTTATAGGTTTTTTGGTACTGCAGCATACTGATGGCTTCTTCGTTTTCTGAAACGGCCGAGACAGAATCACGGGCATCAAGCAGCTCAAGCGCGACACTGTTAGTGGATTTCAGCTTGCTGTCATAAGTATCCTTATTCGTGCCCAGTCTAACCTGAAAGTTGACAAGATACTCTTTATAGGTTCCGTTAAATGCAGGATGCCCGGGAGTAGGAGTGGGTGAATTGGAATAGGTATGGTCGCCATTAAACACATCAATAAATCTAAGAATATTAGAGGGCGTATAGCTTTCCCCCGCAGCCGGTGTGGTAGTGGTTTGGAGAAAGTTAATATCATTCATCCAGTCACTGGAGATTCGGATATTTGCTGCGGTAAAGGTGGGCGGCGTACCCCCGTCCCCGGTAAAAAGGTCTCCGCCGTCCGGAAACGGTGTGGCGGCTGGGTCGTTTGTGTTAATCTCATTGAGTGCGGTGGCAAAGGTATGCGCAAAGGCGTTAAGCACCTCACGATAATACTCAATGCCCTCAAAGTCTTTTTGCCCGGGGCCCGCATAAGCGCCGCGCCCTTCAATCGCATTTAAATAGCCTTTAATCGCACCGCTGTTTGCGGTAAAATCGGTGCTGGAAACCGACCATCTCAGTACATTTTCGCCCAAGGCGTTCTGCCGGATGGACAAGATATCGTATTTGTCGCCGTCAACGACCTTTGTACCGCCGAAGGTGACCGAGAAGTTGCCGTCCTTGTCAGTTTTAACACTGACCTCGCCGTATGCCGAAAGCTGGTCGAGAAGCAGGTTTCGGTCATCTAATAGCTCATTTGGGCCGTACGGACCTAACACACGCCGCTCATCATAGATGGGATCAATGGTAGTGTAGGAAAGGGTGGCGTCCTTAATTTGATTATTTAAAGAGGCAATCTTCTCAAGAATTGAATTTACCGTGCTTTCGCACGCGTTCAGGCTTGTTTGGTTTTGCTGCTGAAGGGTGGTGAGCTTTGCGTCGTATGTATTGAGCATTTGCACAAGCTTTTGCGCAGCGGTTCGTACAATATCCAGGTTTTCCGGCTTTTCAGTTGAAGACTGGATGCTCTGGAACTCCTTGAGCAGATTATCAAGGTTTGCCTGCAAGCCCGATGAGGTTACGTCATTAAACAGGTTTTGCAAGTCTCCATATACATTGCTTATGGTCTCAAGCTCGCCAAGCGAAGCCGACTGCTCACGATAGCGAAGGTCAAGGAACGGGTCGCGAATCTGAGCTACTCCTGTCATATAAACACCTTGTCCTGCAAGCATGGTATTGCCAACGGCATAGCGGTTGCCCGTGCTGGAAATGTGCATGGAAATCAGATCCACGCGCTGACGGGTATAGCCTTCGGTATTAAGGTTTGCGATGTTGTTGCCTACAATATCTAACGCCTTCTGGCTGGCGACAAGACCGCTTCGTGCTGTTTGAAATCCCAAAAAAGTTGGACGCATCGCGTGTCCCTCCGTCGTTATATAGATTTTGCGAGTAAACTCTTGTTAATTCCCGCGTTACGGGGTGCCGCAACGCCGGTGCTGTTGTAGGTATGCATATCCTGAATATAGCCCGAGCTTTCAAGACGCTTCTCCGAGTCCTTTAGGCGCACGTCAAGAAGCTGCATGCTTTTTTTGTTAATCTCTTTGATATCCTGCAAAATTGCCAGCAGGTCCTTGCGGTATGCAAGCAAACGGTCGCGCTCCTCTTGGGCGAGCCGCTCTGCCATTTCAAGCAAGGTAAAGCCATCCGATCCAAGCTCAGCCTGAGCGGAAAGTCTTTTCTTTTCAAGGAGGTCGGCACGCATAATAAAGGCCTGCTCCACCTTGATGATGGCCTCTAGCTGAGGAGTGTCTTTATACACAATCGCGCGGTGCTTTACATTTTCAAAGTTAAGCATTTCCCGATAAAAAGCGACGCATTCTTCTAAAATAGTGAAGAAGGGAGTTAATCGATTCATCGTATATTTTCCTTTCCTGAGCGATTTTGTGTAAATGCCCATCCGTCAATTAAATACCCAGGATACTGTCGGCAAGAACATCTCCCGGAACCGGACAGCTGCCGTTGTCCGCACTTTTTTTAAGCGCCGCAAGACGCTCCGCGGAAGCCCCCGCGTCCATCTCACGGGAAAGCTGCGCCGCCAGAGATTTAAGGGGCTGTGCAGCTTTAGCCCCGTCGGGAGACAGCTCCAGTCGGTCCTGCCGGTCAGCCGGAGAAACCCTTTGTGCGGGCTTGCTTTCACTGCCTTTTGAGGCACTCGCATATGCCTTATACGGCGCGGAGGCGCCGAAAGGTTGAATCGTCATAAGTCCTTACTCCATTCCGCCGAAAGGGGTCGGCCGTAGATTGCGCTCAGCGTGGAACCGCTGCTTGGGAATGATACCTTTTTAGTTTAATATTGCTTTTCATAGAATTATATCGGTTGTGTCTGTAAAAACTTTAGCCGTTCTTACGGTATTTGTGCAAAAAAATCGTTGATTCTGTTCGCGCTTTTTACGGTTATTTTGACAATTTGTGATCGGGAGCAATCCGAAATGTCGAATAACGTGAAATTATTGCAAACATGGAGTAAAATTAACGGTTATTATAGGCATATTCAGGGCATTTTATTGACAATTGTATGAAATTCGTGTAACATGGAAATCGTGGCGTACTATTAATATTTAGTAGATTAATTAGTAAAGAAGCAGTCCCGTTTAAGTGCCTGAAAAAGACTGGAAACCCCGGACAGCTCCCGCCCGGTCAAGGCGGATTGCCGTCACACTGCGTATGTGTGGTATGGATGTTTATTGCATTCAGGCTACCCCGCAGATAGCGGCAAGGAGGTGCAAAGTCGTTGCGCCGCAGCCTTCGACATATTCCGCGCTTGTTCTGACAGCAAGGAGCGGCTTCAAGACAATTTCATGTGATTTTAATAGGGAAGACGGACTAATGCGGCTTTTTTGCCTACATATAAAGTCAGCGCAGCTGACACCTAAAAACAAGTAAAATTATGATTACGGGAGGAATTATATATGGAACTGCTAAGCGGTGTTTCATTTAACCTGCTGCGTCAGGGCATGGATGCGGTGTGGAAAAAGCAAATGGTGACAATGCAGAATCTCGCAAACATCGAGACCCCTGGCTACAAGGCGAAGTATGTGGATTTTGAAACGGTATTTACCCTTTTGAGGGATGAAACCGGAACCACGTCAAAGATTGTGCCCGAGCTAAGGACGGAGGTCAAGGTGGATACCTCCACCTCAATGCGACTTGACGGCAACAACGTCGATGAGAACAGGGAAAGCATTGAGCTTGCGCGGGCGCAGATTCAGTATGACTACCTGCAAAGCAAAATCTCAAACCGCTTCAACATGCTCGAGCATGTTATAACAGAAGGCAAAAAATAATGAAGCAAGCGCTTTTTGCGGGCCTTTAAAAACATAATGAAAAGCGAGGGATAGTTGTGTCGTTTTTAAGCTCGATGAATATCAGCGCTTCCGCGCTTACCGCCCAGCGGTTTCGCATGGATATCATCTCACAAAACATTGCGAACTCTACAACCACCAGAACAGAGGGGGGCGGACCTTACCGCCGCAAGCTCACGGTGTTTGAGGAACGCGAGTGCTCCGCCTTTGACAACGTGCTTAAGTCAAAGATGAAGAGCGCCACGGACGGCGGCGTCAGGGTTACAGAGGTGATAGAGGACGAGACGCCGTTTGTGCCGGTGTATAACCCCAGTCACCCGGACGCAAACGAGGAAGGCTATGTCATGATGCCAAACGTCAATACCACGGAGGAAATGATAGACCTAATGGCAGCCTCCAATGCGTATGACGCAAACCTCACCGCGTTTAACGCAATCAAGGCGATGGCACAGTCAGCCCTTAGCATTGGCAGATAACCTGATACAATGTATATCGGCTTTTTAAAGACGAACTTTAATCCCCGAAACTCTAACAAGCTCTGCTAATATCGCTAAAAAGGATGGGTGTAATATGTCCAGTCAATTTATAGTCCCAATCACCCCAATGACTTCAATAAGCGGAATCGGCTCTGCTAACCCTGCCGCAAAGTCGGCAGCGGAGCAGAATGGCACACAGTCCTTTGCCAGCATTCTTGAAAACGCAATTGCCACCGTCCGCGAGACCAGCTCCATAGAGGCTGTGGACGCGTACAATCTTGCCACCGCAAACACCGACGAGCTGCATAACCTTCAAATTAACCAGCAGAAGGCGTATCTTGCAATTGAGCTGTTACAGTCGGTTCGCAACAAGGTGCTCGACAGCTATAAAGAAATTATGAGCATGAATATCTAAGGCCAAGGCGGATTTTTAAGACAAAGGGTCTGGAGCGTGATAACGCTTTTTAAAATCGGCCTTTTGGTTAAAACGACGCCGAAAAGCAAAGGCCGAGCCAAACGGCCCTGCTTTTCGGTTTTGGCGGTTGCGGCCGCACTTGTCCTTGAGTATTCAGACGGTGAATGCTGCCGGCGGCGTCATAACGGCGGGCCTGGCTTTCGGCTTTACCTTATCCTAAAGAAACAATTGGGGAAAGCAATATGGACGAAATAAAGAAGATTCTCGCGTCCGCCAAGGATTTCTGGAAAAAGCAAAGCAAGAAACAGAAAATCATCTATTTTTCAGTGCTTGGCGGACTTGTTACGCTCGCGGTTATTCTGGCGATCGTGCTTAACACCGATACCTACGCTACGATCGCGCAGGGGCTAGACGGCGCGCAGAGCAGCGAGGTCGTAGCGCTTTTGAGGGACAGCGGCATTGAGGTCAAGGTGGAAAACGGCGGAATAATCAAGATACCCAAGGCTGCCGAGCCTGAGGCACTGATGCAGCTCTCTATCGCTGGCTATCCCAGCGGGTCGGTCAACTACGATATTTTCAAGAGCAATGTTGGCTTTACCAGTACTGAATTTGAAAAAAACCAGTACCTCAGGTTCCAGACCGAGGCGAACATCGCAAACTCCATTAGAACAATCCCCCATGTCAGGGATGCAAGCGTCAATATCGCGATGGCGGACAGCAACCAGTATGTGCTATCTACCGAACGGATTGAAACAAAGGCGTCCGTGAAGGTAAATATGTATACCGGGTTTGACTTATCCCCCTCTCAGGTGAAAGGTATTGAGGCGTTAATTGCCAACAGCGTACCCGGGCTTACGGCAGAAAACGTGTCTGTGCTGGACAGCAACGGCAAGCTGCTAAACGGAGCGGGAGCGCAGGATGACAGCTCGAGCGAGAATAAGCTAAAGCTCTCCTACGAGCGGATGATAGAGGACAGCATTAAGGAAAAGGTTCTCGATATCCTCACCGGTCCCTTTAACCGTGAAGGCATTTCGGTTGCTGTCACCGCGGTGCTTGATTATAACAAGATGATCTCGGAGGAGATGAGCTATATCCCGTCGGTGGACGATCGCGGTATCGTCAGCCATGAGGAATCCAGCGAGTCTACGCAGACAGCTACAACAGATGATGGCGTTACAGGGGTTGAAAACAACGCCGAGGTACCCACCTACCCCGAAACACAGGGCGGCGGCAGCAACTCCGAAAGCTCCAGCAACGCGCGCAGCGTGGATTATTTGGTAAGCTATATCAAAACCCAGCGGGAGAAGGACGGAGCGGAACGCAAGGCCGTAACGGTTTCGGTGATGGTTAATCGTGAGATGATGACCGATACCGAGCGCGAAAGCTTCATCAACGCGGTGTCGATGGCGGCGGGCGTTGAGGCCTCTAACGTAAGCTTTGTGAACCTTCGGTTTGCGGAGCCTGCGGATATTGTATCCGAAGAGCTTAACCTGAACATGATTATGCTGGTCGGTGGTTCCGCGCTGGCGCTTATTCTGTTGGTTGTCCTAATTGTATCCCTAATTGCCCGGTCACGGCGGCGCAAAAGAGAGAACGAGCAGCTGGCCTTGGCGGCGGCGGGAGTTGGTCAGGGCGATCTTGCCCAGCACTTTGGCACAGGTATCCCCGGTATGCAGCCTCCGAAGCCGGATCTGGGTATTGCAAAGCTTGAGGTATCCGAAACAAAAGAGATGGCGCTTAAGCGAGAAATCCAAAGCTTCTCCAAGGAGAACCCCGACATTGCGGCACAGCTGCTAAGAACATGGCTGAAGGGGGAGGATGAAGATGGCTACTACTAAAAATGGGATTTCGCCGAAGCAAAAGGCCGCGGCGGTCATCATTTCAATGGGCGCCGAGAATGCGTCTCAGGTCTATAAATACATGCACGAGGATGAAATCGAGGAGCTCACCTACGAAATCGCCCGGCTGTACCGGCTTGAGGCGGAGGATCTCGAACAGATTTTGTCGGATTTTTATGGCTTGTGCCTGACCCAGAAGGTAATAACCGAGGGTGGTCTGGATTACGCAAAAAACGTACTGGAGAAGGCCTTCGGCTCCCAGACCGCGTCGAACCTGCTTGACCGTGTGACACGGTCGCTGCGCACCAAGGCGTTTGAGTTTGTGCGCAAGGCGGACTATAAAAACCTGCTGGCCATAATTCAAAACGAGCATCCGCAAACCATTGCTCTCATCCTTTCCTACGCCAGAGCGGACCAGGCCTCCACCATCATCTCCGAGCTTCCCAAGGAGAAGCGGGTGGATGTGGTAGAGCGCATCGCCAAGATGGACAGGACCTCCCCAGAGATCATCAAAAGTGTCGAGAGAATCCTTGAGCGCAAATTCGACTCGGTGGTATCGGTGGACTTCGCTGAGATCGGCGGCGTTAACTATATCGCGGATATCCTTAATCAGGTTGACCGCGGTACGGAGAAGCATATCTTTGACGAGCTGACCAGAAAAGACCCGAAGCTCGCGGACGAGATACGCAAGCGTATGTTTGTATTCGAGGATATCATCGGGCTCGACGATATCTCCATCCAGCGCTTTATCCGCGAGGTGGATTCCAAGGATATTGTCGTTGCGCTTAAGGGAGCAAACTCCGAGGTCGCCCAAGCTTTTTTTGCCAATATGTCTCAGAGAATGGGCGAAACCATCCGCTCGGATATGGAATACCTGCATAACGTCAGAATACGCGATGTGGAGGATGCCCAGCAGCGTATCGTCGGCGCTATCCGTAAACTGGAAGAGGACGGCGAGCTGGTAATCTCCAAGGGCGGAAAGGATGACATCATTGCCTAAGATCGTAAAAGCGGGTCAACCGCTCAACTCACAATCCTATTCAGGAATGTCATCTGTCTCAGCTAGTCAGGGAGAAGGGTTCGGCGGGTTTGTGCCAAGCTACCCGGCGCAGCAGGCAACCAATGACTTTCAACCAAATCCTCCTCCCAAGTCCCCTCCCGCCTCAAATTTTTACCAGGGTATGCAGTCGGTGGATCAGGCAAATCATCAGGCGAGACTGATTGTGGCAAATTCCCTGCGTGCCGCTACGGAGATTAAGGAGCGTATTGTAAAGGAAGGTCTTGACGAGGCGCAAAGAATAAAAAACGCCGCTTATCAGGAGGCCTATGAAAAAGGGCGTGAGATTGTTAAGAAGCTGGGCGAGGTAGCCGTTCAAGAGGGCATTGAGCGCGGCATCGCACAGACCAAGGCAATTCGCGAGAACGCGCGCCGCGAGGGCTTCGAGCAGGGCATGGCGCAGACTAGGGAGATTCGCGAAACCGCGCGCCGCGAGGGCTTTGAATATGGTCTTTCACAATGCGAGCCCATCAAGGAGGCTGCGCGCAAGGAAGGCTACGAGCAGGGCATGGCGCAGGTTTGGGTGGTGCAGCAATCCGCCTTGCGGGAAGGCTATAAGCGGGCGAGAACCGCAAACGCGGTCAAAGCCCGTCCCCACACGGAATATCAGCCCGCAAACGCAGACAAACGGTCGGGGGTCTACCGCCCGGTAGAGCCGGAGAGGGAGGGGAAAACCGAAGCTTCGACGGTTGAGGTTTCCACCCGTTTCTATCCTGCGCCGGAGCAGACGCAAAGCACGAAAAGGTCCGCCCCTTTCCGGGTAAAGGCGATAAAGGGTACAACCAGTGAAATTGTACAGGCGGTTTCTCAGCCTGCGCCGGGACAGGAGTGTTATTTCGAGGATGTTGCCGACGCGTGGCGGACGTATAACGGTACGGAGCCCGGCGTGAAAGAAGCCGCAGCCGAGACCGTGGTTCGCCGCGATGAGGATAAACGCAAGCTCGAAAATGATCTTCAGGAAATTTCCAAGCTGCTTGATATGATCTACAGCCGTCAAAGCAATATTATGACCAGCATCACAGAGGATTTGAATCAGGAAGCGCACAAATGTATGCTGACGGTCATTGATAATCTTGAAAAGGGTCGCAGTGATTTTGTGCGGGACCTGAAGGGAGAGGAGCATATCATTGCCTAAGATTGTGAAGGCTCTCAACGCCACCTATAGAGAGAGCGTTCTGATCCCCAGTGCCCTCCCGTTTAAGGAACTCACCCCAGAGGTTGAGGAGGAGGAGGAGGGGGAGTTTATCCCCGCTGATGATTCCTCCCCTCCTCCGATAGAGGGCGCGATAGAGAAGACGCTCGAAGATGCACGAGCCGAGGCGGAGCAGCTTGTTTTGCAAGCGCGTGCCGAGGCAGAAGCCCGGCAGGAACAGCTGCTTGCGGAGGCGAACCGCATGGCCGAGGCAATTAAAGCCGAGGCGCGCAAAGAAGGCTTCGCGCAGGGCTTAAAGGAAGCAAACACCTCACTGCAAGCGAAGCTTGACGAGGTCACACGTCTGCTTGACCGGATTGACGACAAGCAGCGAGAGATTATCGACGCGTCGGAAGAAGGCATTAAGCTGCTGGTGGTGGACGTTGTCCGCAAGATCATTGGCAGTGAGTTTAAGGAAAACGAAAAGGCACTGGCAGGCGTAGTGAAAAAGGCACTGGCAAACTATAAAAACACCGATTGGGTGAAGCTTACGGTATCTGAAACGGATGCGCAAACCAGTCTAATTACAGACAAAAAATGGCTCGCGGAATTCTTAGAGGTTTCGGGAAGCATTGAGATTGAGGAGCTTACCGACGCGGCCTCTGGCTTATGTGTGGTGGAAACGCCCGACGGCATTGCCGATGCAAGCGTGGCGACACAGGTAGAGAACCTTAAGCAGATACTTACCGGCAAGATTACTTAATATTCCACGGCGGATAGGGTGTGATACGGTTGGTGACGGATAACCTAAAGAATGCGCTGCGTGGCAGAAGCTTTGTCACCTTTTACGGCAAGGTGGATAAAATCGTGGGGCTGATGATTGAATCGACCGGTCCGCTCGCAAATATCGGTGATGTTTGCCGTATCTATTCGGATAACGGTACAAGGATTGTCTATGCTGAGGTAGTCGGCTTTCGTGAAAGCAGGGTGCTTTTAATGCCCTATGACGATATCGACGGCGTCGGCCCCGGCAGCGTGGTGGAATCTACCGGCAACAAGCTCAAGGTTAAGGTAGGCAACGATCTCATCGGCCGCATCCTTGACGGAACGGGCACTCCGATTGACGGTCAGGGTGAGGTTGCGGGCAACACCTATTATGCCGTTACCAACACGCCGTCCAACCCCTTGGCGCGACCGCGCATCGATACACCTCTGAGCTTCGGCGTAAAGGCAATCGATGGTCTGTTGACCTGCGGCAAGGGACAAAGAATGGGTATATTCTCGGGCAGTGGTGTGGGTAAAAGCACCCTGCTTGGTATGATAGCGCGCAACGTAACTGCCGATGTAAATGTAATCTCCCTTGTGGGGGAAAGAGGCAGGGAGGTGCGCGATTTTATAGAGCGTGATCTTGGCGAAGAAGGTATGGCACGTTCGGTCCTGCTGGTGGCAACGTCAGATCAGCCGGCGATGCAGCGCCTGAAATGCGCGCTAACCGCGACCACCATCGCGGAATATTTTAAGGATCAGGGTAAAAGCGTTCTGCTCATGATGGATTCTCTCACGCGCTACGCCATGGCACAGCGCGAAATTGGCTTAGCTACCGGGGAACCCCCCGTATCCAGAGGGTATACGCCCTCCGTCTACTCGGTTATGCCAAAGCTTTTGGAACGCACCGGGAATTTTGAAACCGGATCAATTACCGGAATCTATACGGTTCTGGTTGAGGGCGACGACGTGAACGAACCCATTTCCGATACCGTGCGCGGCATCATCGACGGTCATATCGTGCTTTCTAGAAAGATAGCGATGCGAAACCAGTACCCGGCAATCGATATCCTAGGCAGTGTAAGCCGTATTATGAACGAGATTGTCTCACAGGAGCAGCTTGAGGTTGCCAACCGTCTGCGCAGCATTCTTTCCGTATACTATTCTAATTATGACTTGATTACCATCGGTGCGTACAAGGCGGGCTCCAACCCCGCGCTGGACGCCGCCATTTCTAAAATAGAGAATGTAAACGATTTCCTGCGGCAAGGGGTAAACGAGGCTTATGACAGTGGGCAAGCGCTGGAAATGATGAAGAAAGCGGTTATGTAACAATGGAGGTTTGCTGTCAATGAAGCGGTTTGAATTTTCTTTGGAGAAGCTGATGGATTACAAAAATCAGCTTCTGACGGATGAAAAGCAGCGCCTCGCCGAGCTTCGCGCAAGGCTCGATAAACTAAACGAGCTGGTGGCAAAGCTTAAGGCAGAGTATGCATGTTGCAATGAGCTGCTCAATGAAAGATCCCGCACAGGCCTTGCGCCTATGGAGATTTCTCAGCGCAAGGCATATTTAAACGCCCTCAATGAGCGCATTAAGCTGGAGACACAGCAACTTCGCATGATGGAGCTAAAGGTGTCCGAGCAGGTTTCTGTCGTTGTTCGCATCTCGCAGGATATTTCGGCACTGGATAAGCTCAAGGAACGCCAGTTTGAGGAGTACCGCATGGAGGAGAGCCGGGAATACCAGCTTTTGATTGAGGAGTTTGTTGCGAACAGCGCCATTACCTTATGATTACTGCGTCTTTACCTGTTCGCAATCAGTCAAGCGAATTTTTGACAATAACGGATATTTTACCATGCGAAACATGAAATTTTACTAAGATTTATGTATTTATTTTGGTTTTGTTTTGGTATAATATATTATAAATTTAGGCAAAGGAGGTGACAAAGAATGATACAAAAGGTTATGGCAAATACACCCGCACCTGCACCCGCACCTGCCAGCACGCAGAATAAAAGCCCTGTGCCGGAGGAATCCTTTTATGCTAAGCTGCAAAAACAGCTGAACGCAAAGGGGGAGAAAATGACCGAAAAGAAGGCTACACAGGAAACAAAGACCGAGTCTGCACAGAAGACAGCTGTTGTCGAGGAAGTTGAGACACAGGCTCCCCAAGCAAATATTGCGGCGGAGGTTTTACTGTCGTTATTGCCGAACATAGTCCCGGTTCCCGAAGCTCCCATACCTACAGAGGAACCTGTGACTGAACAGTCGGTATTATCTGTTGAGGCCCCCGGCACCTATGAGACCCCTCGGAGCGTTGAGAATCATCAGGTGAACTTGCCCGAGAAAACTGTAGCAGAGCAGGCAGTGGCATCGGAGGTGACGGTAGCTGCGGTAAAGCAAGAAGCAAAGTCCTTTAACGCTCCTCTGGCAATGGAAGAGCCCCGTCAGGCGGCAGAGGTTCCCGCAGAGCAGCAAACGGTGGTGCAGTCGGTAAACGGCAATACCGCCGAATCCCCGGATAGGCAAACTGATTTGCCCGCCGATACCAGCCGTGTAAAGGCCCAAGGCTCCAAAGCACAGCTTGACGAAAAGGCCGCCCCCGATGAGCATTATACGGCGTTTACCCAACGGCTGAATGAGCTGGGGTATACCTTTAAAGCGGCATCCCAGCTGCCTGTCGCCCATGCAAACGCCGAAACACAGGCACCGGTACCACAGCAGGTTGCCACTGGCGTTCTTAACGCATTCCAAAACGGAAAGACTGAGTTTACCATGAAGCTTCAGCCGGAGGAACTGGGTGATGTCTTGGTAAAAATGGTGATGGAACAGGGCAAGATTTCCCTGCACATCGTAACTGCAACAGAGCAATCGGCAAAGCTGATTGAAGGACAGATGTCCTCCCTGCGCACCGCACTCAAGGAGACCAATCTTCAGATGGAGTCCTGCACGGTGGAGAATCAATCCTTCAACAATCTTGGGTTCGGGCAAAGCTTTTCCACATCCGACAACAGTCAGCAGGACCGTCAGGCACTCGCACAGCACAGAGCTTTTTCGTTTGAGCAGCTTGCCGACGAGCAGGACGTAGCGGGTACGGTAGGACTGCTTGAAGCAATTCGAGCAAGCGCGGTATTAAATCGTTACGCGTAAGCCGCAAACATGGAGGTGAATTATGAGCTACATACCTGGGTACAGTTCCCAATACAGTAATTCTACCGGCAAGCAGGTCTATACAACGGAGACCGGAACGGAGTATTGGTATTCCGACGGAAAAACCGGCATGGATATACAGGATTTCTTTTCCCTTATCGCGGCACAGCTTGCCAATCAAGACCCCATGAACCCCAGCGATCAAACGGAGTTTATGTCTCAGCTCGCATCCTTCTCCGCCCTGCAGATGCAGGAAAGCATACTTTACGCCACCAATGCCTCCTTTGTTTCCTCGTTGGTTGGCAAAACCGTGGTTTGCGCGAAGCTGGATTCTTCGGGTAACGTAGTATCCACCACAGGCGTCGTGGAGAGGGTTATCTATTCTTCCGGCAACTATGAATTTGTGGTAGACGGTAAAACGTTTACACTCGAAAACCTGATGGAGGTTAAGCAAACCGTTTTGGAGGAGACCGAGAACAACGAGGAAGTAGAGGCCCTTAAGGATGTCGTTTCGGCCCTTGAGAATGTCGTTTCAGCCCTTGAGAATATCAACGCGCCAGATCCAGATCCAGTCGAAGAGGAACCGGAAGCCTGATCTTTCTCCGACACTTGCGTTGGCGCAGCCAGTCAAAAGCCATTCTCTCTGAACTCCGCGTTGGAATCAAGGAGGATTAAGCATAGGAGGAGCAGTCAATGACAGACGGAACGATCCTTGGTCGTTACCCCGTTCCCGTAACAACGGGCGTTACCGCCCCCCATCAAACCACGACTAAAACGAAGGCTGACGATAATTCGTTTGCCGAGCTGCTGGAACGATACCAGCGAGAGCAATCCGCACAGGTAAACTTTTCCAAACATGCGCAGAGCCGCATTGCCGACCGTAACATTGATATCGGCGAGGCAAAGCTTGAACGCTTGAATGAGGGAATGCGCCTGGCAAGAGAAAAGGGTCTTGATGATACCTTAATCTTGGTGGATCAGACTGCGTTTATTGTCAGCGTTAAAAACGGGACCGTTGTTACCACCCTGAGCGACAAGGACCTAAGTGGAAGTGTATTCACAAATATAGAAGGAACCGTAATCATATAGCCGGACCGTTATGGGGGTTATAATCAGTTTCTGAATGACAGAGGAGACTGACGGTTTCTTAACAAGAAAAAAAGGAGCATGACATAATGGTTAGAGCCATGTACTCCGGTGTTGCGGGCTTGCGTGCACACCAAACAAGAATGGACGTTATCGGTAATAATATAGCGAATGTTAATACCTATGGCTTTAAGTCATCGCGAACAACCTTTCGCGATGTGTATTATCAGACCCTGAGCGGTGCGTCGGCCGGCAGTCAGCTTCGCGGCGGTGTTAACGCCACACAGGTCGGTTACGGTGCTCAGGTTGCATCCATTGACCTGATGATGGGTCAATCCGGCTTTCAGCCCACCGACCGCGGTACGGATGTAGCGATTGCGGGCCAGGGCTTTATTCAGGTACAGGACGCGGAAGGAAACACCTTTTACACCCGAGCCGGAATGCTCACCATTGACCCCTATGGAAACGTAGTGGATAACAACGGTAATTTTGTGCTCGGTGTTAGCGGCGCGAACGCGGCGTCGGCGGCACCCGGAAGCAACCGCATCCGCATTACGGTTGACCCCATCCAAGACGCGCAGGCAGAATCCGTAAAGAGCATCACATTGGGTGGCTTTACAGACGATATTACTGTTACCTGTGCAAACCCAGGTACTGCGGGCAATAGAAACATTGTGTTTGTAACAGGCCCCGGTCCCGGCGCTACGGTTGCGGTAACCGATACAACGCTGACAGTGGCGTTGGTAGCCGGAGACACCTATTCTTTGGCGGATATCAACACGCTTTTAAGCACTGCGCCCGCAACAACAGCTAACGGCGGCTTTACACTTGCGGCAGGAGGAACATTGCCTACGACTGCGTTTACGGGTACAGATATGGTTGCCGCTCTTGGTACCATCCAAACCAGAGGCGGCCAGTCCTACGCGCTGCAGGATGTGGGCAACCTCACGAGCCTTGCCATAGGCAGCAACGGTATCATCAGTGCAAACCATCTGGGTGAAACACTGACCCTTGGCCGCATTGATCTTGCGGTGTTCGATAACCCAGAGGGCCTTAACGCGGAGGGCAACACCTATTTTTCAGCAAGCGCGAACTCGGGAGCTCCCAGCATCTGCGTTCCCGGCACCAGCGGCTCCGGTCCACTCAAGGCAGGCGCGCTGGAAATGTCAAACGTAGACCTGTCCCAGGAGTTCACCGATATGATCACGACGCAGAGAGGCTTCCAGGCAAACTCCAGAATCATCACGGTCACGGATCAGATGCTCGAGGAGCTGGTTAATCTTAAGCGGTAACCGAATAGTTAGGTTAATAAGGGGGGATTGCTTCCCCTTATTAACCTAATTCATTATTTTTACACCTGTTACGATCAATTTTATTTGTAAAAAGTCCTCAACAACCACTATCTTTATGGCGTATTGTGCCTTTTTGAAGCACAATGACCGGAAAGGCATGGTCATAAATATGATTAAGCTAACAAAGGTTGCAAAAAAAGAATCCAAGGAGTTTTACCTCAATTGTGATCTCATTGAGACCATTGAAGAAACCCCTGACACCACCATTAAGCTGCTAAACGGCAGAATCTTAATCGTGGGTGAATCCCCCAGTGAGATAATTGAGAAGGTAATCGCTTACAAGCGTAAGATATTTGGCAAGTTCAATTAGTCTTTACTATAACGACGACAAACGATAAAGGATGATGTCATTATGGATCTGATGTCGATAATCGGTGCGGTACTCGCTTTTGCTTTGGTATTGTTCGGAATTGTATTTGTCAACCCTGAGGCAGGTCAGCCGATAGTATGGGATCAATTGCTGCAATGGGGCAACATACTTACCTTTGTAGACTATGCAAGCCTAGCAATTACCGTGGGCGGCACCTTTGCAACTCTCATGATTTCCTTCCCTGGCAAAGCTTTTTCCAAAATACTTAAGCATCTCAAGATTATCTTTTTCCCGACGCACTACAACCCCATAGATCAGATTAACCGCGTAGTGGAGCTTGCAAAGTCTGCACGTTCCCGCGGTTTGCTTGCTTTGGAGGATGAGCTAAACGACGGGGATGATGATTACCTGAAAAACGGCACCATGATGGTGGTCGATGCCATCGATCCTGAAAAGGTGAAGACGCTACTGGAGGCGGAGCTGGATTTTCTGGATGAACGCCATGCACAGGATCGCGCTTTTTACGATAAGGGTGCGGCATATGCCCCTGCCTTTGGTATGATCGGAACACTAATTGGTTTAATTTTGATGCTCAAAAAGATGGACGACCCGAATGCACTGGGCAGCGGCATGTCAAAGGCGTTGATTACTACCTTTTACGGCTCCATGCTCGCTAATGTTATTTTCTACCCCATTTCAGCCAAGCTGAAGGTTCGCCATGAAGAAGAATACCTTTCCAAGCTGATTATCTCAGAAGGCATACAGGCGATACAGGCGGGTGAAAACCCCCGCTTTATATCCGAAAAATTGTTCCGTCTGCTTCCCAGCAGTTTTGTAGCCAAAGCCGCAAAGGAATCTGCGGAGGGTGGCTCTGATGAAAAAAATAGACCCGAGTCCGGCAAAAGGCCCGAAAAGGCAAGAAGATAGGACTTTTGGGTAGCTGTATGACCTTGATACTTGGTTTTTATTATGATAGAACCGGAAAGGCATGGTCTTAAAAAATGGCACGAAAAAAGAGGGAAAGCGAAGGAAGCGGCAACGAATGGCTTAATACCTACGCGGATATGGTAACGCTGCTGTTAACCTTTTTCGTTTTGCTTTTCTCCATGTCAACCATCAGTGAAGAAAAAGTGGAATTCCTAATCTCCGCGCTCTCGAATATCGGTGTCAGCACGCAGCAGATTGTTTTGGCACCCGATTTAACGGTGGAGGGTGACGGGCAGGTCGGTAGCACGGGCACAGGCATTGGGGATGCGGATGCCGCAAAGCAGTACGACCAGCCCATTGATGTGGAAATGCTCTACGAGCTGCTGAAAAATTATGTGGAGACGCAGCCCGATGATTTAAGGGAAAGCATTGAGGTACAGCACGGCAAAAACTATGTGTTCATCCGCTTTACTGACAATGTATTCTTTAACCCTGACAGCGCAATCCTCCGACAGGAGGGCAGGGATATCCTGCTTGATATCGGCGAATGGATTAAGCTTGCCGAAGAATCCATCGGTGTCATCCGTATTGAGGGACATACCGCCACTGTTCTTGAGGACGCAAATTACAGGGTTGACGACTGGAAGCTTTCCTCCGACCGAGCTTACGCGGTGCTTAAATACTTTCAGGACGAAATTACTATTGCTCCCGAGCTGTTAAGCTCGCTGGGCTATGGAAAATATCGGCCCATTGCGGATAACGCCACGCCCGAAGGGCGCAAAAAGAACCGCAGAGTAGAGATTTTGATTGTTGAAAAGGACATTAACATCGATAATCACGAAAGCCTCAAAGAATTAGTGTCCATATTCTTCGGTCAGGAAAAATACGTTTTTGACCAAACGTATATCCCCTAATAGATTAGTCAAACTGTGTTTTTAAATGACTGCAAGCGTTATCGCCGGTCCCGCAGATTCTCGTGCGCTTGTAAAATTTTAAATGGTAGTTTTACTTTTATAGAAGTTCGTACATAAAGCCGTGGTAAAGGAGAGCCCTCAACATGCCGGATATTTTGTCGCAGCAACAGATAGATGAGCTGCTAAAGGGTTTACATACCGGTGAGCTGGATTTGAACGAGATGGACGAGAAGGCTGCTGGGAAAAAGGTAAAGGAATACGACTTTCGTAGCCCTAAAAAGTTTACGAAGGAGCAGCTCAAAAAGCTTGATAGTATTCACAGCAACTTTTCTCGCAGCCTGTCGTCATATCTGACCGGCATACTCAGAATGTTCTGTCAGCTTAGCGTAGCACAGCTGGAGGAACAGCGCTATCATGAGTTTAATAACGCCTTGCCGGACATGGTATTGATGGCCATTGTGGATCTGAACGTTACCGACACTGCGATACCGGATACAACGATTCTGATAGAGATATCTCGGAACACAGTATTTTCCATTATCGACAAATTACTTGGCGGAAACGGTGAATCTGCAAGTATTGATAGGGATTTTACCGAAATTGAGCTGTCTCTTATTGAAAATGTCCTTAAGAACATGGTAAAATTGTTTAAGGACGCTTGGAAGAATTACGCTGATATGGACCCCCAAATCGTAGGAATCGAAACCAACGCCAGATTGATGCAGACCTTTTCTCCCGACGATATCGTGCTTATTACCGTCATAGATATCAACATGAAGGGCATGACCGGTAATATGAGCATCTGTATTCCCGCGCTTAATCTCGATGAAATCATTAAGAAGATGAATGCCCGCTCGATAAAGAGCGACAAGAAGCTTGACGAAATCAGAGAGAACGAGCGCAGAGACCTTATTTTTAATTCCGTAAAGGATTCCAATCTTGAGTTAACTGCTGTGCTGGGCGAGATGGAGGTAACGCTCAGTGATATGCTCAACCTACAGATTAACGACGTACTTCTGCTCGAAAAATCCGTTACGGATGTGATTGACGTCAAGGTCGGTCAAAAAATCTGGTTTCGCGGGAAAATGGGCAACTACAAAAAGAGAAAGGCTGTTCAAATCAGCGAAATTCTTTAGAAATGGGGTTTTCATATGAGTCCTGACATTGAAAAAAACCCGTCCGGTTTACAAGGAGGTATGGAGGTACTTTCTGGTTTTGAGATAGATGTTATCGGAGAGATTTTAAACATCAGCATGGGAAGCGCTGCAACCGCGGTTTCTTCCCTGCTCAACAAGAAGGTACTAATTACTACGCCTAATGTCCATGTCAGCAAGGTTAAAGACGTTGAGTATGCTACGATGGAACCGGCAATGTGCGTGGAGATTACCTATGTAACGGGCATTACCGGCTCAAACATCATGATCCTCCGGCAGTCCGACGTGAAGCTGATACTCGACCAGCTTATGGGGCGCACGCCAACCCCCGATCCCGATTTTGTGTTTGACGAAATCAGTATCAGCGCGGCCTGCGAGGTTATGAACCAGATGATGGGTTCCTCCGCCACGGCACTTTCAAACTTTTTAGGGCGCAGCATCAACATCTCCACGCCTGTCGCAAACATCCTTGACTCGGCGCAGATAAAAAAGAATATCTCCGAGGATGTGGAAGAGGTTGTTGTGGTCATTCAGTTTGACCTGACCATTGAGGAAATCACCCAAAGCAAGTTCCTGAGTATTATGAAGATGGATCTTGCTAAGGAGATCATCTCCCAGTCCCGTAGGTTTGGAGAATCGGATTTTGATATACCCGATGAGATTCCCGAGCTGTCTCAGTCTACAGAGGAACTGCTCGCCAAGGTTTACGACGAGCCAATGTTCGATGCTGGGGCAAGACCGCCGATGACCCCGCAGCCGGCACACAATATGCAGCAGCCGGCTCAAAACATGCAAATGCCTCCCCATCCTCAACAGCAGGGCTTTTCCTACTCGGCGGCTCCGCAGCCTGGGTACGGGTTCGGTCAGCCTTATCCTGCTCAACCGCCATACGGATATGAGCAAACGGGGGTGTTTAAACAACCAGTGGACGTACACGGTGCGAACTTTCAAAGCTTTTCAAATCTCGGGCATTCTTCTTCTGACGGACCCCACACCAATCTCGACCTGATTATGCAGGTACCCCTGCAGGTTTCGGTCGAAATTGGCAAGACCAGAAAAAAGATTAAGGATATTCTTGAGTTCAGCCAGGGGATGGTGATAGAGCTTGAGAAGCAGGCGGGTGCCCCGGTGGATATTATTGTCAACGGGCAACTGGTCGCACGAGGCGATGTGGTTGTTGTTGAAGATAACTTTGGCGTAAGAATAACAGAAATACTCAAAAATACCGATTTTCTAAACGGTATATCTTAAGATTGGCGGTGCTTGAAATGGGAAAGAAAATACTGGTGGTAGACGATGCGGCATTTATGAGGCTGATGATTAAGGATGTACTCAATAAGAACGGGTATACCGAAATTGAGGAAGCGGGTGACGGTGAGATTGCTGTCAACGCATATCAGTCCGGTCGTCACGATCTTGTGATTCTTGACATCACCATGCCTAATATGGATGGCATTGAGGCTCTTAAGCGCATTAAGGGTATGGACGGCGGCGCGCGTGTTGTTATGTGCTCCGCAATGGGTCAGGAATCCATGGTGGTTGACGCCATCAAGATGGGCGCGCTCGACTTTATCGTAAAACCGTTTAAACCCGACAGAATTATCCAGACAGTTAAGAATATTCTGGGCTAAGCGTTTGCTAGGTGTTTTCTGGGGACGCATGGTTAAGGGGGAGCACTTTTGGATGATTTCCTTCAGGTAGCCGGCGCGATTTTAATGGTAATCGGTATTGTCATACTCGCCTTTTACTCAACCAAATGGCTGGGTAAAAGAATGGGCGGACAAACCCTTGGCGGCAGGTATCTTACGGTTATTGAGCGGCTTAGCCTTGGGCAGGATAAATCCCTCGCAATTGTACGGCTCGGCGGAAAAATTTTTCTTATTGGCGTTGCACCCGGTTCCGTAACCAATCTGGGAGAGCTTTCCGAAGATGATCTGGTGCAAATCATAAGCGCGCCGCAAAATGTCTCGTTTGGTGACGCGCTCAAGGACAGTCTAAAAAAATACGGAAACTTTGGGCGGGGGAATCGGGGCGGCGATCATGAGTAAATTACATACGCAAAAAAGCAGGGGTCAGTTAAAAAAGCCCCTCATCCGTTTTATTGTCTCACTTATCGCAGTTGTAATACTGGCTTCACTGCTTTTAACGGTTACCGCATTTGCGGCGGATCCGGGAATCTCCATCAATATCAACGGCGCGGAGTCTCCGGACGACCGGGTTGAAGCGCTGGACATTCTATTCTTACTCACGTTCCTTGCGCTCATGCCCAGTATCCTGATTATGATGACGAGCTTTACGCGCATCGTTATCGTACTAAGCCTTTTGCGCAACGCAATAGGCTTGCAGCAAACGCCGCCAAACCAGGTAGTCATAGGCCTTGCGTTGTTTCTGTCTTTGTTTATTATGTCGCCGGTTATTGGTGAAATAGAACGCACTGCCTATACCCCTTATGTCAACGGCGTTATTACCCAAGAAGAGGCGCTGGACCGCGCTGGTGTCCCTCTCAAGGAGTTTATGCTAAAGCAAACCTACCGGACGGATTTGAACCTGTTCCGCACTGCTGCGGAGCAGGAGCTTCCAGAAAGCTACGAAGAGTATGAAATGACGGTGGTTATACCTGCATTCATTACGAGTGAACTCAAGCGCGGCTTTACCATGGGCTTTTTGCTTTATATCCCGTTTTTGGTTATTGATATGGTGGTTTCAAGCACCCTGATGTCAATGGGTATGATTATGCTTCCGCCCGCCTCAATATCCATGCCGTTTAAGCTCATGCTTTTTGTGCTGGTAGACGGTTGGGGTATGACGGTAAAGACGCTCATATCCAGTTTTAACATGGGCGCTTCCCCTTAATTTTTGTAGGCAGAGGAGGTCTGTAAATGGATCAGGGAGATGTTATCAGCATACTTCGGCAAGCGGTATTTACCGGACTGAAACTGGCGGCACCGGTTCTTATCGTCAGCATTGCGGTTGGTTTTATCATATCTATCTTGCAGGCAGCAACGCAGATTCACGAGCAGACCCTCACCTTTGTTCCAAAACTGCTTGCGATTGCCGCGATTCTCCTGCTTCTTGCTTCGTGGATGATTACAACCATGCTGGATTTTACCAACCAGATTTTTTATATGATGGCCGGCACCTGACATAACGCAACCCAGACAATTTAAAGCCGGTTATCTTTGGTAGCGATTGGCTAAGAAGGGTAGTGCGATGCTCGATATCTCGTTTGCGAATTATACGGTATTTATCATGCTTCTGGTCAGGATATCGGGGATGATTTTCTTTAATCCGCTCCTGTCCCGCAGAAGTGTCCCTACCATGATTAAAGCGGGACTAGTGCTTGCAGTGAGTGTAATACTCATGAATACCATGGCCGACGTCAGCCTGTCGATTGATTCTCCCATAGAGTTTGCATATATCGCCCTCAAGGAACTGGGCATCGGTTGGGTCTTTGGCTTCATATTACAGCTGTATATGTCAATTATCCTTATCTCTGGTGAGGTGATGGATATGCAGATGGGCGTGAGTATGTCTAAAGTATACGATCCCTCCAGCAACGTGCAAATGCCGCTTTCCGGCTCCTTTTTAAACGTGATGTTTATGGTTTTGTTTTTCTTGTCGAATAGTCACTTGACAATGATTCGTATGTTTATGGTCTCGTATAATATCATTCCAGTGGGCGCGGGGACGTTTAATCTGGAAATAGGCTCCTACATCGCCCAGCTTTTTTCTTCGATATTGGCGCTATCCCTACAGCTTGCACTGCCGGTTATGGCCATAGAGATTATCACCGAGGCAAGCATGGGTGTACTGATGAAGGCAATTCCGCAAATCAATGTTTTTGTGGTCAATATTCAGATAAAATTGCTAGTGGGCATTCTTGTCATCTTGATAATTATCGGTCCGATTGGTTCATTCCTCGGATATTTAATAGACGAGTCCTTTTTTAAAATGAGCGAGGCGCTTAGGCTTTTAGCTTCCGCTTAACAGCGGCGGGGCAGGTGGTAGTACATGGCGGGTTCCAAGACCGAAAAGGCTACACATAAGCGAAAGCAGGATGAACGTAAAAAGGGCAATATTTTTCAAAGCCGCGATATTGTCAGTGCCTTTTCTATCCTTATCATGTTTTTTGCTTTAAAGCTGCTGGGCAGCTATATTTATCGGTTTTTAGGCGGTTTTTTAGAAAAGTATACCGGACGGATGGGTGAGCTTACCCTGCTCACCGAAAGCGCGGCAATTGAGGTTATTCGCGATTTTGTCCTTGCTGTATTACTGGCGGGGCTGCCCTTACTGCTCATATCCTGTCTGGTTACCATTGCTTTTTCATTAGCACAGACACGTCTTCTGTTTACAACAGAGGCGCTTAAGTTTAAGTTCTCACGTTTAAACCCACTGGAAGGCTTTAAACGATTGTTCTCCATTCGGTCCTTGGTGGAACTACTCAAGGCACTGGTTAAAATCACCATGATTGTACTGGTGCTTTACAGCGAGGTCATGAAGCGAATGGAGGAGCTCTCAAACCTCCTTGAGGTGGAGCTGATACAAGGCGCGCTGTATATGGTGGACAGCATCGTTTCCATGGTTATCACGTTGGCGATACTGTTTATTGGCATATCGGTGCTGGATTACGTTTACCAGTGGTGGGATTATGAAAAAAACCTTCGCATGACCAAACAGGAGGTCAAGGAGGAATACAAACAGCTGGAAGGCGACCCGAAGATTAAGGCGCAGATAAAGGAAAAGCAGCGGCAGATGGCACAGCGGCGTATGATGCAGCAGGTTCCCTCCGCTGATGTCGTTATTCGTAACCCGACGCATTATGCCATTGCAATCCGTTACGTTCAGGGACAATCCCACGCACCGGTGGTTGTGGCAAAGGGTGCCGATCTTGTTGCGCTGCGCATCGTATCGGTGGCGGAGGAAAACAAGGTATACATCACCGAGAACAAGCCCTTGGCACGCGCGTTGTTTGACGCGGTGGAGATTGACCAAGAGATTCCGGTAAGCTTTTATCAGGCGGTTGCCGAGGTGCTCGCCTTTGTATATAACCTAAAGCATAAGAATCCGGCTCGTAAGTGAGAATAGCCGTTATGGCGGTTCGAGCGATGAGAGCAGGCATAAAGATTAAAAAAAGATAGCGTTGTTTTTCACCGGGCTCGTTGGTAAATTTGCTGGCCGGTAAAAACTCTTGGCGGAATGGACGATTGCTTATGAAGTTTCTCAACAACAGCATCGCTGTATTTGTAATTTTAATAGTCCTGTTTTTAATCATCCCGCTGCCGCCATGGCTGCTTGATATGATGTTCATCCTGAACATCACGCTATCCATCCTGATATTGCTGATGTCCATGTACATCAGGACGGCGCTTGAGTTTTCGGCGTTTCCCTCTATGCTGCTTATTACTACGCTGTTTCGTTTGTCACTGAATATATCGAGCACACGGCTAATCCTTCAAAACGGCGGCTCAGCAGGTCAGGTTATCAAGGCCTTCGGCGATTTTGTCATCGGCGGCAACGCCGTGGTAGGCTTTGTCATCTTCTTAATTATAGTTATCGTGCAGTTTGTGGTCATCACCAAGGGCGCGGAGCGTGTTTCCGAGGTAGCGGCACGCTTTACTCTTGACGCGATGCCCGGTAAACAGATGGCCATCGACGCGGATCTCAACTCCGGGCTGATTGATGAGGCAGTAGCGCGGGAGCGCCGCACAAACATTCAGCGCGAAGCAGATTTTTTCGGCTCCATGGATGGTGCCTCGAAATTTGTAAAAGGTGACGCCATTATTTCAATCATTGTCACCGCGATTAACCTGCTCGGCGGTATGGCCATCGGTATGATCACCGGCGGGATGGGCTTTGAGGAGGTTATCAGCGTTTACTCTATCGCAACGGTGGGTGACGGTCTGGTTTCTCAGGTGCCCGCGCTTCTCATTTCCACGGCTACGGGTATGATTGTAACCCGCACCGCATCCGAAAACAACCTGAATACCGATTTAACAAGACAGTTTGCCGCGCAGCCTATTGCGATGATTATCGCAGGCGGCGTTGTGGCTTTTCTCATATTTGTGCCGGGCTTTCCGCCCTTTCAAATCATCCTCATCTCCGCCGCGCTCATTACCCTCGGGGTACGCCTTCGCAGCTCTATGCGCAGATCAGCGGCCGCCGCTGTGGCCGCCGAAGCCGAACCGGAGATAGAGCTTTCGGAAACGAGTTTTTACAAAAACATTGATAACGTTTACACGCTGCTATCGGTAGAGCAGTTGGAGATGACCTTCGGGTACAGCCTTTTGCCCCTTGTGGATGAATCCAGCGGCGGCAGCTTCATTGACCGCGTGGTGATGTTCCGTAAGCAGTTCGCCGTAGAAATGGGTATGGTTGTGCCTTCCGTGCGTATGCGCGATAACGCACAGCTAAACCCCAACCAATATACCATCCGCCTTAAGGGAGAAGAAATTGCAAAGGGCGAGGTGCTTGTTGACCATTATTTAGCACTTAACCCCGGCGAGGTGGAGGAGGTTATCGATGGTATCGACACCATCGAGCCGGCCTTTGGCATTGCCGCGAAATGGATTCCCGCCTCCCGCCGTGAAATGGCGGAAATGGCAGGCTACACCGTAATCGACCCTACATCGGTAATTATTACCCACCTTTCCGAGGTAATAAAGGCAAACGCTTATGAGCTGCTTACCCGCAGCGAAGTGAATACATTGATTGCAAATGTAAAGAAGAACAACGCGGCACTTATCGACGAAGTAATCCCCGGTGTCGTTTCGGCGGGAGACCTGCAAAAGGTACTTTCCAACCTCCTGCGGGAGGGTATCCCAATCCGGGATATGGAGACCATCATCGAAACACTGGGCGATTACGGCACGACACTCAAGGATACCGATATGCTGACCGAGTATGTGCGACAGTCGCTTAGACGCACCATCACACGCAAATTCTCAGACGGAAATCAGCTTAGGGTAATAACGCTGGATACCCAAACTGAAAACCTGATTATGGGTGCGGTAAAAAAGACGGATCACGGTTCCTATCTTGCCCTGGATCCCGATACGGTGCAGAAGATTGCAACCTCCATGGTATCGCAGGTCAATAAAATAAAAGAGTTGATTTCCACACCAATTATCCTGACCTCGCCGATCGCCCGCGTGTATTTTAAAAAGCTCGCGGATCAGTTTGCTAACGGAATTATTGTACTTTCGTTTAGTGAGATTGATAATTCCGTTCAAATTCAGGCAGTGGGCAATATAACGATATAGTCATAGCCGCCCAAGGGGGTGCTTACGCTGTTTATAAAACCGGAGACACAAATAGACCGAGACACCTGGAAACGGTTTAAGGAAACCGGCGACCCCGCGCTGCGCAACGAAATTATTCTGCACTATTCCTACATTGTAAAGTATACGGTGTTAAGAATGCGCGGGATGTTTCGCAGTGTAGCCGATCAGGAGGATCTGATTAACGAGGGTCTGGTCGCACTGATGGACGCGGTAGAGCGCTACAGCATAGACCGCGAGGTTAAATTTGAGACCTACGCCTCTATCCGGGTAAAGGGCTCGATTATTGATTACGTCCGCAAGCAGGATTGGGTGCCCCGCAGGGTGCGCAAGAACGCGAAGGATATAGACAACGCGATTAGCGCGTTTTGGGCGGAGCAAAACCGTCAACCCTCCGACGAGGAGCTTGCGACCAGCTTGGGCATTAGCTTGGAGGAGTTGCAAACCAACATGGCGCAGTCCTACAACGCTAGCATTATTTCCTTTGAGGAGCTGCTTGCCGACGGGCTGTCGGGTATTGAATCGGCAATGGCCAGCTTGCCCGCAACGGACGCGCCGGAGGAGGCGCTGTTTGCGGGAGAGCTCAAACAGCTGCTATCCGGTACCATAGACACGTTGCCACCCAAGGAAAAACAGGTAATCGCGATGTATTATTTTGAGAACCTAAAGCTTAAGGAGATTGCCGAGGTTTTATCTGTGAGCGAATCACGGGTGTGTCAGATGCACACCTCTGCGCTGGCAAAGCTTAAAAAGGCAATGGAAAGCTATATTATGGATTGACCCGCGGTGAGATACCGCGCGATTGGATAAAGGAGGAATTGTTTATGGTAAGAGGTTTTTACACCCTCGCTTCCGGTATGCTCACCGCACAGCGCCAGCTTGAGACCATCAGCAACAATGTATCTAATGTGAGAACGCCGGGTTTTAAACGTCAAACCCTTACGAGCAGCAGCTTTAGCGATACGCTGACGGCGCGGCTGGAACAGGGGAGCAGCCAAAAAATCGGTAAAGGCTCGATTGTTCGTTATGCGGATGTCCTTCATACCGATTACGGTCAGAGCAGCTATACCGAAACCAGCATTCCCTTCGATTTTGCACTGGTGGGCGAGGGCTTCTTTCGGTTGCAATCCTTCGATGAAACCATGGAACAGACCCTTTTAACCCGCAGCGGGCATTTCAGCTTGGATGGTGATGGGTACCTTGTGCAGCCCAACGGCGGCAGATTGCTTGGGGAAAACGGACCCATACAGCTGGATTCGGCGGATTTTGCGGTGGATGAGAACGGGTACATTTATGTGGGTACAGAGGATAGCCCGGCAGACCGAATCAGCCTCGCTTTTCCTACCGATTATCAGGACCTCACCACCTACAGGGAGGGCTACTTTCTGGATAACAACGCCCAGAATGAAGAGCAGCCAACGCTGCCGGAGTTCTATGCGACCTCTATTTTACAAGGACGGCTGGAGGATTCGAATGTAGACATGGCGGAGGAAACCTCCTCCATGATGGCGACGAGCCGATCGTTCCAAAGCTACAGCCAGGCCATCAAGATTATGGATCGTATTATTAATAAATCTGTGACAGAGATCGGCCGGGTTTAGTCGTTATCCTGATATCTGATTTATAGGTAGTCAAAAAGCATAGACGAATCTTTTTTATAAGCAAGGGCTAGTTTACAACAGAGAGGAAAAAAGGAACGATGAATACCGCGTTTTACACCGCGTCAACCGGCGTGATTTATCTGCAAAAAAGCATGGACATTACAGCGAACAATCTGGCCAATGCGGAAACCCCGGGCTTTAAGACCTCGGTGCCTTCGTTTTCCAGTCTGCTTTACACCAATATTCATCGGGGAGCAGACGAGATGACAAACGGACTGAAGGTGGGACATGGCGTCAAGCTTTCCGGCACGACCGTTCAAATGGTACAGGGGCAGATGATGCCGACCGACAGAGAGCTTGATTTTGCCATTGAGGGTGAGGGCTTCTTTGCCGTGGAAAACCAGCTGGGTGAGCGTTACTACACCAGGGCAGGCAACTTTTTGGTCAAGCTTGAGGACGAGGATGCATACCTTGTCACCACAACCGGCGATTATGTACTGGGACCCGACGAGGAGCGCGTACAGCTAAACGCAGAGGGAGAAACGCAACCCAATCTTACAAATATGCAGGCCAGAATTGGTATTTACACGTTCCCCAACAAGTATGCGTTAATACAGGAGGGGGCAAACCGTTTCTCGGCAACGGAGCTTGCCGGAGAGCCGGAGCTTGGCGGAGGGCATAAGCTGACGCAAGGCTTTCTTGAGACCTCCAATACGGAAATGTCAAAAGAGATGGTAGATATCATCGTAACGCAGCGCGCGTTTCAGTTCAGCGCAAGGGTTGTGCAGGTAGCGGACGAGCTGGAATCTATTGTGAACAATCTCCGATAACGAGGGCCGAAGTCATATTAGTTTTATATTCTTAGGGGGCATTTAGGTCCATGAATACACTGCATTACGACCAACTTAATGATATGCACATTGATGTGTTGCGGGAGCTTGGCAATATAGGAGCCGGGAATGCGGCGACTGCCCTTTCTTCTATGCTGATGCAATCGGTGCAGATGTCCGTGCCGAAGGTTAAGGTTTTGGATTTTACCGATCTCACCTATATCCTCGGCGGGCCTGAGAATATTGTAGTCGGAATATTAACGCATCTTCATGAGGATGTTCGGGGGATGATTATGTTCATCCTTGAGCAGAAGTTTGCGCATGTGGTTGTCAATATCCTGTTGGGTAAAGAGATCAGTGACTATACACAGCTCTCTGAGGTTGACTTCTCAGCGCTTAATGAAATCGGCAACATCATGGCAGGCTCTTATGTCAACGCAATTTCGTCGCTGACGGGTCTTAAAATCAACATCATGGTTCCATCGATCACCGTAGATATGGCAGGGGCAATCTTGAGTGTACCTGCTGTAGAATTGGGAATGACAGGCGACAAAGTACTCTACATTGAAGAGGATTTTATCGGCGCGAGTGAGTCCGCGAGAAGCTGTATGCTGCTAATCCCTGAGATGGATTCCCTGAAAATAATAATGGATCGTCTGGGGATTAGTATATGAGCAATCTGATAACGGTGGGTATTTCCGATCTTAACGTTGTACGCAAACCCGATAGGCTGATTACCTATGCGCTTGGCTCCTGCGTGGGCATATGTTTATACGATGGGGCCGTAAATGTTGCCGGTATGGCGCATATTATGCTGCCAAACAGCAGGGATTGCATCCAGAATGAAAATAAGATGAAGTTTGCGGATACCGCCGCCGTTATGCTGGTTGAACGCATGGAAAAACAGGGTGCGTTCAAAAACCGGATTGTTGCTAAGATTGCAGGAGGCGCACAGATGTTTAAGGTAGATACTACCTATGGCGCCGGCGAGAACATTATGAATATTGGCAAGCGCAATGTAGAAGCGGTAAAGAGAGTGCTTGCGGAGCTTAACATTAGGATCATTGCGGAGGATGTTGGGCAAAACTATGGCCGGACAGTGGAGTTTGCCGCGGAAACCGGTATATTATCGGTTCGTTCCATTGGTAAGGTTCACCTTCAGTTATAAAAGAAAAGTGAATATGGATACGCTGGATAGGAGGAAAAACCGTGACGGAGTACAAAGAACAGGAAAACAAGGAAGTTGCTGAGTCCTTAGTGGAGTCGCAGGATGTTCCATCCGAAGAGGAATCGCAGGATGATTTATCCGAAGAGGAATCGGAGGAAGCTCCAAAGGTAGAACCGGTTGATGCACAGTATCGTGTAGAGATTTCCGATGATCATCTCAGGGCGTATGTTTCAGTGCTTGGACCAGAGCATGAAGGGCAGGATGTCACTCTGCCGGAGCTGCTTAATGCGGTAAAAGAGGCAGGGGTTGTTTTTGGTTTAAAGGAACAGGAACTTCAGCGCATCGCCTATGGGCGCGTGTATGACCGCAAGCTGCTGATAGCGGAAGGTTTTTCGGCGGATAACGGGAAGGACGGCGAGATTGTTAATCGCTATGCATTAGGTTCTCAGGGGATACCCAAACACAATTCGGATGGTACCGTAGAGTTTAAAGAGCTTGGGCTTATCCATAACGTGACAAAGGGTCAGGTGTTATGTGATATTATTCCGCCTACCGAGGGAACAAAGGGTATGACGGTTCTCGGGCAGGAGATTCCGCCCATTCCTGGTAAGGATGCTAGGCCGTCTATCGGAAAAAACGTATTTGTAAACGACACCAATACAGAAATATATGCGGGGATTACTGGTAATCTCTACGAACGCAATAAAATAATGGAAATAGATGATACCTTCACGGTTAGCGGCGATGTGGATAACTCCGTTGGCAATATTGATTTTGTTGGCAATGTGGTTGTAAAGGGTGATGTTAAGTCGGGCTTTTCCATCACATCGGGTGGTGTCGTAAGGGTCAACGGCATAGTCGAGGCCGCAACGATTAAAGCAGAAAAAGACGTTACAATTGCAGGGATGAATGGGCAGGGCGGCGGTTTAATTCAATGCGGCGGAACTCTTAACGCCAATTTTATTGAAAACGCGACGCTTCAGGTTAAGGGCTCAATTTATTCTAACTCCATAATGTACTGCAACGTAAAATGCGGCGGTACGCTGGAAATGAAGGGCAAAAACGGCTGCATCGTGGGCGGCACCTATGTCGTTGCGTCGGATGTCATAGCAAGAACGGTTGGCTCCCCCTCCCACGCACGCACAGACTTTACGCTGGGTTCCTCCACTACACTGGTGGAGGAGATGGCGCTAATCTCCGAGCGGCTTAACAAAATCGACTCTGACTGCCATAAGCTCAAGCAGGCCATAGAGTACTTAAATTCCAAGGATAAGAGCACCCTTTCGAAGGATAAGCTCAAGGTTTTGGATCAGGCGGCTTATAACCGGTCGGTACTGATGATGGAGCGCGAAAAACTGCTAAAAACCTATTACAACATGGAACAGGAACTAGCATCACCAAACAGCTGCAAGATTATTTGCAAGGGCACCATTTATACGGGAACACGCATTGCGATGGGGAACTTATCGGTTCAGGTTACGATGGATAGAGACAACGTCATGGTATACGCCACAGAAAGCGAAATAGTATTTGGCGCGGCTTAACATCTAAGGAGTGGTAATTTTGAAAATAGTCCAGCAGAAGGTTGATATTTACAGCATGTCCGATATTTTACTCGCTTCGGGCATGATGGTGGATCTCGACAAAAATTACATGGAAATAGTCGGAAAGCCCATGCCTCAATTTGTAAGCGGAGAGAATGTCAAGGTCTGTGCCTATGATGATATGAAGGGCATATGCTGGTATTTTGCAGTCGTCGATTACGCTTCCCCCGACAGACTTATTCTGACCGATTACAATCTGCTGGATGTAATTCAACGAAGGAGAAACATCAAGATTAAGGTGACCTTTACCACCAGCATTTACGCCGTTTACGACAGCGAAGGCCAAAAGGTCACGCTGGATACCCCTGTAAAGATTACGGTAAAGGATATCAGTATTGGCGGCATCTTGTTTCAATGCGAGGAAGACTTTGAGGAAGACAGTGTTTTTGAGTTTTACTTTAACCAGTGTGCCAAGCATCTGCGCATCAAGACAAGAATTTTAAGAAAAACAGAGTTAAGCAATGACCTGCTTGGCTATGGCTGCGCTTTTGAGAGTGTGACAGAAAAAGAGCAGGATATGTTGTTTGCGTTTTTATGGGAGCAACAGCGTCTACAGCAAAAACGTTTAAAGCTGGATTAGTTCATAAAAACATAAAAAAGCATAGCTTTGGCAATAGGAGTTTGACGCAGTTTTTAAAATATTACAATCGGAAAGTAGTATTGATTACGGTGTATATAACCGGGCAAATAAGCGATGCCCGCCGATAACGGCGGGCATCGCGGTTATATATTTGGCGAAAGAACAAAGAAACATGGGGCACAGCACAACGATGACAGAACACTTCGAAGGCACAGGCAATCATGCGAAATAATCGGCTAAAAGGTAAGCCTATTCGCCTTCCTCCGCTTGGCTTGCGTTTCGTTGCTCTTTGGCTTTTTGTGCCACATGCAAAAGGTCAATATACACAGCCGCAATCACCTCAAAAAGCTGTGGAGGCACAGTGCTGCCAATCTCAAGCATTGCCAGCATATTTGCGGAGGTGTCGTCCCGGTAAATGGGGATACCGCTTTGATCGGCGATATCGATTATCTTTTCCGCGACGTAGCCGTAACCGGAGGCGACAATAATCGGCGCCGCATCGGTCTGGGGGTTATACTTTAAAGCGATGGCTTTATCGCCGTTTTTCCCTTTGCTTTGCGCTTTATGCTCGGACATCAATACCAATCCTCTTTTCCGCTAGTCTGGGAAACACCTCATCCAAACGCCGGGCCTTCTCCAGCGGCAGAATGCTGACGCTTTGAAAACGATAGGGCATATTCTGGCAGGATTCTGCAATGAGCGTACCAAAATCCTGATAATACTGTGTGTATTCCTTTGGACAGAACATACGAAAATCAATCCTGAATTCGTTCACTTTCAGCTCAATCTCAAACTGCCCGAGCCCTTCCACATCCGCCACAAAAAAAACGGTGGTGGTCCGTTCGCCCGTCTGCCCGGCGCCCGAGGAATCGGGGTCCACCCACAGCTCGGCAAGCGCGCTGCCGTCCTCATTGCGAAAGGGCAGGATGTAGTGCAGAAGGGGAGTGAAAACCGTAGGAGCAGAGGAGAGGCTTTGCAGCAGGGCATAAACCTCAGCAGAACCGGATAAAGAGCCCGCGGTATTTTGGGTATGCTGGCGGATTAGCTCCGAGAGGCTGTCAATTACCTTTGAGTGCAAGGGGGCGCTGTCGCTTTGCTTTGTGGCGGTGGCAAGGTAATCGTTTAGCTGTTCAATCAGTGTTTCTCGCATTTTTTCAGGAATAAAACGGGTAAACTTATCAAAAGCCGAGGAAATTGCTTCTTTTTCATTTACAAATTTAGAAAGATTATATACAATGAGCGTAGTAAGATCCATGGTTTTCTGGTTCGCGTAAATGCTGTCGCTTAGCTCTCTTAAAACGCTTAACAGGGAATCCTTGAGTTGAGGAAAAGCGGGGTCGTCAGGTGATATATTTTTAAAGTTTGCGGCAAGCTTTTCAAACACCTCCGAAACCTCGGGCAACCCTTTCATTAATGCAGAAAACTTTTCAAGGTTAGCAGAAATGGAGTCGAGAATGTCCCGGGCATATACGGTGCCGGAAATTGCCTTGAGCAGTTGCCCTACGCTTTCTCTTAGCTGGGGGTTCGCCGAGCCGGCGAGAAGGCTGCGCAGCGAGTCAAAAAATTCCCCCTGAAACGCGGAGATGCCCTGCTGCTGGCTGAGTATTTCTGTAAGCAGCTCGCCCTCGCTGAGCATCATTGAATTCACCAGTCCGTCAAAAGACGTTGAGGTCAGCGGGTCCGCACCGGTATTTAAGCTTATCAGGCTTAAAAGCACCAGCCGTTTAAGAGAAGCTAGGGCAAGACCGGGGTCGGTAAGCAGACCCGACAGTGTGCGCACGATCTCCCGCTGGTTTGCCAGGTTTAAGGTATTGTTGTTGGTGGTTTCTCCGCTTTCGTTTGGCTTCGTAACTCTGGAAAGGTCGACCAGATTAAATGCATCCTGCGGCATTTGCTGGTTCGAGCGGACTGAGTTTACATAGTTCTTTGGCAGGATAGGGGTTGAGATTTTAAGCATGTCGGCCATTGCAAGCACCCCGTTTTTCGGTATTTCGTCATAAAGATACTTGGCTTACGGAGTAAGTCAAGGGTAAAACACGCTGGCAAGGTTATTAATAGGTACTATATTTAATTATCGTCTGTTTGCGCAAAAAATTCAACCTTCTTTTTGAAAGATATGGTCGAAATCTTCCCCTTTTTTTCTTATTGTGTGTTATAATTAAATTATAAAAAATAGCATACACCGCCGCGACATTTTAAACTGTATTATTGTGGGTGATATAATGGACAAATTTGACGCAAATCTGGAAGCCATGCTGGAAACCTTTATATTTGAAAGCAGCACGCTGCTGGAACAGCTGGACGCAATTCTGCTAAAATCAGAAAAAAGCAACGATATGGCGCAGGAGGATATTAACGAAATCTTCCGCATCATGCACACCATTAAAGGCTCTGCCGCAATGATGGGCATAGAGAACATTTCGTTAGTCGCCCATCGCATTGAGGATTTGTTTTACATCATAAGAGAAAACAAAACCGCGGCAAGCGATTACAGCTCCATCTATGATATCGTGTTTCAGGGTTCGGATTTTATCCGCAAGGAGATAGACGGAATTCTGGATGCCTCTACCTCTGCCGCGAATCCTGACGATCTCATTGGCCGTATTGAGCAGGAGATAGCCTTTATCAAGTCTCCTGCCGCGGCAAAGTCGCAAAAGAAATCCGGCGACACGGGTAAAACAGGCAAGCAGAAGGCCCCGGCAAAGGATACGCCGAAAAAGGCACCTGTCTCAGGGAAGCCAATGAGCAAGGTGCGGGTGTTTTTTGAGGAAGGCACCAAGATGGAGAACATCCGTGCCTATATGCTGGTGAACAGCCTCAAGGATTACTGTGAGAAGATTACCTATGAGCCGGAGGATATTGAGTCAAACCCCGAAACGGCTGCGCAGATTGTGGAGGACGGGTTTATTATCAACTTCCTGCCCTATTCCACCAACGAGGATATCTACAAGATTATCGAATCTGCTCTTAACATCAAGTCCTTTGAACCGTTGGAGGGTGATACCTACGCGAGAGAGACTCCCGTGGTGGAGAAGCTAAGCGTTCTATCAGGTAAGCCCATGTCTGTGGTGCGCGTGTACTTTGAGGACGGCTGCAAGATGGAAAACATCCGGGCCTTTATGTTAGTCAATAACCTTAAGGACTATTGCGAGCGCCTGACCTATGAGCCGGAGGATATAGAGTTTAACCAGGCTACGGCAAAGCAGATTATCGATAACGGGTTTATCATCTCCTTTGTTCCGTATACCAGCAATGAGGAAATTTATAAGCTGATAGAAACCTCACTCTACATCAAGTCTTACGAGCCCCTTGGCAACGACATCTCATTGATTGAGAAAACAAAGGTGGCAGCCGAGCAGCGCAAGCAGGAGGTAGAGCAAAAGGCCGCTGAGATCGAAAGTGTAAACAGCGCGGTAGCGCAAACCAAGGCGGTAAAGCAAAGTCTCATTAGTGTAAACCTGAATAAGCTCGATGAGCTTATGGATGTTGTGGGAGAGCTGGTTATCACCGAATCGATGGTGACCTCAAACCCCGATCTCAAAGGATTACAGCTCGAGAACTTTACTAAGGCGTCGCGGCAGCTGCGCAAGCTGACCGATGAGCTTCAGGATATCGTGATGTCCATCCGCATGGTGCCAATTTCGGGCGTCTTTAACAAGATGAACCGAATTGTTCGCGACATGAGCAAAAAGCTGGATAAGGATGTCGAGCTGAGTATTATTGGCGAAGACACAGAGGTGGATAAAACCATCATCGACAGCCTTGGCGACCCGCTGATGCATCTGATCCGAAACGCGATGGATCACGGCCTGGAGGCGAAGGAAGAACGCCTTGCCAAAGGAAAAACCGGCGTTGGCCGTGTAATCCTCTCTGCAAAGAATACAGCGGGAGAAGTAATTATTCAAGTTATAGACGACGGCGCGGGCATCAATCCTTCTGTAATTCTGAAAAAGGCACGCATGAACGGTCTTTTGACAAAGGCGGATTCGGAGTATACCGAAAAAGAGATATTCAACCTCATTTTATTGCCGGGCTTTTCTACTAACACCGTGGTAACAGAATTCTCAGGCCGCGGCGTGGGCATGGATGTGGTGAAGAAGAATATTGAAAAGGTCGGCGGCAGCATCAGCATCGACAGTAAGCTCGGCAAGGGCACAACCTTTAACATCAAAATCCCGCTCACACTTGCGATTGTTGACGGCATGGAGATTTCTGTAGGCGGCTCAATCCTGACAATTCCCATTACCTCTATCCGCGAATCGTTTAAGATAGCACAAAAGCAGATTGTCAAGGATGTCAACAACAACGAGATGGTGATGATACGCGGCGAATGCTACCCCGTAATTCGGCTGTATCAGGCCTTTGGAATCGAAACAAGTGTGAAAAGTATTACAGAGGGTATCGTGATTTTGGTGGAGACAGAGGAGAAGGCAGTCTGCCTGCTTGCAGACCAGCTCATTGGCGAGCAGCAGGTTGTCGTCAAGCCGTTGCCCACTTATTTAAGCCGTTATAACGTGAAGGATTGCGGCATTGCCGGCTGTACCATACTCGGCGACGGCAGCATTAGCTTGATTCTGGATATTAAAAATTTGATTGCGCACAACTAGTATATCGGATATAATTGTGTGGAAAGGATGATAATGACATGGCGCAGTTTATTGAGGAAGTCAAGGATGATGTTGAGGATTCACTGAAAGAAAAATACTTAACCTTTATGATTGACAATCAATCCTATTGCATTGACATTCGTTATGTAATAGAGATAATTGTTGTGCAACCCATTACACAGGTACCTGAGTTGCCCGAATATATCAAGGGAATCATCAATCTCAGAGGCAAAGTTATTCCTGTTTTGGACGTACGTCTTCGTTTTAATAAGGAAGAGCGCCCGTACGACGATAAAACATGCTTCGTAGTGGTGGATGTTGCGGGAAACTCCGTTGGCATCATCGTCGATGAGGTTGAGGAAGTGATGGAGATCAAGGATGAAAACATCGCCCAGCCCCCTAGCTTTAGCAAAAACGGCTCCAGCCGTTATGTAAAGGGTATAGGCAAGGTTGGCGAAGAGGTAAAGCTGGTTCTTGATTGCCAGAAGCTGTTGAGTGATGATGAGATAGAAGAGCTCGTTAGCATTACCGAGACACAAAGCAGGGCAGTATAAGCACAAACAGGGTTTACGGAGGACGACATGCGACAACACATGCCATTCCGCTACTTTGCTTATGTGATCCAACTTATAACACATACGCTCTGATGCGTCGAAAATGGCGGCAGGCTTTAAGCTTGTCGCTATTTCTGCATCGAATGCATTCCTGCGTAATACTAATCTCCTCAAAAAGAGTAGAATGGCAGATAAAAATCTGCATGAAAACCCAAAAATGGAGCTTTTCATACTAATTTCCTCAAAAAGAGTCGATAAAAATCCGCGTAAAAACCCATAAATTAAAGCTTTTCACTTGATTTTTATACTCTTTTAAATCGGATATCAGTATCACTTGATATTCATACACTTTTACGAGAATAATATCGATATTTGAATTTTCCCGAAAGGTTTGTTGCAACAATGATAATGCTGACGGACAAGGAATTTGAACATATTACCGAGTATCTCAAAAAGAATTATGGCATCAATTTAACCAAGAAAAAGACCCTGATAGAAAGCAGAATGGCCACCACCCTTATCGAAAAGGGGGTTACCAATTACACGGACTATTTCCGCTCGGTGTTGCAGGATGCCACCGGCAAGGAAATGTCGCACCTCATTAGCAAGCTTACCACCAATCACACCTATTTTTATCGTGAGGAGGAGCATTTTCACTTTTTTAACTCAACCGTATTGCCGGCATTTGAAAAGAATAACCGGGATAATACCATCCGAATATGGAGCGCCGGATGCTCCTCGGGGGAAGAGCCGTACACCCTGGCTATGGTAATCAACGACTTTTTTGGCTTGCGCCGCAACCAATGGAACATAAAAATCCACGCGACCGATATCTCCCTCAAGGTATTGGAGAAGGCGCAAAAGGCGGTATATTCCGTTGACTCACTCCAAAGCATCCCTGAAAAATGGAAAACCAAGTATTTCGATGCCTATGACGATAAGAACGTACAGGTCAAGCAGCTCATCCGTGACGATGTGGAGTTTAAACAGTTCAACTTGATGGACCCCTTTTTATTTACTAAGCCATACGATATCATCCTATGCCGCAATGTGATGATCTATTTTGATATCCCCACCAAGCAAACATTGATAAAAAAGTTTTATGATACAACAAAGCCCGGCGGATACCTGCTAATTGGTCATGCCGAAACCATTGCACGAGACACCTCTCAATACCGCTATATCATGCCGGCAGTCTATCAGAAAGGGATTTAAAGGCCTTGAAATTATACGCAGAAAGAACCTGTGTTCAAAACGTCTTAGAGAAAATCCTGCCATTTCAGTTTCGACTAAATCCTACAGATATTTGTGAAAGGAATGGCCTACCCTATGAAGCTGCAAAAAATCAGGACGCTTGTCGTAGATGATTCTATCCTGTTTCGAGAATTTTTAGTCAAAAATATGAATGCCGACCCCGCAATTGAGGTGGTAGGAACCGCCGGCGACCCGATTGAGGCCATGAAACTTATTGAGGAACTTAACCCCCAAGTCATAACGATGGATGTTGAAATGCCACGGATGAACGGGATTGATTTTATAAAAAAGCTGATACCCGAGCGCCCCACTCCTGTGGTGGTGGTAACCTCCTTGCCGATGAACGCGCTGGATGCACTTGAGGCGGGTGCGGTGGATTTTGTCAGCAAGCCAAATGTGAAAAACTCCTCCGACCTCGTTAATTTCTCCCACGAGCTGGTTATCAAGGTGAAAATAGCTTCCATGGCAAAGCTGAAAAAGGCGCCAAAGGTGGAGCGTGTCGTATACAGCCCCATTAAAAAGACGGTCGATAATCTCATTATTGCCATCGGGGCATCCACGGGCGGTACCGACGCAACAGTTACAGTAATTGCCGACCTGCCTCCAACAACACCGGGTGTGGTAATTGTTCAGCATATGCCGGAGAAGTTTACCAAGATGTATGCCGAACGGTTAAACCGCATCTGCAAGATGGAGGTAAAGGAAGCGGAGAATGGCGACAGGATAGAAACCGGCAAGATTCTAGTGGCTCCGGGGGATTTTCAGATGAGGGTTGCAAAGGATGTAAAGGGCTATTACGTTAAATGTGAAAAAGGGCCAAAGGTCAGCGGGCACAGCCCGTCGGTGGATGTGCTATTCGAGTCCGTTGCGCAAACAGCGGGGAAGAATGCCATCGGTGTCATCCTCACCGGTATGGGCGCCGATGGCTCCAAGGGGCTCCTAAAGATGAAAGCGGAGGGAGCATACACCATTGGGCAGAATAAGGAAACCTGCGTGGTTTACGGTATGCCGATGGTTGCCTTTAATATTGGTGCGGTCATTGCCCAGGCGCCCATTGAAGAGATTGGTCCAATAATTATAAACCAGCTCAATAAAACGTAGTCAAACGACTCAAGTATTAGACTTATAGCCGAACTAAAGATATAGAATTAATCTCACAGTCATACTATCCTCGTCGTAATACTATTTTCCGCTGAAAGTATTGATATAAAATCTGCGTCAAAGCCCATATGTTAAAGTTTTTGACTTGATTTTTTATATACTTTTTAGTCGGATAATAGTATAAGACGTAGTTGGTATGACTGTGAGATTCATATTAATAATAACCCAAAAACTCCAAGCAAACTAAAATATCCGCTTTGCGCCCCGGGGGAGGGCCTTCACGCGCCGCAGGTATGCGGTCATCCGCTCGTCGTCGCCAATTGGGTATTCATACCCGAAGGGGGCAGCCACATCCGCCGCAAGCTCACGAAACAATTTGCACATGGCAAATAGCGCCCGCCAGATCTGTTGCGGGTTAGCGCCCGGAAAGGTGGCGGCATAAAGGCTGTAGTGCCGCTTACTCATAAAACGACGATAATACTTGCCAAAGTGACCTGCACTTACGCCAAAGCGATTGTGCACCCCAATATGCCATTCCAGCATATCATGCAGCTCATCGCGCAGAACCCTTTCCAGCATGTACATGGCATAGGGCAGCTCACCTCGCCGAAGCCCCTTGGCAACGTTTTGGGAGCACCACCAAAAGTTATTGCAGCAGGATTCATAGAACAGCTTGGAAGGCGGTTTGATGTGATAATCCGCATCACTTGGCACAGGAAACGCAGGCAGGGAATGATCCTTATCCAGCAGCATAATGGATTGGCTCTCCCACCGATGCCCAGGCAGCCTCTCCATCGGCAAGAGCGTCAGGTCAATGCGGTTGCCGTCGGCAAACAGCATGAGATATACCTGGTGTCCGCTGCCGCTTGGGTATCTCATTTCCTCCGGCTTTTGCAGCATGAGCCGTTCGCCGAATATGTTTAACCAGTCCGATGAAAAGGTGGCTATCTCCCGCACAAGATAGATGATGTCGTAATCCTGGAAGACATCCTTGGGAGCATCAGGGTTTGCTCGGGATCCGTTCATTACAACCCCGCGGATACGCTCATCCCCCTCTGCCACGCGAAGAATCAGTGAATACATCTCGTGTTCCGAACGCAAGACAAGTCCCTCCTCCTTTTCGCGCGGTTTAATTTTGGGGTCAGATCGCACCCAACACCTCTGCTATGGGTAACACCTTGGCGAAGCGGTTATTCCATATCCTGAAGTTAAACATTTCATACAGAGCCTTGCCGGTCAGGTATTCGTTATCAAAGGTGGAGTTGGTTTCTTCCGGAACTATAACATGAAAGCCATGCTCAAAGGCCGATTTGCAGGTGGCATCCATACAATATTCGGTTTGCAGTCCCACCAAAACGATGGTTTTTATCCCTTTCCCCTCAAGGTATTCCTTTAAGCCGGTATGTAAAAATGAGCTATTATACTGTTTTTGAAAGATTTTTTCCGTTTTTCCCGGAGCAACCTCATGGTAGATTTGCCAGTTCTCCGTTCCATGCGCAAGCTTCGAGCCCGGCCCGTCGTCATGCTGCACATAGATGACCTCTATTCCCTTATCCCGGCAGGCGGATATAAGGGCTTTGATGTTACGCACCACGTTTTTTACGTTGTATAAATCCTCTGTCACAATGATTGTCTGAACATCCACAACCAGCAAAACCGCATCCTGCATATTTTTTCCCTTGCCTTTCCCGTGTTTAGTTCGCGGCATGGCTCTCACCGAGCTTTGCGCTATAGGAATGCACGCGGTGAAAGGCTCGCCAGGCACCTTTTGCCGCGCGGCATGAAACTGTTTTTGATAAAAGCATTTTTATATTCAAAATATTCACGCCATAAGAAGAGATTAGTATGACACGCAATCTAATTAACAGGGGGAGTAAGTCGCGGGTCATAGAAGAATAGAGCGCTACAGCGTTTCCAGCTCCTTGCGCCATAAGGCGACGGCGGCATCACTGGGCATACGCCAGTCACTGCGGGGAGAGAGGGTGACCGAACCGATTTTGGGCCCGTCCGGCAGGCAGGAGCGTTTAAACTGGTGCATAAAAAATCGCTCGTAAAACACCTTAAGCCACTTAATCATCTCCGCGCGGTCATATTCGCCGGAAAAGGCATACTCCGCAACTCGTAGCACCTTGGCAGGAGGATAGCCAAAGCGCACGATATAGTATAAAAAGAAGTCGTGCAGCTGGTAGGACCCGACAATATGCTCTGTCTTTTGCGCAATCTCCCCATTATCGGCGGGCAAAAGCTCGGGGCTTACCGGAGTATCCAAAATATCATACAGCACCTTTTTAACGGCAGCTTCGTCTGCGGTATCGGCAGCGTAGCCCACAATATGGCGGATGAGGGTTTTTGGTACCGAGGCGTTCACACCATACATTGACATATGGTCACCGTTATAGGTGGCCCAGCCCAGTGCAAGCTCCGAAAGGTCTCCGGTTCCAATCACCAGTCCTCCGGTTTGGTTGGCGAGATCCATCAGCACCTGCGTGCGCTCTCTTGCCTGGGCGTTTTCATATACCACATCACGCACCGTCTCATCGTGGCCGATATCCGCAAAGTGCTGCAATACAGATTTTGTAATGTCAACACAGCGAAATGTGGCGCCAACCGCCTCGCACAGCAGCTGGGCATTGGAGCGTGTGCGGTTGGTGGTGCCAAAGCAAGGCATGGTAACAGCCAGGATATCGCTGTGAGGGCGCCCAAGCATGTCCATTGCCCGGGCGCAAACCAGCAGCGCCAAGGAGGAATCCAGCCCGCCAGAGATACCCAGCACCACCGTCTTGCTCTTAGAGTGGGCAAGGCGGGTTTTCAGTCCATGAGATTGCATGGAAAGAATAGTCTCGCAGCGCTCTCTCCGGTTATGCGCGTCCGAAGGGACAAACGGGTGACGTTCCACAGTCCGGGTCAGTGGGGTATCGCAGATAGGAAGTTCAAATTCAATAAAGCGGGCATCGTCAATGGCGGGCGGGTAGGTCGTAAGCCGACGGCGTTCATGGCTAAGTCTGCCCATATCCAGCTCAGAGAAGAGGAGGCCATTCTCAAACAGCTCGCTTTCGGCCAGCAGCGCGCCGTTTTCCGCAATCAGGTTATGACCGGAGAATATCATGTCGGTGGAGGATTCGCCATCCCCCGCGTTGGCATACAGATAGCCGCAGACCAGTCGGGCGGATTGCCCCGTAACCAAAGAACGACGATAGGCTGCCTTACCTATGGTTTCATCGCTGGCCGAAAGATTGGCAACCACCGTAGCCCCTGCGGTGCATAATGCAAGTGACGGGGGGGTGGGAACCCATAAATCCTCGCAAATCTCAATGCCCAAACAAAAATCCGGCAGATTTCTGCAACGGAATAAAAGGTTAGCTCCAAAGGGAACCTCCGCACCAAACAAGGAAATGGTGGATTGGTTTGGTTCGGGGATGAAAAAATGACGCAGCTCGTAGAACTCGCTGTAGTTAGGCAGGTTCACCTTGGGCACGACGCCTAAGATTTCGCCGCGATAGGCGCAAACCGCGCAATTATACAGCTTTGTGCCCCGGGTAAGCGGCGCACCGAACACAACCAGCAAGTCCAGTCCCTTGGTGGCGTTTACAACTCTTTCTACCGCTAAAAGCGCTCCATCCAGTAAGGTTCGCTGTGAAAACAGGTCTCCGCAGGTATACGCGGTGACGCAAAGCTCGGGCAATACCAGCAGCTGCGCCTTGTTTTGTACGGCATTTTCAATAAGTGTAATAATTTGTGCCGCGTTATACTCACAATCGGCGACGCGGATATTTGGGGTTGCTGCCGCCGCACGGATAAAGCCATGCTTCATGGTTAAAATCAGGACCTTTCTTTTGAGGTTTGTGCAATAAAACACGGATGGAAGAGAAAATCTGGCAAAATTTTCGGAAGATCCATCCTGCGAAGGATTAGCAATATTGTAGCACGAATACTTAGTTTTATCAATTACGCGGGTTTTATAAGCAAAAAAAGCGAAAGCCTTCTCAAGCAAATAGGTGTAGCGGCAAAAAAATACCGTTCCATTATTCTACAAAATTACCCTTAAAGTAAAAATACGATTTTCCGCAGAGAAAGAGTATATTCCGTTATACTTTTGCACGGCAGCGACAATGCTTTTTACGCCATACCCGTGGTTTTGCTCCATAGAAATAGGAAAATCGCCCTCAAACCTTATTTCATGGCAATAGGGGTTGCTTATCTCAATCATCAGTTTGCTGTTTTCAAAGATGCAAAGTACCCATATCTCCCGTTTTGCGATATTCTCAATCTTCTCACAGGCGTGTATCGCGTTTTCTATACCATTTGCCAAAATAACACACACGTCGGTGGAGTACATGGGAATAACCATGGGTACCACAGCACTGATTTGAAGGGCGGCCATACTCTTTTTTGCCTGTGCGGCATATGCGGAAAGAATTAGGTTCACAGAGGTATTCTGGCAGTATTGGACAACCTGTGTGGCTTCCATATCGCTGTTAATCCTCGTTATGTAGGCTTGCGCCTCGGATATCTGGTGTTCTTTCATGCAGGCGCTGATATAGTTCAGGTGATGCCGCAGGTCATGACGGTAAATTGCCGCCTGTGATTGCGAGTACTTATAGTCCTCTATCTGCATGTTAACGGTATCCATTTGCATTTGCAGTATAGTCTGCGCGGTGTGTGCTGTAAAGCTCTTGGTTATCTCTTGAAAATAAGCAACCAAAAACCCATAAAAACAGAAGTTAAGACCAACGCTTAATAAACCCAACACCAGAATATTGGAATGAAAAAGAATATCCGTATAAACCGTGGTTGTATAGGATAATAAGTAATAAAGGGCAGGCATAACCGTTAACAAGCCTATTTTAGTAGAGGAATACTCCAGCATTCTATTAAAATGAGGTCGCAAAAATCGGTAAACCACGATTAAAATAACGACGGAGGATATTATTTGTGTAAGGATGGATATGGTTAAATCGTTCGCAAAAAAAGAGGCAACCACGCCACCTATCCACTTTCGGGGAGAGGTAAAGGTGTATGCGGTAACCAAAATAAACACCACAACCGTTATACGCTTCCTGAAAAAAACTTTAAAGAAGATAATAATGGGCAGATGTACGATGGCGGGGTAGGCCTTTTCGATAAAACTGCCATCAAAGGTAATAAAAAGTGCGAGCTGCAAAAGCCCGCTGGTGAAGATATATAGGGACAGGAGAAGAATGTTTTTCCTGTTCATTTTTATATCTAGGAGAAAGGCCATAATCAAGACCCCATAGATCAGCACAGTGAGGTAGTTTAACGCTAAAAGCATACTTTTTCTCCGCTCTGCAGTAGGCTCATGACTAATACAAATCCTTATCTGCGCTTGGGTGCCCAGTTATTATACCATAATAAAGAGATCAATTGAACGGGGCAAACGAACAAATTGTCCGTTGGTGAAAAAGGCGCTTTTTGCAGGTAACTGAGAAAGCGCGATTGACATGATATCCGGTTAAATGTTTGGGAGAAGCTTTGGAAAGCTATCATTGCAATAAGCCGCGCAGCGATACGGTTACAAGCTAACCATATGCGGCGCGGCTTTTGTAAGAAAAACACAGGCTAAACGATATCCTTTTTGAATAAAGCTAATTCTTAACGAATCGCTAAGAGATTTAAAAGTCGTAATGGTAGATGTTTCTCATTCCTTCAGGCTGATAGTAGCGCCGGACAACATGGGGGTAGAAACGTTCCAGTAATCTGTAAACGCCATAAGCGAGCGTTACTATGCCTACAACAAACAACAGCACTCTAATAAAAACTTTCATGAGGTCCCCTCCTGTCGGCGGCAATGCCGCAAATGCAAATCACTTAAAATCGTAGGGTTTCCAGAGTTCCAAAGCGTTCGGTTTTTTCAATATTGGGGGTTGCGCTGTTTAACGTGTACAGTGTGGCAAATTCCAGTTCACCGTCCGACGTGCTTTGGTGCGCAAGGTTTCCTTTTAGCTGTTCACCGCCGGAAAACGCGTCGATTCCAAACCGTGCCTTCAACAGCCCATTGGGAAGCATAAACGAGCCGCCCCAGTATTCTCCTTGTAAATCCTCCCCCGCCACGCGCGTAAAGGCGAGTCCATCCGTATCCACAGGCGCGCGAACACCCTTAGCATCCACAGTATACGCGGTGATGTCGCCACCGTGGGTAAAGGATACATACGCATATTCATCAGGTCGGTCGCGGTTAGGGGCAAGCACCATAGAAAGAGAGCTCATTTGGGGGTGAGCATAGGACTCCACCTCGAACGCCCATAAGCGGACGTACAAACCAATGGAGGGGTGGCAGCAAAGCACTGCCTGAGCGAAGATGGGACACAAAAACCCTTCTCCGGGGCAGGTAAGCTTTGCCACAGGCAGTGTGTCCCATTCAGGGGTATAACCGCCGTGCGCTGGAGTATTTATAACCGCGATTTTATACATCTTATTCAAACCTTTACTCAAAGCCCGCTGCTGCGGGCGCAATTGCGTGGGTTCTGGTTCTTCAACTACTCTTTAAAGTTTCAGCCCCATTTCTATTGCTATTATACCACATGCCCGATGTTTTTAATAGTGGACGAAACACATTTGCGGGCAGGGAATAGTAAAAATACGGATAGTGAGGAGAGAGAAAAACAACGAAAAAGCTATATGGATATATTTTACTAATTTTGAAGATTATACTTAAAATCGACAGTTTTGTGCTTCTCGGATATGATAGTATAAATATAACGAGTGAGCGAATAAAATGGATTCAACGAGTATAGCAAGAAAATAACAAAGGTCATATTGCCGGTCATCCATTGAATTAAATTGGGGTAAAATAACAGAAACGAATGATGTGAGAACATCATATTTTTTATATTACGAACATTATATCTGTTTCAACGGTACTTTGCAATCGCTACTTTTCAGCTGGTAGGGCATGCTTGCGTGGAAAAATTTTGATTTTACTTTGGCATAATAAACGGTATATTAGCCCATGCTTTTAGCATACAATGCATCGAAAGGCGGTAGTATATGGATCATTCGTTTTTGCGCGACAAGCCCTATCAAACAATCAGGTTAAACGAAGTTCGAACGCAGGACGAATACGCCCGCGAGCTAAGCGACCTTTCCCGCCGCATTCGTGAGGTGGAGGAACTGTTTAACCTTACCAGCGACCCAGACCAAATCGAGGCCTATATTTATGAAATTAACTCCCTTGGCGCGCGGTATAACGGCATACTCAAACAGGTGCGCGGCATTTCGGCAAATGCCCAATAGCCAGCGACTCCGCGGGCCGACAGACAGTTAGAGGTGAAAGCAAAATGACGGCTACGAAGATTGTTTGGATTATCCTCCATATCCTTCTGGGTATTATCCTCCTGATAGGGTGCAAGAAGCTTAAGACACCGATTAAAAATCTTCTGTTCTGCGGCATCCTTGGGGTATTGGGACTGCTTGCAGTGTCGTTTACCGCAGGCTACACAGGGGTAGCGATTAGCCTGAGCCCCTATACCATAGCAACCTCTGCCATTCTTGGGCTACCGGGGGTTATCCTTCTACTGGCGCTCAATCTGCTGCTATATTAACAACCGCTTTATAAGTAGAGTGGAAAGCTTTGATTTTATGGGCTTTCACGCGTATTATTATCTGCTATCCTGCTCTTTTGTGATTAGTATTAGCAGTATAGCATTTGGTCAGGCAAGCAACCGAACCGCCATTGCCTTCAACGGCAATCGCTGCAGTTACACTACCGTTCACCGAGTGCCAATCCGTATGCCTATATGATTGTTTTCAGCTGTTTTGGGTTGAATTTGAAGTAAAATAAACCCCCGTGAACCATTGGTTTCACGGGGGTTTATTGGTGCCGCTAACCGGACTTGAACCGGTACGATATTGCTATCGAGGGATTTTAAGTCCGTCTAAAACATAGTAATATCAACGCTTATCGGATACATTATGCCGCAATTATGCCAATAGATGCAGAATCAAACCGGAGATTACTCCCCGACCCCGCTCATATCCTTATCAATCAAATCAACAATATAAGCGTTTAAGCTCATGCCTTTGCTTTCGGCGTGGGCTTATTCCTTTATGCGCCTTATTCTTTGATCCCCGGCTTTTATGAGGTATTCGCTTACGCTTTCGCCCAATTCTTCCGCAGCTTGTCGGATAAATTCTTTCTGCAACTCCGTGGTGCGGATTACAATGTCGATTTCATTGGCCTCCATGTGCTCTATACGCTCGTCTATGGCCTTGACAATAAAATCATTAAGACTTTCCCCTCGCGCATCTGCGATAGATTGTATCTCGGCTTTTCGTCCTTTTTGGACAAATGGATAGAGACGGTCGTACGCTTTAGCAACGTATTTGTTTTGTGCTCTCGTACTTGCTTTTCCCATATCATCACCTCAACTTAATAATACCACGTCTTTTATAGTTACGCAACTATACAAAATTCACAGTATAGTTGCGTAACGTTTGTTCGTTAAGCCTATTGAATATAGTTGCGCAACTATATATAATAAGCATGTAAGGACAACAAACCAAATAAAAATCGAGTGGAGGGCTATGAAATGGTCAAAGAATATTACATCAATCGCTATGGGTATCGCTGTGATATGTGCGGAAAAGAACGCCGCATTATGCGTAACGACAGCGTAACGATTAACGCGGGCTACGATTGGGAGGATGCGGCAGAGAGGGGGCGCATAATGAGGGTGTACAAAAATGGGCAGCCGGTATGGAAAGTTGACATGAGAAACGCCAGAACCGGAGAAGAAATAAGCCTTGAAGTAACTGGAAATACCAACGAAGAAGCTACGCGCAAATGTACCGCCCTGTTTGGGTACAAGGGAGATTACATCTGGCTTGGCACAGGCCCGTTATACGATTAACCCGTCT
>JAEZCT010000055.1 GCA_023433405.1 Bacillota bacterium | reverse complement strand
AATCATCATCAAGTTGTAGGAACGTCGGCTCCCGCGCCGACAGGCGGCTTACTTTTCTTGTTCGAGAAAAGTAAGCAATTTAGTAAAGCGAAGCAGGGACACCCTGCACCCAGCTCAAAGCAAGGGCAAACGAAGCACGGCTTGTGACCAATACTAATCCCCTCAAAAAGTGTAGATAAAAATCAAGTAAAAACCCATAAACTAAAGCTTTTCACTTGATTTTTATACACTTTTAAATCGGTCATTAGTATAAGAACCTTCGGCGCAAGCGCGTAAAGCTCAGTGGGGTAGCTGCGTTACGCGCTTGCGAAAATAGAAAAGAATTTTTTCCAAAAATTCTTTTCTATTTTTACCCTTCGGCAAAATCCTGGAGCCTCGCGTATTTTGCCCTTGCATTTCGCCCTGGTCTGTAGTTCTTCCTTTTTTCCCAGACCAACCACAAAAGGCTATTTTGGTGCTTGGGGTTACGGTGAATATTTACTTATTTTTGTTAATATGCGATAATACCCATGTAATGTAAGCGCAAGCAAAAACATCAAAGATGTCGGGTGGGTTTCATATTTTGTGAAAAGGAGATGTCAACATCTTTATGAAAAGGATTATTTCGTATGCCGTGGTTACTCTTATGCTGGTTTCTTTACTTGCGGTTCCCGGTTTTTGCGAACCGTATACCGTTGAGATTTCAACGGTATACGGTGACTTTAAGGTAGTTATAAATGACTCCGATTTAATTTTAAAGTCGCTGTCATCCGCCGAGCTTGAAGCGCTGTTGATAGATGCGATAGAGACGGTGGCGACCCGCAGATACCGGCCTGCCGCGATTTATTTTCCTGATGTACATAAAATACGCCTAATAGCAAACCTTTGTTAGCTCTTACATTACTCAGGGCATGTCGGATATCTGTCTCCGATATGCCCTGTTATTTTTGGTGTGCCATAGTGCGCCGCTGCAATACAATAAAGTATTCTTTCAATACCTATTATTGTGCGGTGACTGCCTTGCGGGTATTTGCAAGCATGGCGCGAATATCCCCCATTACGCTGTCAAAATCGGTGGGGCGCAGGGACTGCGGTCCGTCGGAGAGCGCCTTTTCGGGGTTGTTGTGCACCTCGATAATCAGGCCGTCGCAGCCCGCGGCAAGGGCGGAAAGGGAGAGGGGACGCACCATCCATGAGATACCGGCGGCATGGCTTGGGTCCACCACTACGGGCAGATGGGATAAATGGTGAAGCATGGGGATAGCGGAGATATCGAGCGTATTGCGGGTGGCGGTCTCAAAGGTGCGAATGCCCCGCTCGCAAAGGATAACCTGACGGTTTCCTCCTGCCATAATGTACTCGGCGCTCATGAGCAGCTCCTCCATAGTGTTAGCAAGCCCGCGCTTTAAGAGAATAGGCTTATTGGTTTTGCCAAGCAGCTTTAAAAGCTCAAAGTTTTGCATATTGCGCGCGCCAACCTGAATAACATCTACCTCATCAAACAGGGGGAGCTGGTCGCTGCCCATAATCTCGGTGACAATGGGCATACCCGTCAGCTCGCGCGCCTTGATAAGCAGCTCGATGCCCTCCGCCCGCAGCCCCTGAAAGGCATAAGGAGAGGTGCGCGGCTTAAAGGCGCCGCCCCGCAGCATGGAAGCGCCCGACTTTTTAACCGCCACGGCAATCTCACATATCTGCTCCTCGCTTTCCACAGAGCAGGGTCCGGCAATTATCGGCACATTGCCGCCGCCAATTTTTACGCCTCGCACCTCTATTACCGTATCATCGGGATGAAACTTGCGGTTTGCGCTTTTATAGGGCTCCTGAATGCGCTTGACGGAATCCACATAGGGCAGTGCCGCGATGGTGTCGATATCCACCTTGGAGGTGTCGCCAACCAGTCCCACCAGGGTGGTGTGCGCCCCCTTGGAAAAATGCCCCTGCACCCCAATGCCTTCTATCAGGCCGCGAAATTCCTCAAGCTTTGCGTCGGTGGTTCCCTGCTTCATTACAACAATCATTTTTATCCTTCCCTTCCTATGGCTCGGTTTATTATTTTTGGTTTTTTAGACGGTTTTGGTAGTAGTACTAGTATAAAAAAGCAATATAAAAAGGGCGGCGCTTTCTGTTTCAAAGCGCCGCCCGTATGGTTTTTACCCGTAAACGTAAGCTCAGGGGTCAACCGGTCGTAGACGTCTGAGAACAGTCGGCAGCTTTGCGATAATGGTGCGCAAACAGACCCGCGCTATAATAATAGCTCGAGCTAAGATAATAACGATAACGGGCGGCAGCTGCAAGCGGCACCATAACGACTGTCTCCTTTCTCAAAATAAGGGGGGTAAAAAAGGCAGACCCCGCTTCTAATAGTGCTATCATAACAGGCACAAAAGCGTTTGTCAACGCTTTTGTGCTAAAAAGCTTTAAACTGCTAAATCGTTATAGCGTCAAAGCGTATGGCGGGCGTGCTACTGCCGCTCTATGGTCAAGGCATAGGTCTTTAGCAGCGCCACTTGAGTTTTTGCGTCCTTTATTTTGCCCTGCAGGGTCTGCTCCACCGCCTCGGCAAGGGGCATGGTGCAAATATCAAGAAATTCATCCTCATCCAGCCGCTGCGCGGCTTTGGTCAGGCCGGTGGCAAGGTAAAGGTAAATTACCTCGCTAAAATACCCGGGGGAAGGGTAAAGCTCCCCAAGGCTTACATACTGTGCGGCGCGCAGGCCGGTTTCCTCCTCTAGCTCCCGCTTGCCGCATTCCAGCGGGTCCTCTCCATGGTCTCGCTTGCCGGCGGGTATCTCCAGCAGCTCCTCACGGTATGGGTAGCGAAACTGCCGAACCAGCGTGACCTCGCCGTTTTCGTTTAATGGCAGCACGCACACGCCGCCGGGATGATCCACCACCTCGCGCTTTGCCTGCCTGCCGTTTTCTAGTATTACCTCATCCACGCGAAGGGAAATAACGCGGCCGGTGAAAATGGTTTGGCTGGATACTGTTTTTTCCTCATGGGGCATATGGGGGATGCTCCTTTTCGTCAGATTAAGAATAAATTCTTTTCATTCCATTGTTAACCAGGTGACTGGCTTGATTAGCCGTGGAAGCGAATCGCTTTTGCCAGCCGCCCTTCTTTATTATTGTACCCCCGCATGGGCACATAGTAAAGGTATTTGGCATAAAAATACTCTTGGGCGCATAGAGATGATAGGAACGGCGGCTGTGTTATACCTGTGATGCTACTCTCCTCAAAAATTGTAGAATTGCGGATAAAAATCCACAGGGGTGGGATAAGGCGGCGACCGGCACAAATAGAAAAAGGGAGCGACTTTGAGAGTGGATGCATTTTACACCGCAATGCCCGATTTTTTGTCCCTGACACGGCGGCTTGCCTCCATCTGTGCGGATTGCCCCCAGGCGGAGCTGTTCTCGGCGGGTAAAAGCGTACTGGGGCGGGAGCTATGGGCGGTTAGCTTTGGCGAGCGCCGGGGAGCCGTGCTGTATGCGGGGGGCTTTCACGCCCAGGAGTGGCTTACCGTCCTGTTGCTAACCCTGTTAACCGAGGAGATGGCAGGGGCGGTGGATTGCAGCGCCCGCCTGTGCGGCGTACCTGTGCGCCAAGCCCTAAAGCGGCGGGGCGGCATCATTCTTCTGCCCTGCGCAAACCCTGACGGGCTGGAGCTTGTGGCCAACGGCGCGGTAAGCGCCGGGCTGTACAAAGGCTCGGTGACAGAGATTGCGGGGGGCGACCTGACCGGTTGGAACGCAAACATTCGGGGTGTGGATATTAACCACAACTTTGACGCGGGCTTTGCCCTTGTAAAGGAGCTGGAACGGCAGCACGGCATTATAGCGCCCGCAAAACGGCAGTATGGCGGCGAGTACCCCGAAAGCGAGCCCGAAACCCGAGCGCTTTGCACCCTGTGCCGCATGGTTCGCCCCCGCCGGTTGGTCGCCTTTCACAGCCAGGGGGAGGAGATTTATTACGATTATGGCGAAAACACCCCGCCCGAGGCAAAAACAGTGGCGGAGCACTGGGCGTCGCTGTGCGGATACAAGGTCTGCGCGCCGGAGGGCATGGCGTCGCACGGCGGGTTTAAGGATTGGTTTATAAAAGAGTTTTGCCGTCAGGGGTTTACCATAGAAATCGGCAGAGGGCAAAACCCCTTACCGGTAGGCGACCTGCCCAAGATCTATCACACCCTGCGCGAAATGCTGATATCCGGCCTGTTTGATGGCGAAAATTTCGGGAATATTGTCATATCTGGTTGACGTTTGGGGATTATGAATTATACTGGTAACTAGGGAGTAGTAATAAACGCAAATCGTAAAAACAGGGGATATCCGGCCGCGCACCACGAGAGCGCACGGACTGTAATACTATTTTCCGATGAAAGTACTAATAAAAATCAAGTCGAAACCCATATATCAAAGCTTTTGACTTGATTTTTTATACTTTCCAATCGGAAAATAGTATAAGAACTAAAGGAGTAAGGGACAATGCACACAAAACGTTTTGATGTGACCGCTCTGGGGGAGCTGATGATGGATTTTACCCCGGCGGGGGTAACCGGGCAGGGCAGCCTGCTGTATGAGCAAAACGCGGGAGGCGCCCCTGCCAATGTGGCGGCATGTGTCTCCCGGCTGGGCGGCACGGCGGCATATATTGGCAAGGTGGGACAGGATGATTTCGGGCGCACCCTCAAAGCGACACTTGCCGGCAAAGGGGTGGATGTGAGCGGCGTAAAGGATACCCGGTTTTACCCCACCGCGATGGCGTTTGTAACGCTGGATGAAAATAATGCCCGGCATTTTACCTTTTACCACAGCAACACCGCCGATGTTCGCCTAACCTCCGGAGAGGTTAACCTTGAGCTGGTGGATGACGCGGCGGCGTTTTGCTACGGCTCGGTTTCCATGACCGAGGAGCCCTCCTGCGCCGCGACGCTGATGGCGGCGGAGCATGCCCATCAGGCGGGCAAGCTGGTGTGCTACGACCCAAACCTGCGCCCCAGCCTGTGGGAAAGCGAGCGGGTCGCGCGCGACAGCATCCTGCGCGGGATGCAGTATGCGCGCATTGTTAAGATGTCGGAGGACGAGCTTGCGTTTTTAACCGAGAATATGGCGCTCAAGGAGGCCTGCCGCATCCTGCTGCGCCAGTATAACCTGATGGCGGTCTTTGTAACCCGTGGTAAGCTGGGCGCGTATTGCGCAACACTGTCCTTTGAGGTTCAAGTGCCCGCGTATGATATCAGGGTGACGGATACCACCGGCGCGGGCGATGCCTTTGTAGGAGGGCTTATATACCGCCTGCTGCGCTTTGGCAAGCGGGTGGACAACCTCTCTCTCGCCGAAATGATGGTGTGTCTTGATTTTGCAAACGCCGTCGGCTCACTGACTACCACCCGCAACGGCGTGATGAACGCCCTGCCCACGCTGGATGAGGTGTATGAGTGTATGCGCAGCACACCAAAGATTGTGTAGCGGTACCGGCGCAAAAAAGCCCCTCCACACGCCGCGTCGCGGCTGAAGGAGGGGCTTTTCTCGTTACTTTCACCCAAATGCAGGGGTGTTATTGCTGCAGCGAGAAGCGGCCTACCAGCTCCTTTAACACCTGCGCCTGGCTGTTAAGCTCCTCGGAGGCGGCAGCGCTCTCCTCGGCGGTAGCCGAGTTTGTCTGCACAACGGTGGAGATCTGTTCAATGCCTTGGGTAATTTGCACCACGGCGTTGGCCTGCTCGTTGGAGGCCTTTGCGATTTCGTCTACCAGCAATATGGTGTTTTGCGCCTTCTCCTTAACATCCACCAGCGCTCTGGCGGTTTCACCCACAATCAGGTTGCCGTTCTTTACGGTGGAAACCGAGCCTTCTATCAGCGCGCCGGTATTTTTTGCGGCCTCCGCGCTCTTTGCGGCAAGGCTGCGCACCTCGTCGGCCACCACGGCAAAGCCCTTGCCCGCCGCACCCGCCCGTGCCGCCTCCACCGCGGCGTTTAACGCAAGAATGTTTGTTTGAAAGGCGATATCATCAATGGTTTTAATAATCCGCTCAATCTGGTCTGCGGATTTTGCGATATCATCCATCGCGCTAACCAGCCGGGTCATGTGCTCATCCACACGTCCCACCACCTCACCGGCCTCCAGCGCCATGCGGTTGCTTTGCTGTGCCGCCTGAGCGTTTTGCTTTATTTGCGTGGATATTTCAGCCACGGTGGCCGACAGCTCCTCTAACGAGCCTGCCTGCTCCGCGGCACCCTGGCTAAGTGCCTGCGCCCCGCTTGCAACCTGAGAGGAGCCCCCCGCAACCTGCTCGGAGGCTTGGTCGATTTGTGCCAGCGTGTCGTTAAGGGATGCGAGAATCTGCTCCAGGGCGGCCTTAATCGGGGCGAAGTCCCCGGCGTAATCAAGCTCCACCCGCGCGGTCATATCCCCCTGAGCCATTCGGCCCAGTATTTCCGAAATATTGCCCACATAGCCCCACAGCGTAGTCATCATGGAGCGCATACTGTTTGCAAGCCCGCCCAGCTCGTCGCGGGAGGTATAACGAAGCTGCACATCCAGCTGCCCGTTTGCCATGCGGTTCGCGGCATCTTCAAGCTCCTTTATCGGTCTTGTGAGTCCTCGCACAATATAAACGCATAGAGCGATTATGACCAATAGGGAAAGCACAGAAACTGCCGAAAGCAGGATGAGGGAGAGCTGCTGCACATATACGCCGTCGTGATAAGAATCCGTCGCATCCGCCTGCGCAATTACACTAATTTCGTTTAGCTTTTCGCGCGCGCTGTTAATATCTATGGAATAGCTCTTAAGATACAGCTCCTCGGCCTCGGAGACCCTTTGCTGCCCCACATAAAGGGTTATTTGCTCGCGCGTAGCGGCGGCCTCTGAAAGAATTTGCTCAAACTCATCAATCAGCACCTGTTTTTTCGTGAACTTCTCCCGAAGAAGGGGAATGCCCTCTTTAATCGTATCCAGTGTGCTGACGCATTGTTCCAGCTCCTTTAGAGCGGCTTGGGTATCGTCCTGTATAAACGCGCTCAGTATCAGCTTTTCGACCTCCTGGTACCCTCTTCGCATATCAATCGAGGTTTTTACCACCTCATACGAATTAAGGTAAAACTCCGACAGGCTTTGCGATATTAGTGCCATGCCGCCAAGGCCTCCCGCAAAGGTCACCAAAAAGGATACAACTACAATTGCGAACACTACCACCAGTTTGCTGCCGATTTTAAGATTTTTCATGGTCGCACTCCTTTGATGTTAGACGTCGATGATGTTTTTTATGTAATACTATTCTCCATTAAAAATGCAGATAAAATAAAGGTAAAAACGTTACACTGCAGCGTTTTCGCACGGAATTTTCATCACATTCCTTATTGGTGAATAGTATAATACCGAATTCGCCTAAAGCCATATCCTTTAACCAACCGGGGGTAAGCAAAAAGGGTATATTACTTTTTCCCGATGAAAGTACTGACGAAAAATCTGCGTCAAAACCCATATATCATAGTTTTTGACTTGATTTTTTATACTAATATCCGATTTAAAAGAGTATAAAAATCAAGTGAAAAGCTTTAATTTATGGGTTTTCACGCGGATTTTTATCGACTCTTTTTGAGGAGATTAGTATTATATACTTTTCAATGGGCTAATAGTATAAGTTTTGCATAGCAACGGTACGTCAAAAAACAGGCTGTGCGAAATGTGCGTCTATAGCAAAGAGTTTGGATAATTCGCGCATAAAAGAGTATGGATAATTCGCGCCTGAGCTGACAAGCCTCAAGCAATTCTTGTCCATAGTGCCGAATTGGCTGTGGCTAATACGCCTTGGCGCCGCGGTGCTTTGTGCAACAAAAAAACTCCACCGAAGTACACTTCGCTGGAGTTAATAATCTTTGTATTTATATTCATAAATGTTCCATGCTCAGGAATAAATCGTTTTATAACCCGCTTGTTTTCGCTGTTTTATGCAAATAACCCCCCAACACTTCGGTTGCAGCGAAGTGTACCTCAATGGACTTAATTATACTGGATATGCTTGCACGATTGCAAGATAAAAACAGGATTTTGCTATATAGAATTGAGGCCTGACGAAAAAAGCACGAAAATTACAAAAAATGCCGCATGTTCCGGCGCTTTGATGATTATTTTAAGCCAACAGCCGCCCAATGCAGGTATTCGAGAACAAAAACCCTGTTACCGTCAGGCGGATGCCCGTTTTGTCGCATTCACACAGCCCCTGTTTAACGAGAGCCTGCGCGCGGCGGCGCAGGCCATCCTCATCAACGCTGCCATAGCGCTCCCGTGCGGCGGCAAACACCAGGCCTTCGTTCAGGCGCAGGCGCAGCATGGCGTATTCCTCAAAATCGCCGCCGTCGTCAACTGCCTCCGGCTCGCCGCCCTCAAGAAAGCGTGAGAGGTCGCGCGGGTAGGCGAGCCGTTTACCCCCCAAAAAGGAATGTGCAGCGGGGCCGATGCCCAGGTACTCGCGGCTATCCCAGTAAACCAGGTTATGGCGGCAGGCAAACCCATCCCGCGCAAAGTTTGATATCTCGTACTGCCGGTAGCCAAGGCGGTCAAGCTCCTTTGCCGCACCCAGGTACAGGTCGGCTGTCAGGTCTTCGTCGGGCAGGGATAGGGCATCTTTTCGTGAGAAGAACGAAGTGCCCTCCTCTAGCTTAAGCAGGTAGGCGGAGATGTGGGTAACCCCTGTATCTGCCAAAAACCGCGCCGATTCCCTCATGCTTTGCATGGTTTGGTGGGGGATGGCGAGCATCAGGTCGGCGTTAATATTCTCAAAGCCCGCGCGGCGCGCCGCCACAATCGCTTCCCTTGCCTGTGCGGCGGTGTGGGTGCGGGTGAGGGCGCGCAGCTCATGGTCCTTGGCGCTCTGCACGCCGAACGAAAGACGATTATACCCCGCCCGCCTTAAGGCAAGCAGGGTATCGTAATCGGCATGGTTCGGGTTTGCCTCAAGGGTGATTTCGGCGGACGGCGTAAGACCGAAGTTCTGCGCGCAGGCTTTTAGCAAGGCGCAAAGTCGAGTCGCGCCGAGCAGAATCGGCGTACCGCCCCCGAGGTATAGTGTATCCGCTTGCCTTGCGCCGAGCTGTTTTTTCCAGCTCACGAGGCTTTGGGTTATAGCGTTTAGGTATGTGTCCATAGTGGTAGCGTCGGCCGCGACTGAATAAAAGTCGCAGTAGCCGCACTTTTGGCTGCAAAAAGGGATATGCAGGTAAAGCCCCAGCGGCTGGCTCTGGCTTTGCATCCTCGGGTACCTCCTCGGCTAAGGGATATAGGGGCGGGGTAAAGTAGGTTACGACCGCCGCCGGGTTTTCACGCCCCGCACGAAAGGCCTCTATCATCTCCGCTGTCAGGCTTATTACCGACTGAGGGGGCTCGATATCGCCGCGTCGAACCCACACAGCCTCGGCAAGCTCGTTTTCATCCAGCGTAATACGATCGTTTCCGTCAAGCTCGGCAAAGAAGCCAACCAGCAGGGATTGTGAGAAGCCCCAGGGCTGGCTTTTGTAGTAGCGCAGGTTCTTCACCCGCAGCCCTACCTCCTCGAGCACCTCACGGCACACCGTTTGCTCCAGTGTTTCGCCTATCTCGGCAAAGCCCGCAACCAATGCGTAGCGGCGGTATGTACGGTTTGCGTAGCGGGTCATCAGCAGGCGGTCACCGTCGGTTACCGCCACAATTACGGCGGGGGAGAGCGTGGGGTATATTACCTGCCCGCAGCTTCGGCATTGCAGGGCGCGTTCGTCCGTTTTATGCTCAAATTTTTGCCCGCACCGCCCGCAGATGGTATGGTCGCGGTACCAGCGGTGCAAATGGCTTGCGGTAACGCCGCAAAAGGCAAGCCATTCGGGCGTAAGGGTGCGAAACACCTCGGTATCCGTCCACAAAAACCGCTCGGTTTCGGGAAGATTTTGCCCGAGCTTTAGGTAAAACGCGCTGTCGTCAAGGGTAAACAGGTATACCGCATCACGCCGAAGCTCAAAAAAGGCATTTTCATAATCCGAAAAACGGGGAAAAATATCCTCGCTGTTTTGGTCCAGCAGTACCCGGTCGCCCGAAAAGCTGAGGATGTAGTCTCCGTTTTGCGGCGGCCTGTTTTGGTATGCGTTATTAAGTTGATGTGGCTCGATGTCCTGAATCATCGCTGTTCCCTCGCTTTTTTTGCTTATATTAGGTTCATTATAAGTTCTATTATAACAGAAGTTGGGTCAAATGCGACAAGATAAACCACAAAAATTGTATTAAAAAAATGGGGGCAGGCGCCGCTGAGTCCGCCCCTGCAAACCGGAGCCAGTTACAAAATATAAGAAAAAAGTGAAAAGCCTTCGTTTTTGGGTTTCCACGCGGTTTTTTTCTGCAAAGCTGCTCGTTTTGAGGGGATTTGTGTGATACTATTATCCGATTAAAAAGTGTATAAAAATCAAGTCAAAATCTTTAATTTATCGATTTAGACGCGGATTTTTATCAACACTTTTATCGGAGAATAGTATTATACCCTTCGTGTCTTTTTACTTCGACCATTTACGGGGTAAAACTCGGTAAGCAGGGCGGCGTAGCCGTCAACCCGTTCGGGGGAAGGGTGCCAAAGCTCAAAGGTAAAGCCATCGCATTTTTCATACAGCTTGCCAAAGAGCGTGTAGCTTTTGCGGTGACGGCAGGCATCGCCCTGTTTGTTGGGGCAGTGCTTGCAGGCGCCGTAATCATTGGTAAACGCGTCTAGGATATAGTCGGGTGTGCCCTCAAGGTATGCACGGTGGTCATCCACGCCGTTAAGATACAGCCGCACCGCCGCACCGATATCCCGCAGGTAAACGCGGCAATAGCTTTTATCACTTTTTACGCCGGCTTTTGTATACACCAGCATGTACTTGCCCCAGCAAAAGCCGCCCCGAACCTCGCCGCCGCAGGTGTAGCCAAGAGCTTTCAGGCGTTCATCCCATAGGAGAATAAACGTTTTATCCGCCTCTGTAATATAGGCAGGCTGCGCTTGGGATAGCTGTTCCTTCAATCCGTTTTCCATAAACCGCATTCCTTTTTGCTTATTTGGGTTTGCAAATAGTACTTATCGGATAATAGGATAAGGGCAGAGCCGTATCAGGCCCCGCCCTATGCCGGGTTTTTTATGTGGCATCGCTGCGCTTGGGCGAGCTACGCGCAGTGACGAAAGCAAAAACAGCAATAATTCGCTTGCGGAATGATTGCTGTTGAAAACAAAATCATTCTGGCAGGCAAGCCGGTACGGGATAAAAAAGACCTATTCGTCCAGCTTGAGCACGCTCATAAACGCCTCCTGCGGCACCTCTACGCTGCCGAATTGGCGCATTCTTTTTTTGCCCTCCTTCTGCTTTTCCAGCAGCTTCTTTTTACGCGTAATATCGCCGCCGTAGCATTTGGCCAGTACGTCCTTGCGCATGGCCTTTACCGTCTCACGGGCAATTACCTTGCCGCCGACAGCCGCCTGGATGGGAATCTCAAACATCTGGCGGGGGATGTTGTCCTTTAGCTTCTCCGCCATGCGCCGGGCGCGGGGGTAGGCTTTATCCGAATGCACGATAAAGGACAGCGCGTCAATGACCTCGCCGTTTAGCATAATATCGAGCTTAACAAGCTTTGAGGGCGCGTAGCCCGCCAGCTCGTAATCAAAGGATGCGTAGCCGCGCGAACGGCTTTTAAGCGCGTCGAAGAAATCGTACACAATCTCATTGAGGGGCAGGTCGTAGTGCAGGTCTACGCGGTCGGTGTCGAGATACTTCATATCCTTAAAGGTTCCCCGGCGCTCCTGACACAAATCCATAATATTGCCCACATACTCCGAGGGGGAATAGATGTGCGCGTTCACCACCGGCTCATCCGCACCCGCAATCAGCGAGGGGTCTGGGTAGTTGGTGGGGTTATCAATGTAGATGTCGTTGCCGTTTGTCATATGCAGCAGGTAGATAACACTGGGGGCAGTGGTGACAAGGTCCAGGTTATACTCGCGCTCCAAGCGCTCCTGAATAATTTCCATATGCAAAAGACCAAGGAAGCCGCAGCGAAAGCCAAAGCCCAGGGCAATAGAGGTTTCGGGCTCGAAGGACAGCGCCGCGTCGTTAAGCTGTAATTTTTCAAGCGCCTCGCGCAGGTCGGCATAGCGCGCGCCGTCGGCGGGATAAATGCCGCAGAAAACCATGGGGTTTACCTTGCGGTAGCCGGGCATAGCCGAGTCGGTTGGGCGGTCGGCATTTGTTATGGTATCGCCCACACGGGTGTCGGTTACGTTTTTAATGCTGGCGGTAATGTAACCAACCTCACCCGAGCACAGCTCGGCTAGGGGCTTTAGGCTGGTTGCGCCCATGGCGCCTACCTCCACCACATCAAACTCCGCCTTGGTCGCCATCATGCGGATGGTCATGCCCGGGCGCACCACGCCCTCCATCACCCGTACATATACAATAACACCCTTATAGGTGTCGTACACCGAGTCAAACACCAGTGCCTTCAGCGGCGCGTCGTCGTCGCCCTTTGGGGCGGGAATGCCCGCCACAATACACTCCAAGACCTCCTCCACATTCTGGCCGGTTTTTGCCGAGATGCGCGGCGCGTCCATCGCGGGTATGCCGATAATCTCCTCTATCTCACGGCAGACGCGCTCGGGGTCGGCGGCGGGCAGGTCTATCTTATTGACCACCGGCACAACCTCCAGGTCGTGGTCGATGGCAAGGTAGGTGTTGGCAAGGGTTTGCGCCTCAATGCCCTGTGACGCGTCCACCACCAGAATGGCGCCCTCACAGGCAGCAAGGGAACGGGATACCTCATAGTTAAAGTCCACATGCCCGGGGGTGTCGATGAGATTAAAGTCATAGACCTCGCCGTTTTTCGCGCGGTAGGAAAGGCGCACCGCGCGCGCCTTGATGGTAATGCCCCGCTCGCGCTCAAGATCCATGTTGTCAAGAATCTGGTCGCTCATATCCCGTCGGGCGACGGTGCTGGTAAGCTCGAGGATGCGGTCGGCAAGGGTGCTCTTGCCATGGTCTATATGCGCGATGATGCAAAAGTTTCTAATATGGTCACGATTCACGGCCAAGGGTGATTCCTCCGCTTTCAATGGCTTATACTATTTTCCGTTAGAAATAGTATTATACTGCTTTTAATATTGCAGATAATGCAGGTATTGCAGCAAGAAAACAGGGCTTGCTTACAATAAAACGCTTTGCGGTTATTATAGCATAAACGCGGTAAATCGCGCAATCAGCATACGCCGGCGCTAAAATTTTTCCCTGTGGGCTTTGGAATGCGAAGGAAGGCCTTGCCGTATTAAAATGCACAGAAATACACAGTGTAAACGCTCCATGCTGCCGCCCCCCAAAGGCTGCGCTCTGGTAGAAATACATAATATTTCGCGTTTTTGCCTTGTATGCTTGTTCATGCGTTTCATTGACGGCTTGAAGCAAATGGGGTATGATTATGCTGGTGAAATTTTAATTGTCCGTAGTTTTCACATAAAATAACCCGATCACGGTATTTCTAACAGTGTATGGATAACCTCATAGAAATCGTACAAAGCTATGGGCTTACCGAGTTTTTGTAATGATTTCGCACAGGCTTAACGATAAATGGGAATTGTGAGAATAATGAGAGGGTTTGCGTCGGCTTGCGGCGCAAGCAATGCCGGAAAAACGGCGAAGGGGGAAAAGGCAACATGCGAAAAACCAAGATAATTTGCACGCTAGGGCCAAGTTCTGACAGCGAGGAGATCATCAAAAAGCTGATACTGGCGGGTATGGATGCCGCGCGTTTTAATTTTTCGCACGGCGACCACGCAACACACGGGGAAAAGCTGGCGACGCTTGTAAGGGTGCGTAACGAGATGGGCCGCCACATTCCGGCTGTGCTGGATACCCGCGGGCCGGAGGTTCGCGTTAAAGCATTTAAGGACGGTAAGGTGACGCTCAAGGAAGACCAGCTGTTTACCCTGACCGGACGGGAAGTAGACGGCGACGAGAACATTGTGTCCATCACCTATCCGGGGCTTGCCCGCGACCTGCGCGGCGGCTCGCGGGTGCTGATTGACGACGGCTTGATTGAGATGACCGTGGAGCGGATTACCGGCGAGGACATTCAGTGCCGGGTGCTTAACAGCGGGGTAATCTCCAACAACAAGGGCATTAATGTGCCGGGAACCATCCTTTCTCTGCCTTATATCAACGAGCGCGACCGCGCCGACATCATCTTTGGCATACAGGCAGGCTTTGATTTCATTGCGGCGTCCTTTGTGCGCAGTGCCGACGATATCCTTCAGATACGCCGTATTCTGGACGAATACCGCTGCAATTCCATTAACATCATCGCAAAGATAGAAAACCCCCAGGGGGTTGAGAATATAGACGATATCATTCGCGTATCCGACGGCATTATGGTCGCCCGCGGAGATATGGGCGTGGAGATTCCTCTCGAGGAGGTTCCCGTCCTGCAAAAGATGATTATCAAGAAGGTTTACAATGCGGGCAAGCAGGTAATTACCGCCACCCAGATGCTCGAATCCATGATAAAAAACCCCCGCCCCACCCGGGCGGAGGCTACCGATGTGGCTAACGCCATCTATGACGGCACCAGCGCTATCATGCTCTCGGGTGAGACTGCCTCCGGGCTTTATCCCGTAGAAGCGGTCAAAACCATGGCGCGCATTGCCGAAAAGGCCGAAACCGATATTGACTACCTCAAGCGGTTTCGCAACACCGACTTTAAATCCTATATTGATGTAACCAACGCCATCTCTCATGCCACCTGCACCACGGCCCATGACCTTGGGGCGGCGGCGATTATTACCGTAAGCAAGTCGGGGCGCACGGTGCGCATGATATCGAAATACCGCCCCAACTGCCCCATTATCGGCTGCTCGACCAACGAGTATGTTTGCCGCCAGCTTAACCTTTCCTGGGGCGTATCCCCCTTGCTCATAGAGGAGCAGAGCAGCACGGATAAGCTGTTTGAGCACGCGGTGGATAAATCGAAGTACGCAGGCATCGTCAGCGACGGGGAGCTGGTGGTTATTACGGCGGGTGTGCCGGTTGGTATTTCGGGCACCACCAACCTAATGAAGGTGCAGGTTGTCGGTCATGTGCTTGTATCCGGTCAGGGGATGCTTTCGGGCGCAAGCGCCTGCGCGAACCTATGCGTCTGCAAAACCGAGGAGGAGGCATTGGCGCAGTTTAAGGATGGCGACATCTTAGTCATTCCCCAAACCTCCAACAGGCTGCTGCCTGTTTTAAAAAAGGCAAGCGGTATTATTACCGAGCAGCCGGGCATTAACTCCCACGCGGCCATTGTTGGTCTTAGCCTAGATATCCCCGTCATTGTGGGCGCGGAGAACGCCACGCAAATCCTCAAATCCGGCACCGTGGTATCGCTTGACCCTTCGCGCGGGATTGTTTCGTGCAACTGATTGTGCGTGATGCCAATCTCCTCATAAAGAGTATTAAGTATGGTTTATTGGAGTACCACCGTAACCCAGCACCAAAATAACCTTGTATGGCTGGTGTGGGAAAAAAGGAAGAACTACAGACCAGGGCGAAAAGCAAGGGCAAAATACGCGAGGCACCAGGATTTTGCCGAAGGGTAAAAATGATAAAGAATTTTTCGCAAAAATTATTTATCATTTTCGCAAGCGCGTAACGCAGCTACCCCACTGAGCTTTACGCGCTTGCGCCGAAGGTGCTTCGTCACACTAGCTATGCTCCGTTTGCCCTTGCTTTGAGCTGGGTGCAGGGTGTCCCTGCTTCGCT
>JAEZCT010000053.1 GCA_023433405.1 Bacillota bacterium | reverse complement strand
GGATATAATACAGCCCGACGCCGGAAAGGGCGGCGGTTAATAAGGCTCCCATTCGCATTCCTCCTTAATCGATAGGCCGCGAGAGGTTCACGGCCTTGTTCATGCCCCAAAACAGCACCACCGACAGCGCGGTGAGCAGAGACTTGCCTCCGATGGTACCGACCAGAATATTAAACCAATCCTGATTGAGAAAAGCCAAGAGCGGCAGGGTGCCCAGCACGATGACAACGACGTTGCGGTAATCCTTTGTGGGGCGCAGGAGGATGGTTTCCATCGACTGCTGCAATTCCTTATTGTCGGTGAATTGCTCGACAATGGGCTTTAGGCTGTGCTTTAGCTCCCGGTCGTCCTGACACAGCAGCATGGTGTCGCACCACTCGTGCCAGATTGTGCTGGTAAAGGCGAATTTCATCTTTTCGATGGCCGTGGGGACGTTCGCGTTGACGAACTTCACCTCATTGAGAAAGCCCGCGAACACCTCCTTGACCGGCCCATCGATATACCGCAGGTTTTCCTCCACCGACTGCAAAAGGTTCTCGGTGCGCAGATACGAGGTGGTGATGACAGAAAGCGCCACCTCCAGTTCACCGGACAGGCGGTTGATGTAATGGTACTCGTTGTACTTGATGTACCACATGGGGATGAGCGTCGCGCCCACGCTGAGCACGGGCAGAAGCAGGATGTTCTGCGCGGCGAGCGCCACCGCCGCCCCGGCAAATAAAAAGACCACGCACAAGCTGTTGAGAAGCCTTAGCTTCCCCTGCTGGTTCGTGGTCACAAGAACACGCCGTGCCTGCTCGAAGTTTTGTGTCCAGAAGTTTGTGCGCTGTCTGCCCAGAGCGACATCGATGCGCTGGCGCAAATTGTTCTTGCGGCCCTCCTTCTGCCGCTCGGCGAACTCATCAAACCACGTTCGTGCCGCGTCCGTGAGAGAGGAGAAGCGTTTGATTACAGCACCGGGGCTTACGCCGAGGAAGCAGCCTGCGGCGGTTAGGAGGAGGAGTATGACTGTTAGGTTTAGCATGGGATCTTCCTTTCTTGGTTTTGTGGGGTCATATGAAGAAACCGCCAGAATTATGGCGGTTTCTTTTGTCAATTAACTGGTATTACTTAAATTAATTAAAAAATTTGTATTTTTTTATAACCCATAAGCAAGAGAGCACTATTAACTTTTTTACTTTGTTTCCATATAAAACAGTATTTAAAAAACAAGATACCGCAAGTTTACAAATAGAATATATTTCGCTTATTACCTTATAAAGGAAGGTGATGCTTATGGGATTTTCAAAACTTATTGATCGAATATTTCTAGCGCAAAAGAGTAAAGGGCAAAATCTGCAAGGATTAGTAGATGATTTTAAACCTTTGATTAACAAATATGCGTCACTGTTACACTATGAGGATTCTAAGGCAGATATACAGTTAGATTTTATTGAGTTAATAAGCTCTTTTAGAGTAACTACGTTTTCTCCCAACGACGATCCATATGTTTTAGCGTATTTAGAGAAGTCCATAAAAAATTATTACATAAGACGTTCAAAAAAAGAACAAAGCAATAGAAATCATATTTTTTATACAAGCGACTTAACTGATAGTCAAAAAGATTATGTAGAGAAAATGACGGTTTACATACAACAACTATGATGAAATTGCGCTATATACGCTTAAAAAGTACCTATCGGAAAAGCAATATCAAATAGTAAAACTTTTGTATTTTTCTGGTCTTACAGTTGATGAAGCAGGGCAAGTAATGGGAATATCAAGACAAGCAGTTAATCAAGCGAAAATAAGGGCGTTGGAAAAGCTTAAGAAGCTATATATACATGAAAAGGAGGTGTAAACATGGAGCTTGGCGACATTATCAGTTATTTTGCGCCAGAAGGGATATGGGCGATTCTAAGTATTATTCTAATCTTCTATATTCTCAAGGGGCAAGAGAAGCGTGACGAACGACAGGATGAAAGAGATAAAAAATACCATAGTATTATTTCGGAATTATCTCAGGCGTTACAGGATATGAATGAAATCAAAAAAATGTTGGAGCAGAAAATTAAGTGACGAAACCACTCTGCTCATGCAGCATCGGGAGCAAGCCTAGGCTTTGCTCCCGATGTTATTATTTGTGCGTTGTTGTTAGTCAACAAATATTATAATGCACAGGTTTACAATTATCGCAAAATCTACTTTATATCTTATGAAAGCTGAATCAGAGCCCCTTACTGCAGGAGGGGAGATGAAAACAAAGCTTTCAAAAAATATGCAAAAGGAGATTTTTATGGCAACTTTATCTTTGTCATCGGGTGTGTATCGCTTTTGTGTCGATGGCACCAGTACCGCACTAAAAGTGAACTATGACCTCACTTCTTCTATTACAAGTGCGGCCGCTGCGGGTACGACCATTAAGACTGCGTCTCAAAACGGATTTCGTTCCGAGTTTTGGTATTGGAATGGTAGTAACCTAGCTACAGAATACGGAAGGACTATTGGCAGCCGATACTTGTCAAAAAATTCAACAAACAAAGCTGAAATATCTGCTACATCGGCAACAATCACCTTAGAAGAAGTAGACTCGGGCACTTACGTGGGGAAAAATGCAAAATAAAGGTAGGAACATATTATCTAGTAAGCAATAGCACTCAATGCACGTTCACGACAACGGCCTCTAGTGGAACAACTTGGAGCATCGAACCTATTAGGCGAATGACTGGTATGCCCAAAAACGAAGCTAATAGCATTTATGCAGAAAACGTAGAGTATTTTCATCCCTCCGCATTTTCTGCTGATGGCGCATGGAGCTCAACCATCACTACTGCGGTTAAAAACTTCTATAACAAAGTGTTTGGCTCTGGCGCTACAAACGTAAACAGTATGTATAACCTTTACGGTGCCATAATGACCAGCGGTGAATACAAGGGTAAATTCCATGAGGGGGTCGATATTTATTCGTCAAATGGTTCCACGATAAAATCGGCACATGCTGGCACGGCAACCGTAGGCACAACTGCTGGAGGTCAAGTAGCTTTTAATGGTCTCTCGCCCAATCGCATTTACCTTCATTTGTCAACCAGCGTGACCAATCCAGTAATTGTAGGTGCCAAAATCGGTACTCAGCAAGCTCCTTATGGACACCTCCACTTTGAGGTAAACACCAAAGGAACTGCTCAAATACCGGTACCCGATTCTAATACTTCAATGAAATCCATGAAACCGTACGATTACATGTAGTAGTTAAGCACAAAGGGGCCAGAAAAGGCCCCTTTAGCTGTTCTTATGAAAAGTTGTATAAATATATATCATGTTCAAAGCCAATCATCAGCACTGCACGTTGACCATCAGGTGAGAACAGTATTCTACCCGGATACTCATTAAGCTTGCAAAAAAACTCCTTTTCGCTTTCTTGATAATTGTATATATAAGTATCGCATTCAGAGGGTGCGCCGATTTCATCATACGTAATGGCATCAATTAGCATAACACAGTCCTGCTTACCTATGTTGAAAAGAACAGTCTCGCGGTTCGTGAAATCATAGCTCCCCACTTGCTCGCCACTGCGTGTATCTACTATCATAAGCGAATCAAGGGGAGTTACCGTGTCTGGATGCCTTAATAAGGCTATTTCATGGGAGTCATAGAGCCATTCCATGTACCCGTCCCCTTCAAATGGAATCATAAGAACGGGATTACCTTCCTTATCCACAATCACAACACCAGTTATCATAAAAAATGAGTCAGATTTGGTATCGGGATTTTCTATTGTTTTCCATTCTTCTTTGGTTAAAGCAAGATATTGGCCATCGGACGACCAGCCAAAACTTATTGGGTGATAATAAACTTTATCGGTGTTGTCGAAAATTTTTCGCCATGAGTCTGTAAATGCATTTATGATATATGTACCGCCGCTACTCGACCTCTCAGCATAATCACCGTCTATAGATAGTTGACGATAAGTCACTTTGTATTCGGTTTCACGTAAAACCACTCCACTCATATCCAGTTCATATAAGCGATAATCAGAATAAACCTTTATCTGGTTTTCCGACAGAAAAATCTCCGAATTACTGAATTGTTTCGATCCCCATGAAAAGAATAATCGTTCACTTGAATCGATAACATTGTATGCAATTAACCGATAAAGCAGTTCGTTCGTCTGGTTTCTCTGCAAGATTAACACTTCACGATCGTTGAGCCAGATGAAGTCACAAAAGGAATATGTCTCATCGTTCATAAGAGGAGAGGTGATCTTTTTAAGCTCGCCTTTTTCTTTTTGCAAAGGCTCATTTATGCTTTCATACTTGTAATAATTTTGGCTTTCGTTTTGTGAAGTTACATAAAAGCTTTCGTTACTTGAACAGCTCACAAAACCCAAAGCTAGTATAATGCAAATAAAAAGCGATCGTATTTTTCCCATAATATTTGTATTCCCTTCCTCTATGAAAATATTTAGATTATTCCCAGCCACAATTAACGATAACATAATTATACAAAAATAACAACTGAAACATACTACACCCCCTCCGCCACAACCCTAGCCACACCCGCATCAATCAGTCGCTCCCGCAGGTGGTCGGAAACCGGCTCGACCCTTTCAAAATGCCCGGTGACGGTCACGTTCCCAAGCTCGTCGGTGTAGTTGTCCTGAACCAGGTAGCGGTATAGGGTGCGGTATTTCACCTCCGAGCCGGTCACGCCCTCGCCCTCGATAATCTCCGAGATCCTGCGGCTGCCGTCGGCGTAGAACTTTTGGAAAACAATGATGGGGAACGCCTTTGCCATCAGCCGGTAGAGTGTCGCGTCGGTAAACTCATGCGCCTTTTTTGCCAGCATCACCATACGCTCATAGGCGTCCGCCGCGCTGCCCGCATGGGTGGTGGTCACCACCGTGTGGTTGGTCAGGCTCGTCTCGGCGGCGGTGAAGCTCTCCTTCGATCGCATCTCGCCCACGCCGATGATGTCCGGGTCGTAATGTACTCTCTGAGGACGAGGTGTTGTCTTGCTGCTGCGGGAATATCTGCTGGAGGGCCAAAAGGATAAAGTACTGCTCCTGCGCGTCGAGCAGCTCCTGCTTGTACGCCTCGTCGTTTCGGCAGATGAGCGCCAGATGGATGGCGCTGTTGGCCTCAAGCCCGGTCAATACTCTGGCCTGCTCGAGATTGATGCAGCGCAGGGTGACGGTGGTGGGAAGGGTATCCGCCCGACCGTCGGAATTTTCGGGATCCGGCTCGTAGTCGCTGGTGTCGCCCACATCCTCGTTGGATACGGCCAGCACCTCCACATAATACAGCTCGGATATGAGCGCCGAGCGGTAATCATACTGGTTCGGGTTGTTGCTGAGGTTTGCGTATACCGTGACGATATCGCCGGGGATTAGCTTGCCTGACAGCCCCGCCGCAAAGCTTTTGACCGATACCGATACGGCAAGGTCGCCGTTCGCAAGCTCGGAAAGATAGGCATTACCCTGGGGTGGCAGTTCCGCGAGCTTAGTGGACAGCAGGTTTTCCTCCTTTGCGATATCCATAATGGCATATTTGCCCACAGCCTTGGTCGGGTCGGTGACGGCGGTTTTGGGTACGTTCTGCG